>JANMQZ010000327.1:0-9716 GCA_031370755.1 Actinomycetes bacterium
CACCACATGGCGCAGCCGGACCCCGATTCGCTCGGCGTGAAAGAGATGATGCATCGCGCGCTCGAGCGCGCGGAGATCGCGCCTGAGCGGGTCGGTTACATCAATGCGCACGGAACCTCGACGCCGCTCGGCGACGCGGCCGAGACGAAGGCGATCAAGGAGGTCTTCGGCGATCACGCGTACCAGCTCGCGGTGTCCTCGACGAAGTCGGTCACCGGCCACTGCTTCGGTGCGGCGGGCGCGATCGAGGCGATGATGTGCGTGCTCGCCGTGCACCACGGCGTGCTGCCGCCGACGATGAACTACGAGCATCCCGATCCGGCGTGCGACCTCGACTACGTGCCGAACGTGGCCCGCGAGACGCAGGTCGACGTTGCGCTCTCGAACGCGATGGGCCTCGGCGGCCACAACGGCTGCGTGCTAGTCGGTCGCGTCGACTAGCTCCGGCGTCAACTCTGCGAGCGAGTGAATCGTGACGTCCGCCTGGGCGAGCGCCTCGTCGTCGGGCGGATACGACGGGTTCGGGATCGCGATCACGCGCATGCCGGCCGCCTTCGCGGAGCGGATGCCGCCGTGCGAGTCCTCCACCGCAGCGCAGCGCTGCGCGTCGACGCCGAGGCGCCGTGCGGCCTCGAGGTAGACGTCGGGCGCGGGCTTCCCGCGCGGCACCTCCTCGGACGACACGGTTGCGGCGAAGAACGGCGTGAGGCCCGCCATCAGGAGCACTGCGTCGATCAGCGGCCGGTTCGACGAGGATGCGAGCCCGAGCGGATAGCGGGCGGCGAGCCGCCGCACGGCTTCGACCGCGCCGTCGATCAGCGGCAGGTGCTCGCGATACGACTCCAGCATCCGCCCGACCACTTCGTCGTTGATCGCCGCCGGCTCGTCGGGCACGCCGGCGACATCGTGGAGGTACTGGGACCACTCGACCGAGCTCATGCCCATCATCGCCCGCTGCACCTCGTCGTCGTAGCCTCCGCCACGCTCGCGCACGTACGCCTCACGCACCTCGTCCCAGATCTCCTCGGACGCGATCAGCACGCCGTCCATGTCGAAGACGACCGCGTCGATCACAATGAGTGGTACGAGCGGTCCCGGTACATGAGCGCGCTCGCTGCAGGCCCGCGCTCGGCCGCCTCTACCGAGCCGATGAAGAAGGTGTGGTCGCCTGCGTCGTGCTGCGCGATCGTGCGCACCTCGAGCCAGCCGAGTGCGCCGGCGAGGCGCGGCGCGTAGCGGCCATCGATCGTCTCGACGCCGCTCCAGTGCACGAGGGGCGGGTGACCGGAGGCGAAGCGGCGGGCGAGGTCCTCCTGGCCATCGCCGAGAATGCTGAGCGAGAAGGCGCCCGCGTTCCGCAGCAGCTCGTAGACGGATGCCTGCTTGCCGATCGAGACGCCGACGAGGGGTGGCTCGAGCGAGAGCGACACGAGCGAGGAGACGGTGACGCCCATCGTGTCGCGGTCGTTTCGCACCGAGAGCACGGCAACCGGATGCGGCACGAACCGCATGAGCCCGCGCAGATCCTTGCCGCTCGTCACTCTCCGAGTGTAGAAGCGAGGCCTAGACCTTCGCGCGAGGCCCGGCTAAGGTCAGCACCTGTTGCTCCAACGGGGGAGGGGAATGTGAGAAAGCGCGTTCTGGCGCTCGCGGTAGCGCTGCTCGCGGCCGCGGTCGTCGTAGTCACGGCGATGGGCGCGAAGCCCGGGCCTGGCTCGACGACCGGTGTCGGCTCGGTGTTCGTGTCGAATCCGGTGCAGAGCCTCGGCGACGAGTCGCTGACCGATCAGAGAGACTCCGACGCGGCCGTCCCGGCGGCGGCGTACCACACGGTGACGCTGACGAATCTCGACGGCAGCGGCTTCTTGAGCGGCGATTACGCAACGGTGTTGAGCGAGACCGGCAACCCGGCGTACTCGCCGACGAACACGTTCCGCTACACGCGTAGCCAGGACGAGTTCGAGCAGCTGATGGCGTACTACTGGATCACCGAGGCGCAGAAGTACATCCACAGCCTCGGCTTCGGCGTCACGCGGCGGGCCGTCAACAAACGGCCGCAGCCCGTTCGCATCAATCAGTGGGGGCTGGACAACTCGTTCGCGACGGATCATCCCAAGAACGAGCTTCGCTTCGGCAAGGGCGGCGTGGACGACGCGGAGGACGCAGAAGTGATCCTCCACGAGTACGGCCACGCGATCCACTTCTCGCAGAACTTCTCGTTCGCGTCCGAGGAAGCCGGCGCGATCAGCGAGGGCTTCGGCGATTACTGGGCCGTGACGGTCTCCGACGTCGTCGGGACGGCGCTCGGCGTTCCGAACCTGGAGCCGGTGCCGTGCGTGATGGACTGGGACTCCACGTCGTACACGTCGACCGTCCCGCACTGCCTGCGGCGCGTCGACACGAACCTGCACTACCCGGAGAACCTGAACGGTGAAGTCCATCACGACGGCCAGATCTGGTCGCGTGCGCTCTGGGACATTCGCCAGGGTCTCGGGCACGTGAAGGCCGACACGATCATCCTGACCGGGTCGTTCGACTTCCCCGGGACGACGATGACCGACCTCGCCAACCGCACCGTCGCGGCTGCGCTGCAGCTCTACGGCGCGGCGGACGCGGGCAAGGTTCGCCAGGCGTTCGTCGCGCGCGGGATCCTCAGCTAGACGCGTGTGTGCTCGTCCCGGGGGCGCGATGCGTCTCCGGGACGAGCGCGTCTTTCGGGAGAGCGGCGGGGGTGGGATTCGAACCCACGAACCTTTAGGGGGTTAGCGGTTTTCAAGACCGCCCCGTTCGACCGCTCCGGCACCCCGCCGCGCAGCGGCCAACGCTAGACGATCGTCAGGCTCTCGATGTCCGACGGGTAGTCGGTGAGGATCTCGATCCCGTCCTCGGTGACGACGATGGTGTCGGAGTGGCGGAAGCCGCCGAGCCCCGGCGCGTACACGCCCGGCTCGAGCGTGAACACCATCCCGGGCTCGACCGGTGTGTGGTCGCCGACGTCGAGGAAGGGCGCTTCGTGGTTGCGCAGGCCGATCGCATGGCCGACGTGCTGCTGCCAGTACGGCAGCAGGTTGTTCTCCTCGAAGTAGCCGAGCACAGCACGGTCGACGTCCGCACAGGTGACGCCGGGGCGAAACGCATCGAAGGCCGTTTGCTGCGCGGCGCACATGTGGTCGAACAGGCGGCGCATCTCGCCGGTCGGCGCGCCGACGACCATCCCACGCTCGAGCTCGGCGTTGTAGCCCCAGACCGGCGCGGCGGTCTCGCTCACGAGCATGTCGCCGGGCGCGAAGCGGGTGTTGTGCGCGACCGCGTGCGCCCACGCGCTTCGCTTGCCGATCTGCCCGCGATAGCCCGCAGTCGCGCCGTCCGCCGACGACCGCTGGCCGTTGTACGACGGTCCGAGCGCCTCGAGCATCGCCAGCGTCGCCTCCTGGCTCGCGCGCAGGCTCGCCTCCGATTCCGTCGCGCCGGGGCGCGAGTACTCCTGCAGCAGACGGTGTGCGTGCTCGCACCAGCGCGCGCTTTCGCGGATGAGCGCGACCTCGTTCTCGCTCTTGCGCACGAGCATCCCCTCGATGAACGGCGCGAGCGGGAAGACGTCGCGGCCGCCCACCTCGCTCAGCGCGGGGCCGGCGTAGCCGAGGATGCCGGGGTAGCCGTCCTGCTCCGCGCCGACGGCGCCGCGCATGCCCATGTCCTCGAGGACGCGCTGCAGGATCCGCATCGGATGCTCCTCGCCCGGGTACTCCGGGTACGACTCGACGCGGTCGAACTCGGACTCTGCGCGCACGCGCTCGACTTCGAACTCCGGAACGAAGACTGCCTCGTCGCCGGCCGCGTTGACGGCGAACGCAACCGGCCGCTCGGTTGCGAGGAACGTGAAGCCGCCGAAGTAGCGGATGTACGACTCGTCGAAGAGCACGAAGCCTTCGAGGGCATGCGCGCGGCAGTGCTCGAGCAGCCGTTCGCGCCGCTCGGCGAGCTCGGACGACGGGATCCCCGTGGCCGCGACGTCGGTGCGCACGCTCAGACGCGCTCCCGAGTGCCGAGGCGCCGCGGCGCGCCGTAGTCCCAGAGCACCTCCGGCACTGCGACGGCGCCGCCCTCATCCTGGAAGTTCTCCATCAGCGCGATCACCGTGCGCGCGGTGACGGCGGTGCCGTTCAGCGTCGCGACGTGCTCGGGCTTGCCGTCGCGCCGCGTGCGGATGTCGAGCCGTCGCGCCTGGTAGTCGGTCGTATTCGACGTCGACGTCAGCTCGCGATAGCGCTCCTGGCCGGGGAACCAGCCCTCGATGTCGTACTTCTTCACCGCCGAGGCGCCGAGGTCGCCCGCGGCGATGTTGACGACGCGGTACGGGATGTCGAGGTCGCCGATCAGCTCCTCCTCGATCGCGAGCAGTCGCTCGTGCTCGTCGCGCGCGACGTCCACCGTTGTGAAGACGAACATCTCGACCTTGTCGAACTGGTGCACGCGGAACATGCCGCGCGTGTCCTTGCCGGCGGCGCCGGCCTCGCGGCGGAAGTTCGTCGAGTAGCCGACGTAGCGCAGCGGCAAGGTGTCGTGCTCGAGGATCTCGCCCATGTGCATCGCCGCGAGCCCCACCTCGGCGGTGCCGGTGAGATAGAGCTCGTCGCGCTCGACCTTGTAGATGTTCACCTCGTCGGTCGGCAGGAAGCCGGTGCCGTACATCGCCTCCTCGCGAACGAGCACCGGCGGCAGCACGACCGTGAAGCCTTTCTGCACCAGCCGGTCGAGCGCGTAGCGATAGAGCGAGAGCTCGAGCAGCGCAAGATCGCCAACGCGATACGCGAACCGCGAGCCCGACACCTTTGCCGCACGTTCCATGTCGATCCAGCCGAACGCCTGCGCGAGGTCGAGGTGATCCTTCGCGGGGAAGGCGAACGCCGGCGGCTCGCCGACGCGCCGCACCTCGCGGGCGTCCTCGTCCGTGAACCCGTCGGGCGTGTCCTCGGCCGGCGGGTTCGGCACGCGCGCGAGCAGGTCGCTACGCCGCGCCTCGGCGGCGGCGAGCTGCTCCTCAAGCTGCTGCAGCTCGACCTTCACCTGCTCGAGCTCCGCGAGCTGCTCCGGTGTCGGCTTGCCCCTGAGCTTCCGCTTCGCCCGCAGGTCCTCGACGCGCGGCTGCACCTCGAGCACCGCCCGGTCGGCGGCCAGCAGCTCGTCGAACGCCTCGGCCGCGCCCTTACGCGCAAGCGCAGCGCGGATCGCGTCCGGATCCTGGCGGGCTGCGCGAATGTCGATCATGGGCGGGAGTCTAGGTAGGCGTCGAGCAAGGTTGCGACCCCTTCCTCCTCGACGTCCGGGACGACGAGATCGGCGCGGGCGAGGATGTCCTCGTGTGCGTTCGCCACGGCGACGCCGTAGCCCGCCCAGTCGAGAAGCTCGCGGTCGTTCTCGCCGTCGCCGCACGCGACCGTCTGCTCGGCGGTGAAGCCGAGGAGATCGGCGACGAACTGGAGCCCCGACCCCTTGTTCACGTCGGGGTGCGCGAACTCGAGGAAGTGCGGCAGCGACTTCGAGACGAAGAGCTTGCCGGCGAAGCGCGGCTTGAGCACGTCCTCGAGCGCGTCGAGCGCGTCGGGGTCGCCGACGGCGACGAGCTTCGTCGGATCGTCGTGCAGCCACGCATGCAGGTCGCCGACCTCGTGGAGGTCAAGGCCCTGAAAACCGGAGTACGACCGCGCCTCCGGTGTCACCTCGGCGACGTACAGGCTGTCGCCGACGTAGCAGTTGACGTGGAAGCCGGCCTCGACGACTGCGTCGATCGCCTCGAGCGCCGCGGCGCGCGGGATCGGCACGTGGCGGAGGAACGCCCCGCTCCGCGGATCCGCGACGACGGCTCCCTGGTAGCAGACGACGGGCTCGTCGAGGCCCGCCTCGTCGAGGTACGGCCGCACCGAGCGGAACATCCGGCCCGTGACGACGATCACGTGCACGCCCGCGGCGCGCGCGCGGGCGATCGCAGCGCGCGTGCGCGGCCGGAGCACCGCGTCCTTGGCGATGAGCGTGCGGTCGAGGTCGACCGCGAAGGCGGCGATGCTCGGCGGGAATCCGGCCGGGAGCTCTATCCGCCGGAGGTCGACGCGACGACGAATTGGGCGACGTCTGCGATCTGCTGGTCGGTGAGCTGGCCCTTGAAGGACGGCATCACGCCCTTGCCGAGGGTCACGCGCGCGGTCGCGAGCTTGAAGTCGGGCTTCGCCTGGTCGAGGTTCGGCCCGACCGTTCCGGTCGACTTGGCCGCGGCAAGCGTGTGACAGGAGACACAGCCGGCGCTCGTGAAGAGCTTTTCGCCTGCGGCGGCGTCGCCCTTGAGCTTCGAGGCAGGGGTGTCCGGCACGGCGGCGGGCTTCGGCAGCGTGCCGACGACCGTCTCCGGCGCTGGGCTCGTGACTCCCTGCGCGCCGCAGCCGGCGAGCAGAGCGGCGGCCAGGATCGCGAGTGGCAGCAGGCGGCGCACGGGCCGTGACTTTACCCCACGTGACTACCATGTGAAGCGTGAAGCGCAAGTCGTACGGACGTGATTTCGGGCTCTCCGTGAGGATGGTCTTCACCGGCGGCTTGCTCGGCCTGCTCTACGTGATCTTCGCCCTCGTGCTGTTCCAGGTGCTGAACGTCGGCCTCGCGCCGATGCTCGTGATCATCGTCGGGATCGCTGTCGTTCAGTACTACACGTCGGACAAGCTCGCGCTCGCGGCATCCGGCGCAAAGGTCGTCTCACCCGAAGAGGCGCCCGAGCTGCACGCGATGGTCGAGCGGCTGTGCGCGCTGGCCGATCTGCCGAAGCCGCGCGTCGCGATCATCCCGACCGACGTGCCGAACGCCTTTGCGACGGGCCGCAACCCAAAGCACGCGGCGGTTGCGGTGACCCAGGGTCTCTGGCAGCGCCTCGAGCCGCAGGAGGTCGAAGCGGTGCTCGCGCACGAGCTCTCCCACGTGGCGAACCGCGACGTGCTGATCATGACGCTCGCGAGCTTCTTCGCCATGCTCGCCGGGTTCCTCACGCGTATCGGCCTCTACGGCGGCATGTTCGGCGGCTTCGGGGGCGGCGGCCGGCGCGATTCGAACGGCAACAACGGCGTGCCGATCTGGCTGATCATCTTCGCGGTCTCGATCATCACCTACGCGATCAGCTACGTCCTCATCCGCACGATCTCGCGCTACCGCGAGTACGCGGCTGACCGCGGCTCGGCGCTCATGACCGGCGCGCCCGAGAATCTGATGAGCGCGCTGCAGAAGATCTCGAGCGGGATCACGCAGATCCCGCAGCAGGACCTTCGCGAAGTCGCAGCGATGAACGCCTACTTCATCATCTCGACGAACTGGCGCGCGCACGTCGGGGAGCTCTTCATGGATCACCCGCCGCTCGAGAAGCGCCTCGCCGCGCTCGCGGAGATCTCCCGCGAGATGGGCAAGCCGATCTCTTAGCAACCAGGTTGCAGTGCAACCTGGTTGCAGCTCTTTAGATCGGCGCGTCGAACAGCCCGAACCACTTCGTCAGGTCGGGCTCGACGGGCAGCTCCTTCTCGAGCTGCGCTTTCAGCTGGAGCTCGCGCGGGTTGTCGCGCTCCTGCTTCTCGCCGGTCGGGACGAACGGCCAGAACGTCCCGGTCTTGAAGCCGTAGATCCAGTAGACGGGGTGGCCGCCGCCCTCGAAGCGGAATGGGGCGGCGAGGAGCTGCGCGCCGAAGCCGCGCTCCGAGAACTCGTTCGCGAGTGCGTAGACCGCCGTCACCTGGTCTTCGAGCTCCGGATCGTGCACGACGACCCACTGGAAGCCGAAGGTGTCCGTCTTCCGCTCGAGCGTCGAGCCGGACGACGCGGCGACACTCGCGAGCAGCTCTTCGACGTCCTTGTCGACCTGCGCGAACTCGCCGGCCGAGAGCGGCTTGAAGACGACGGCGCCGACGCCGGCGGGCTTGAGCCCGCACTCGACGTCGAGCGAAACCGCGGCGGTCGTGAGCGCGAAGAGCCGGTCGCGCGCCGGGCCTTTCAGCTTCTTGCGCCCGAAGAGGACGTCGCCGAGACCCACTACGTCGCCGGTGTGCCGGGCTCGATCTCCTTGCTCTCCTGGCCCGGGCCGACCTCTGCCTTGAGCTTCGCGAGCTCGTCCTCGACCTGGCTGGACGCAGAGATCTGCGAGAGCTCGCGGTCGAGCTGCGTGCGGTTGTCGGTGACATCCTCGAGCGCGCCGGACGCGGTCAGCTCCTCGATCGCCGATGCGCGGGCCTGCAGCTCCTCGGTCTTGTCGCGTGCGCGCTGGATCGCCATGCCGGTGTCCTGCATGCCGCGGCCGATACCCGTCGCAGCCTCGCCGATCTTGACCTGCGCCTGCGCGGCGGAGTACTGCGCCTTGATGACTTCCTTCTCGGAGCGGAACGACTCGATCTTCGCCTCGAGCTGCTGCTGCGACGCGATCAGCCCTTCCTGCTGGCTCTGGAGCTGCTGCACCTGCGTGTCGAGCCCCTGAAGCTGCTGCTGTGCCGCCGCCTTGCGCTCGAGCGCCTGCCGCGCGAGATCCTCGCGGTTCGCGGTAACGGCCTGGCGTGCCTGCGTCTCGAGCTTGACGACGTTCTGCTCGATCGACTGCGTCTGCAGCTCGAGCCGCTTCTTCGCCGTGACGACGTCAGCGACGCCCCGCTTCACGTTCTGGAGCTGCTGGATCATCTGCTCGTACGAGTAGTCCAGCGTCTCGGTCGGGTTCTCGGCGCGGTCGAGCGCGCGCGAGGCCTTCGACTTGAAGATCAATGTGAAGCGCTGCCACAGGCCGGCCATTCCGTCCTCCTCTTCAGGGTTCCCGTTAGCCTAGCGCCGTGCTGATCGAGAAGAGCATGCATCCGGACTGGCTCTCGAACGCCTTCGTGATCGCCGACCGCGAGGGCGGGACGGCGCTCTTCGTCGACTCGGGCGCCGACGTAGGCCCGCTCGTCGCCGCCGTGGAGCGCTGGGGGGCGACCCCGGCCGCGATTCTCCGCACCCATTCGCACACGGATCACGTCACGCACGAGCACGAGCTGCGCGCGCGGTACGACATCGACGTCGTCGCCGAGCCCGGCGAGTGGGAGTGGGGCGGGCTCCGCGTTCGCGGGACGTCGACGCCGGGGCACTCCGACGACATGGTCGCCTTCGTCGTCGACGACGTCGTCTTCACGGGCGACACCCTGTTCAAGGACGCCGTCGGCGGCGGGAACCTCGAGCAGGTGCGCGCCTCGGTCATGGACGTCTTCATGGCGCTCCCGGACGAGATGCGCGTGCTGCCCGGCCACACCGACGAGACGACGATCGGCCGCGAGCGCGCCGAGAACCCGTTTGTCCAGGTGTGGAACGGCGCGGCGCCCAAGGGCTCGGAGCAGGTCACGGTCGGCGGTCGCGAGGCGACCCTCGTCGTCTGGTCGCCCGATTACGACGGCAAGGGCAAGGCCTGGGTCCGCTTCGCCGACGGCGAGGACGCGATCGTCGGCGGCTCCCGGGTCGAGCGGCGGGTCTGACTCCCGCGTAGCGGGTGTCTGACCCAGCTTCGAAAAGCGGTGCCAGGCACCGCTTCGCGGAGCCAGGCACCTATGTCCGGAAAGGACAGTAGGTTGGCCCGATGCGCCTGCTCGTCGCCCGCTGCGAGGTTCGCTACTCCGGCCGCCTGAACGCTGTCCTCCCCGAGGCCGTGCGGCTGCTGATCGTGAAGGCGGACGGCTCGG
>JANMQZ010000003.1:0-7235 GCA_031370755.1 Actinomycetes bacterium
CCGAGCCGGTGCGAAAGGATCTATCGGAAACCGGAATAGCTCCGGTGCGGGTGTTTCAGCGCTTCTGCGTCGTGACGTAGCTCGCGTTGTGATGACACGCGAGCTTGAGGAGCAAATCGTGCAGCTCTCGCCGCTCGTCGGCGTCGAGTGGCTCGAGGAACTCCTTTTCGATGCGCTTCGAGATCGCGCGCATCTGGGCGAGCGCCTCTTTGCCGGCCGGCGTGACGCTGACGAGGTGGCGTCGCCGGTCGACCGTGTCGCGCTTGCGCTCGACGAAGCCGCGCTCCTCGAGCTCGTCGAGGAGCCCGACGAGCTGGCTGCGGTCCCAGCCGAGGGCGTCGGCGATCGTCCCTTGCGTCTCGCGCGCCCCTTCCTCGAGGAGCGAGAGCACCGCGTGGTGCTGCGGGTTCATGCCGATCGCCTCGAAGGCTTCGTAGGCGCGCTCCTTCACGGTCATGCCGAGGCGCTTCAGGAGGAACGGGGTGCTGAGCAGCAGCTCGCGCGAGGGGCCGGTTCCGAGGGCGGGGGTGGGTGCGGGAGTGGTTGCCATGGTCGTGTCAAGAAGTGTAGCGCGTACAACCGTTGTTGCGTGCTATCGTTGGCTAAGTAAACGAGTTTGGAGATCCACAAATGACGTTTTCCACCATTTCGAGGCCGTCCGAGCGCCGCTGGGCCGCTCTCGCCCTCATCATCACCGCCCAGTTCATGGTCATCC
This sequence comes from Actinomycetes bacterium, assembly GCA_031370755.1. Taxonomy (GTDB): domain Bacteria; phylum Actinomycetota; class Thermoleophilia; order Gaiellales; family Gaiellaceae; genus Palsa-739. The sequence goes on from JANMQZ010000003.1 coordinate 716, forward strand.
TCGACGTCGCGATCGTGAACGTGGCGCTGCCGTCGATCCAGACCGACCTCCACTTTTCGCAGGCGGGCCTTCAGTGGGTGATTTCCGCCTACGCCATCCTCTTCGGCGGCGTCCTGCTGCTCGGCGGTCGCCTGGCCGACCTGCTCGGCCGGCGGCGCCTCTTCGTCGCGGGCCTCGCCCTCTTCGCGATCAGCTCGCTCCTCTGCGGCATCGCCTGGTCGGCCGGCTCGCTCGTCGCGTTCCGCGCTCTCCAGGGACTCGGCGGCGCGCTCCTCGCGCCGGCCGCGCTCTCGCTCCTCATGACGACGTTCCGAGAGGGCCGCGAGCGGAATCTCGCGCTCGGCATCTACGGCGCGGCGTCCGGCAGCGGGGCGGCCGCGGGCGTCCTCCTCGGGGGCGTGCTCACGTCGTACCTCAGCTGGTCGTGGATCTTCTTCGTGAACGTGCCCGTCGGCGTAATCGCGATCGCACTGACCCCGTGGCTGCTGCGCGAGAGCCGCGCCGAGCTCACGCACCGGCACTTCGACGTGGCAGGCGCGACGACCGTGACCGCCGGGCTGATGCTGCTCGTCTACGCGATGACGCGCGCAACGACCGATGGCTGGAGCTCGGCGACGACGCTCGGGCTGATCGGTGGAGCGGTTGCGCTCATCGCGGCGTTCGCCGTGATCGAGCTCCGCTCGAAGGCGGCGCTACTGCCGCCGCGCATCTTCCGGATCCGCCAGCTCGTCGCCGCGAACGCGACGATGGCGATCGTCGGCGCTGTCGCGTTCTCCGAGTTCTTTGTGCTGACGCTCTACCTCCAGGACGTCCTGCATTACTCGCCGATGCAGAGTGGCGTCGCCTTCACCGCGTTCGCGCTGACGGTGGTCGTGATCTCGAACGTCGCGCAGTGGATCGTCGGTCGCGTCGGCGTGCGGGCAACGCTCACCGCCGGGCTGCTCTCGTCGACGGCATCGGTCGCGCTTTTGACGCGGCTGCCGCTGCACGGCCGCTACTTCTGGGATCTGTTCCCGGCCTTCGTCCTCGGCGGCGCAGGCATGGCGCTCTCGTTCGTGCCGGTGACGATCGCGAGCCTGACGGGCGTTCAGCCCTCCGACGCGGGCATCGCGTCCGGGCTCGTGAACACGAGCCGGCAGATCGGCGGCGCGATCGGCCTCGCAGCCGTGAGCGCGATCGCCGCGAGCTCGTCGAGCAGCTACCTCCACGCGCATACGGTCGTCGCACCTGGTGCGGCGCTCGACCATGGCATCCAGACGTCGCTCTACGCGCTCACCGCGCTCCTCGTTGCCGGCGTGCTGATCGCGGCGCTGCTCGTCGGACCGCAGCCGCGGCCCGCACCCGTCGAGGCCGTGCTCGAGCCCGAGCTCGCCGAGGCCGCCTGATGGAGACGCTGCAGCTGCAACCGGAGTCGTCGGCGCTGCTCGGGCGCGAGATCGACGACTTGCTGCTCGAGGTGAGGGGGCTCGCGCTCGTGCGCGACCTCCTCGCCGAGCGCGGCGCCAGCGTCGCCGAGATCGCGGCGCACTCGCGGGCGCTCGAGCGCGCACGCGCGCGGCTCGCCGAGCGCATCCGCCCTTAGGAGGGTTCTAGCCGAGCCGCAGCAGCGCGCCCTCGCGCTCGAGGAGGAAGCGCTTCAGGTGCAGCCCGCCGCCGAACCCCGTGAGCGAGCCGTCCGCGCCGATCACACGGTGGCAGGGCAGGACGAGCGGTAGCGGGTTCTGCCCGTTCGCAGTCCCGACAGCGCGCGCCGTCTCCGGCCCGAAGCCGAGGCGGCGCGCCTGCTCGCCGTAGCTGACCGTCTGGCCGTACGGGATCGTGGCGAGCGCGAGCCAGCACTGCCGCTGGAAGTCGGTGCCGTGAAGATCGAGCGGGAGGTCGAACTCGGTCAGCTTGCCCGCGAAGTACGAGCCGAGCTGAGCGGCAGCCTCGTCAAGCACGGCGCAACCGCCGTCGAGCGTGAGCCCGTGCGCCGACCAGCGGACGCGGCTGAGGCCGAGCTCCGAGCCGACGAGGCCGAGCCTGCCGATCGGGGTCTCGACTGCGAGAGCTGGCATGCGGTTCAGTGTTGCAGCCGCAAGAGAGCCTAGGCTAGGCGGCGTGGAAGCACTGCTCCTGGCGTGGTTCCGGGAAACCGCGCGTCCCCTCCCCTGGCGCGCGACGGGAGACCCGTACGCGATCCTCGTCTCCGAGGTGATGGCGCAGCAGACGCAGGTCGATCGCGTCGTGCCGCGCTGGGAGCGGTGGCTCGAGCGCTGGCCGACGGTCGACGCACTCGCAGATGCATCGGCGGCGGACGTGATCCGCGAGTGGCAAGGCCTCGGCTACAACCGCCGCGCGCTCAGCCTGCACCGTGCTGCACAACACGTCGCCGCGCACGGCTGGCCCGACGACCTGACTGAGCTGCCGGGTGTCGGCCGCTACACCGCTGACGCGGTTGCGTGCTTCGCGTTCGGCCGCGACGTGCTGCCCGTCGACGTGAACGTGCACCGCGTGCTGGAGCGCACCGGACAGACGTTCACCTCCGCCGCGGCGCAGGCGCTGATGGATCTCGGCGCGACCGTCTGTCTCGCGCGCATTCCGCGCTGCAGCGAGTGCCCGCTTGCATCTGACTGTCCGTCGCGCGGCCGCCGTTACGAGCCGTTGCGCAAGCAGGGCCCGTTCGAAGGATCGTTCCGGCAGCGGCGCGCGGCGACGCTGCGCCTCGTCGCCGACGCCGGCCGCCCGCTCGCGGAGCTCGACGCCGACGCGGTCGCCGCGCTTGCGAAGGACGGCCTCGTCCACGTCGCCGAAGGCGTCGTCTCCCTCCCTGCTTAGCCCGTCACACTTCGGTCACCAAGGCGTGACGGTCCCGTACTGGGGCCTGGCCCCAGACGTGGCTCGCCGGGCCTAGGGCGCCGGTACGATGGGTTCGATGGTGCTCGGAAGCCTCGTCACGCTGCTCATCCCGGTCTGGATCCTGCTCGGGCTGCTCGTGCTGCTCGGGGTCTTCGCCCTCCTTGGGCGTGTTCAGGGCGGCCGGTATCTGCGGCCGATCGTCGGCACGATCGCGAAGGTGCCGCTCTTCCGGCGGTGGCTCCAGAAGGCGTCGAACGCGGCGCTCGAGCGGTCGAACCCGGAGCTCGCGAGCGCGATGAAGAAGATGCAGCGAAGCGGCGCGCTCAAGGACCCGATGAAGGCGCAGTCGGCGATGTCCGTCCTCTCCCGCGAGGAGCGGCGTGCGCTGCTCGAGATGCAGGAGCAGCAAGGCCTCGGCGCCGCGCCCGAGGCGACGAACCGGCAGATGCGTCGCCGGCTCGAGCGCGCGCAGAAGAGCGCGCGCCGCGGGCGCTAAGCCGCGGTCCTGTAGCGCCGGTCGAACTCGTTCAGCCAGAGCTGGAGCAGCCGCTCCCGCTCGAGCGGACCGAGCTCCTGGCCCGCCTTCCGCTCGTGGATCGAGAGCTCGTCCTCGACCATCTCCTGCGTGAACGTCTCGTCCCACGCGAGGCCGCGCACCCAGTTCTCGCACGCGCGCGCGACGTCGATTCGTCCCTTCTGCGCCGGCGCGGCGCCTGACGGAACCGCCGTCCGCGCGGCGAGCTCGTCGGTCAGGCGGACGATCTCGGTGCGCAGCTCATCCGGCGTCCACTCCTCGAGCGGCTTGGCCATGGCTCAACGGTACGGGCAGGATCGGACAGTTCTAGCCGGCGGCCGCTTCGGCGGCCGAGCGCGGGAACGGCGCATCCGTCAAGGCGACGGCGCCCCGTGGCGCGAGCCACGGCACGGTCTTGATGACGAACCAGCCGGCCTGGACGGCGGGGTCGTCCGCGAAGAGCGCCTCCGCACGTGCCACGTCGCAGGTGAGCACCGCGATCCCGCGCGTCCCCCACTCCACGTCGGGCAGCGGCCCGGCCGCGATCAGGACGCCCTCGTCGTGCAGGTCGGCGAGGTGCGAGAGATGCGCGTCCTGCGTGGCGGCCTGCTCGGCTCCGGTCTGCGGCTCGCCGCCCGGGCCGTTCAGCAGGAAGACGACCGTGAAGCTGTCGAGCGCCACGCCGTGAGGCTACACCGGGTGCCGCAGCCAGACATTCGGCTCGACGTACACACCGTTGCCGTTCTCGAACCGCACCGGCACGAGCGCGCCCGGGACGACGTAGTCGCCGTCCTCCGGGAACTGGAGGCCCGTCCACTCCTCCCACTCCTCGCGGCTGCCGGTCACCGTCATCGAGCGGGGCGCCGCCGAGAGGATCTCCGCCCCGACCCGCTCATGCGTCCGGAGCCAGGGGTCGTATGGGAGATCGTCGTCCCGGCGCCAGAGGAGGTACCGCTCGATGGGCGTCAGCGGGTAGCGCTCCTTCCACGTCGGGCGCACAGGTGCAATCATCGCGTCGAGGCCGTGGGCCGTGCCGAGACCTGCCATGCGGCGCAGGATCGCGGCACTCAGTCCGCGGCCTCGATACTCCGGCACGATCCCGGCCACGACGGCGCAAAGCGTCGTCGGCTCGCCGGCGGCGCCGTTCGACATCGCCCAGTCGAGGCCGCGCTGCTCGGGGACGCCGTCCCACTGCACCGGCAGCGTGCACGCGTACGCGACCGTCTGCTTGCCGTCGACCACCCAGAGCTGGAAGTCCGGGTAGACGTCGTAGAGGCGCGGCCAGAACGTGGAGACGACCGGGTCGTGCGCCATGAACGGCGGCCAGAGCTCGGGCATCGTGCCGCGGAGGTCGCGCTCGGCGTGGGTGAGGATGTGGAGGTTCACCGTCGCAGCAGGGCGACGGCCTGGGCGGCCAGTCCTTCTCGCCGCCCGGTGAAGCCGAGCCCGTCGGTCGTCGTCGCACGCACGGCCACACGCTCGGTGGCGACACCGAGAGCGTCGGCAAGCCGCGCGCGCATCGCGTCGCGGTGCGGCGCGAGGCGGGGCTCTTCCCCGATCAGCACGACGTCCGCGTTCTCGAGCTCCCAGCCCGCGTCGCGCACGCGGCGCCATGCCTCCCGCAGCAGCTCGATCGAGTCCGCACCCGCGAGCGCCGGGTCGCCCGACGGGAAGAGCGTGCCGATGTCCTCCATCCCGGCCGCGCCGAGCACGGCATCGGTGAGCGCGTGCGCAAGCACGTCGCCGTCGGAGTGCCCGGACATGCCGCGCGGATGGTCGATACGGACGCCGCCGAGCACGAGCGGCACGCCGTCCTCGAACCCATGCGCATCGAAGCCCGTGCCGACCCTGTAGTCGGTCATGCGAGCGCCGCCGGCAGTTGCGCAAGCGAGTCGATCCGCACGTCGGCTTCGCTGGCGTCGTGGAGCACGCCCCACGGCCCGCGCCGGATGTGCACCGCGACCATGCCCGCCCGCTTCGCGGGCAGCACGTCGTTGTCGACGCGGTCGCCGACGTACGCGATCTCCGCCGGTCGCCGCCCCGCCTCGGCGGCGACGCGCTCGAAGAACTCGGGCGCCGGCTTCTCGACGCCCCAGCGCTCGGACGAGCCGACGAAGTCGAGGTAGTCGCGGACGACGTCCTCGTTCGCCTCCTGCATGTTCCCGACCGCGCCGACGACGAGACCGCCCTCGCGCAGGCGACCCAGGCACGCCAGCGCGTCGGGGTAGAAGTCGCCCGCCTGGAAGGCTCCGAACGGCTTGCTCACGCCGAGCAGCTCGAACGCGCGGTTGTGCGACTCGCCGCGCTCGATCGCGGCGCCGACGAGCGCCATCAGCGTGAAGCGCGGGAGGCGGCACGCATCGGCGACGCGCTCCCATGCCCGGGTCTCGTCGACCAGTGTCTCGCCGACGTCGAACACCACAGCGCGCACCTTCCCCGCTCCGGCGCCGGCAAAGCCGGCACCTGCGCTCTTGGTGACCTTCGTCGAGCCTACGGTCACAGCCACGACGCGATCTTGGCGAGGTCGTCGGCCGTCGTCACCTTGAGCAGCCGCGGATCGCCCTCGACGACCTTGATCCGGCCGCCGGCCGCCTCGACGAGGCTCGCGCAGTCCGTCGCGTCGCCGCCCACGGCAACGGCACGCCGGAGCACGTCGGCGGGGAACGCCTGCGGCGTCTGCACAGCCCAGAGGCCGTCGCGCGAGACCGTCTCCTCGACGCTGCCGTCCACGCCGACGCGCTTCAGCGTGTCGGCGAGCGGCAGTCCCGGCACCGCACCGTCCCAGCCTTCAGCGAGCGGCGCGAGCACGCGCTCGATCACCGCCTCGGAGACGAGCGGGCGCGCCGCATCGTGCACGAGCACGACGACGGCGTCATCGGGCACCTCGGCGAGGCCGGCGCGCACGGAATCCGTTCGCGTCTCGCCGCCCGCGACGCACGAGTGCACCTTGCTGCAGGCGAGCTCCTCTGCGAGCAGGATCGCCGGCTCCTCCCAGCCCGGCGGCGCGACGATCACGATCCCGTCGATCCAGTCCGACTCGTCGAGGCGGCGCAGAGGCTCGGCGAGGAGCGGATCCTCGCCGAGCTTCGCGAATGCTTTCGGTTGATCGAGCCCCAACCGTTCCCCGCGGCCCGCGGCCACGAGAATTGCCCAAACCGACATGGTCGG
>JANMQZ010000018.1:0-2341 GCA_031370755.1 Actinomycetes bacterium
CGCTGCTCGCGGCGGAGCCACTCGGCGAGGAACGGCTCGATGATGCAGCGGTCGCCCTCGCTCGTGCGGCCCGCGATCTCTTTCTTCTCGAGCGCCTGCAGCGCGATGCCGACCGACGACGGCCCCGGCAGGTCGTGGCGCTCGCGATAGCCCGCCGAGTAGACCGCGTGCGCCGGCTCCTCCGCGAGCGCGAGCATCAGCAGCCGCTGCGCCGCGGGTGCCTCGTCCCAGATCCGGGCGAAGTGGTTGTGCTCCGAGCGCAGCACCTGCTCGACCGAGGTGTCGACGTCGTCCGGAAACGCGTGGTGCCCGGACGGCACGAGCTGCCATACCGCGTAGGCGAGCTCCTGGGTCGCATAGGGGTGGCCCGCTGTGATCCCGAGCAGGCGGTCGAGCGCCTCGGGCGTGATCGCCTTCTCCGTCGCGTCGAAGCGCTTGCGGATGAACGGCGCGAACTTCGCGGGCGCGATCGGCCCGAGCTCCATCTGCTTCGCGCTGCGCCAGAAGGGCTCGTTCTTGTCGTTGAAGATCCGCTCGAGCACGTGCCGCTTGCTGCCGAGGTAGACGTGACCGATTTCCGGCTGCATCTGGAACACCGAGCGCATGAGATTCGGGAAGTTCCGGTCGAGCCCGACGATCTCCTGGAACTCGTCGAAGACGATCGCGACGCGCCGCTTGCGCTCGGCGGCGATCTTGCCCGGAAGCTCGAGCAGCCGCTCGATCGTGTCGTCGATGTCGCTCGGGCGGCGGCCGGCCTGGAAGGTGAAGCGCAGCGTCAGGTCGTCGGGATCGACCTCCATCGTCGGCCGGATCCGCAGCCCGCGGAAGAGATTCGCCGCGCGCTCGACGACCTGCTCGCCCGGCGACTCGAGATCGGCGTAGATCGTCTTCGCGAGCGCAGCGGCGAAGCGCTCCTTCGTCGTCGTGCGCATCAGGTCGCAGTAGCCGACGAGCACGTCGCGCTTGAGCGCCCGCTGCGAGGCGCGGATCACGAGCGACGACTTCCCGTAGCGGCGCGGGGCGTAGAGGACGACGTCCTGGCCGTTCTCCATGTCCGCGACGAGGTCGCGCAGCTCGGTCTCGCGGTTCGTGAACGCGTCGTCGAGCGCGAGGGCGCCGTACGTGAACGGGTTCGTGGGCGGATGGCCGTTACGCATTGCTACGTAACGTAAGTATACGGAAGATACCGGCTAGATGGAGGCCCAGACGTCGAGCTTCGCGCGCGTGCGGGCGATCACCTCGTCCGTGAAGTCGCTCGTGCCGAGCTCGCCGCCGAGATCCGCGGTGCGGAGCCCCGCCCCGGCGGCCTCGAGGCACGCCTCGCGGATCGCCCGGCCCGCCTGCTGCGCCTCCTCACCGCCGTGGGAGAGGAGCGCCGCGCCGGCGAGGATCATCGCCATCGGGTTCGCGACGTTCTTGCCCTTGAGCGACGGCGCCGTGCCGTGCGCGGCCTCCGCCATGATCGCGGACGGCTCGAAGTCGTCTCCCTCGAACGCGACGAGCAGCGACTCGGATCCGGCGATCGAGCCGAAGAGCGGCAGCACGAGGTCGGAGAGGAGGTCGCCGTCGCGATTGAGCGCCGGGATGACGAGCGGGTCGCCCGAGCTCGAGATCAGCAAGGCGAACGTCGCGTCGATCAGCTGCGGCTCGTATGCGACGTCAGGATGCCGCTCGGCCGCCGCGTCCATCTCCTCCTTCAGCATTCCTTCGTACGTCGGGCTGACGGTGTATTTCGGGCCGCCGAATACCTTCGCGCCGGTGCGCTTGGCCTGCCGGAATGCGAACTCGGAAACGGCGTGGCAAATCCGGCGCTCGATTCGCTCCGTGCGGAACGCGACCTCGTCATCACCTTCGCCTTCTCGCCACTCCTTCGCTCCGTAGGCGTCGCCGACGGCCATGCGCACGATCGAGATCGGCGCGTAGACGCCGCCGAGCGGCGCGACGCCGGGAATGCGCCGGCCGGTGCGGACGATCACCTTGCCGCCGATCTCCTCGCGAAGGATGCGGTTCGGCGACCCGACATCCCCGCGCCCTTCCGGCGTGACGGTCGCCGCCTTCAGGCCGAGACCGTGCTCGCGGATCGCGGCGGCCGCCTCGTGCACGACCGCGTTCGTCGTCGTCCGCCGGTGCTCGAGCGAGAGGTCGAAGCGGGGAAAGTCGAGCTCGATCCCGATCACGTCCGGCTGCAGGACGCGGAGTCCCTCCTCAAGGAGCTCCTGGCCCGTTTCGTCTCCCTCGAGCACGACGATCGTGTGCGGATCCATCGGCCCGTGATTCTACGGTGGGCGAAACGGGCAGCCTTTCTCCTCGATGGCGCGCCGAGGGGGATGGCGCCGCGAGG
>JANMQZ010000032.1:0-2259 GCA_031370755.1 Actinomycetes bacterium
CGTCGTCGCATGCACCGAGAAGGTCGCGGGACGACGGCCTCCGTCGAGAGCCATGCGGTAGAGGGAGTGCGCGGCCACGCCGATCACACTCCCGTCGTCGCGTGCGACCGACATCAGCGAGCCTTCAGGATTCCTCGAGAACCACCAGTCGAACTCGGCGCCGCTCAGAGCGGCGTCGCCCCACGCGTCGTGCAGCAGGCGCAGGTAGTCATCCCGCTGCGCCGGCTCATAGGCCGCCAGCTCGTAGCCGGACACTTACTTGCTGGACGTGCCCAGCGCCGCGTTGAAGATGCGGCGCGCGTGGGTGCCCGTGACCGTGTCCTTCAGCGAGATCAGGTCGCACGCCCCGGCCAGAACGAGCTCGAACGTGCGCGGGGAGTAGGGCTCGATGTTGTAGCGGCGCAGCTGCAGCGGGTCCGTCGTCTGCGAGTTTGCGCCCGAGACCGCCGTGAACGCCACGTCGTAGCCCGCCTGGCGGACGAGCGAGAGATGGACGGGCTTGTAATGCGCCTCGGACCCTTTGACGTAAGAGAACGCGCGCACCGGCCGGCCGAGGCGCTCCTCCAGCCGGAGCTTCGACAACGCGATCTCGCGCGCGGCTTCGTCGACCTCGAGATCGGCGAGTGGGCGATGCGAGATGCCGTGCGACTCGATGCGGATGCCTTCGCGCTCCAGGTCCGCAAGCTCCTCCCATTCGATCGTGCGGTTGAGGATGCCCTGCGCCGCCAGATGCTCCTCGTGCGGGAGCGGATGACGGTCGTCGAGATAGCCGATCGGAACGAACAGCACCGCCGGGTAGCCGTACTTGCGCAACACGCCGGCGGCATTGTCGAGGTTGTCGTAGTAGCCGTCGTCGAAGGTGCTCAGCACAGCTCGGTCGGGCAACGGCTTGCCGTCGACGTAGTGGCCGAGCACCGCATCGAGATCGACCACCGTGTAGTCGAGGTCGCGCAACTGGTCCATCTGCTCGTCGAAGATCGACACCGGCATCGTCAACGGATTGCCGGGCAGGTCGTTCACCTTGTGGTACATGAGCACGCGCAGGCTCCGGTCGCCGTTGCCGTTGGCGCCGATCGCGGACGCCGTCTCGCCGATCGTCCGGTAGACGGAGTTCTTCAGCACCTGCTTGAAGCGGTCTGCGCGCACGGCGACCTAGCTTAGTCCGGTGATCCGGCCGACGAGATCCCGCAGGCGCGAGGCGAAGTCCTCCGGCGAGACCGTCCAGAGACCGGCGCTCGAGTGCGCTCCCGCGCCGAGCCGCTCGGCCAGCTCCCGCTCGCCGAGGACGCGGACCAGTGCGTCGGCGAGGCCGTCCGTGTCGCCCGGTTCGACGAGCAGGCCGTTGCTCTCGTCCTGGACGAGATCCGGAATGCCGCCCACGCGGCTGCCCACGACCGGCCGGGCCCGGCAGAAGGCCTCCACGATCACCCGGCCCATGCCCTCGGAACGCGACGGCAGGACGAGCAGCGTCGATTCGTCGAGCGCCGAGGCGACGCCGCTCTGCGTCAAGCGCTCCGTCCAGCTCGTCTGCGCGGGCAAGTCTCGGACGAGTTGCTCGACGACCGGCTGCAGCGTTCCGGCGCCGACGATGTGCAGCCGTGCGTCGGGGACACGTGATGCAGCCCGTCGCCACGCCTCGGCGAGCCCGTCCACGTTCTTGTAGCGCTCGAGGACGCCGACGAAGAGCGCCTGGCCGCCGGCCGGCAACGGCTTCGGCTGCTCCTGCAGGAAGGAGTCGAAGTCCATGTACGCGGGAAACTCGTCCGCGGGCTCGAGACCGAGCTCGCGCACGAGCCCGGTGGTGTAGCCGGTCACGGTGCGGATGCCGTCGGCGCCGCGCAGCGCACCGAGCGCGACGCGGTCGGCGACCGGGCTCAACAGTCCGCGCAGCCGCGATCCGTACAGGCGCGTCGGCGCCCGCCAGTCGCCGTGCAGGTCCGCGATCACGGCCGTGTGCGTCCGCGCGAGCTTGCGCGCGCTCAACGCGGCCGCAGTCTCGTGGGCGCCCTGCGCGAGCACGGCGTGAGGCTTGAACGCGCGCAGCTCGCGCGCAATGCGAAGAGGCAGCGCTGCGAAGAAAGCGGGACCGTCGAGCACAGGCAACTCTCGCGCCAGGTGGAACGCGCCGTTGCTCCCACTTCCCCCGGCCAGCACGCGGTAGTCGAGCTCCGCGCCGATCGCGTCCCACTTGCGCGCCAGGCTCGGTGACAGGGGCAGCTCAACGCGCCGCGAGACGAAGAGGACCCGCGGCTTCACGCG
>JANMQZ010000133.1:0-8074 GCA_031370755.1 Actinomycetes bacterium
GCCCCGGCCGCGCGCATGACCGACCTGGCGCGCGTGCTGATCGGCGACCGGCCGATCCAGACCGTGGTCACGGGCATCAGGCCGGGCGAGAAGGTGCACGAGATCCTGATTAGCGAGGAGGAGGCCCAGCGCGTCGAGAACCGCGGCCGGTTCCATATCGTCGAGAAGATGCAGGCGACGGTGCGTGCGACCGTGAAGCGCCTCGACCCCCGCGCCCAGACGGCGTAGCTACTCGGGGCCGAGCTCGACGACACGCGCGTCGTCGAATCCCTCTGCGTGAATCCGCTGCACGAGCTCGGGCGGCGGCATCGAGTCGACGGTCAGCACCATCAGCGCTTTGTCGCCGCGGCGTGTGCGCGACACCGTCATGTTCGCGATGTTGACGCCCGCCTCACCGAAGAGCGTGCCGACTCGTCCGATCACGCCCGGTACGTCGTCATACCGGAACAGCACGAGGATCGGCGCCAGCTCCAGATCGAGGTCGAAGCCGAGCGCGCGCACGAGCCACTGCCGGTTGTCGCTGCCGATGAGCGTGCCGGCCACGCGGGTCTCGTCGTCGCCGTTGCGGATCTCCACGCGCACGAGATTCGTGTAGTCGCGCGCCGACTGCGACCGCTCCTCTTTCACCTCGATCCCGCGCTCCCGCGCGATGAGCGGCGCATTGACGTAGTTGACGGGACGGTCGGCGCGTCCCTGGAAGAGCCCGTTCAGTGCCGAGACGGTGAGCAGGCGCGTGTCGTAGCCCGCGAGCCCGCCGTACGTCGTCACCGTCACCTCTTCCGCCCGTCCGCCCGTCAGCTCCATCGCGATGCGGCCGAGCTTCGCAGCGAGCGGGATGTACGGGCCGAGCGCCTCGAGCTCCTCGGCGCCGATCACGGGGATGTTCACCGCGTTCGTCACGAGCCCGCCTGTGAGTGCGGCAGCAACCTGCTCGGCGACGATCACGCCTGCGCGATCCTGCGCCTCGTCGGTCGACGCGGCGAGGTGCGGCGTGACGACGACGTTGTCGAGCTCGAGCAGCGGCCCCGAGTACGGCTCCTCGGAAAAGACGTCGAGCGCTGCACCGCCGACCTTGCCGCTCTTCAGCGCTTCGAGGAGCGCGGCCTCGTCGACAAGCTCCCCGCGCGCCGCATTGACGATCCGCACGCCGTCGCGCATCTGGACGAACGCCGCCGCGTTGATCGAGCGGCGCGTGTCCGCCGTCAGCGGCAGGTGCAAGGTGAGGAACTCCGCTACGGCATAGACGCCCTCCGTCGTCTCGACCCGCTCGACGCCGAGCTCGCGAAAGCGGTCGGCGGCCACGAACGGGTCGTAGGCGATGACGCGCATGCCGAGGCCGGCGGCGCGTCGCGCGACCTGCTGGCCGATGCGGCCGAAGCCGAGCACGCCGAGCGTCTTGCCCGCAAGCTCGACACCGCCGTACGTCTTCCGTTCCCAGCGGCCCTGCTTCAACGCCGCGTGCGCCTGCGGGATGTTGCGTGCGAGCGCGACGAGCAGGCCGATCGTGTGCTCGGCCGCAGAAACGACGGTCGACTCGGGCGCGTTGGCGACGACGATGCCGCGCCGCGTGGCCGCGTCGACGTCGACGTTGTCGACGCCGACCCCCGCCCGCCCGATTACCTTCAGCTTCGCAGCCTGGTCGATCAGCTCCGCGGTCAGCTTCGTCGCCGAGCGGATGACGATCGCGTCGTAGCGGTCGATGATCCCGGCGAGATCGCTCTCGAGGTCGACGTCGACGTCGAAATGCTCGCGGAGAAGATCGAGGCCCGCGGGCGCGATCGCCTCGCGCACGAGGTCGCGTTGCGTCACAGCTTCACGCGACCCGCGAGTGCTCGTACGCCTCGAGCGCCGCCGTCACGGCAACGCCGCGCTCGACGTCGACCCCGAGATCCACGAACACGATCTCGACCGCGGCGAGCATCGACGTGATGTCGAAGATGTCGAACCAGCCGATGTGGCCGAGACGGAAGATCTTTCCGAGCAGGTCGCCCTGCCCGTTTGCGATCGTCATGCCGAACCGGTCGCGTAGTCCGCGGACGATGTCGCCCGAGTCGACACCCGACGGCGCGCGCACCGCCGTGACGACAGCACTCCGGTCCTCGTCGGGCGAAAAGAGCTCGAGCCCCATCGCCTTCACCCCCGCGCGCGCCGCGCGGCCGAGCCGGACGTGCCGCTCGAACACCGCCTCGAGGCCTTCCTCGAGCAGCAGTCCGAGCGCGACGTCGAGCGCGGCGACGAGGGAGACGGGCGGCGTGAACGCAGCGTCGTGCTTGGCCTGCGCCTTCCGCGTCCGCTCCCAGTCGAAGTAGAAGCGCGGCGTGCTGCCTCGTGCGGCGTACGCGGCCTCGGACACGGCGCACGTGCCGAGACCCGGCGGCGTCATCAGTGCCTTCTGCGAGCCGGAGACGACGACGTCGAGCCCCCACGCATCCGTCTCACACGGAAGGGCGCCGAGGCTCGAGACCGCGTCGACGACGACGAGGGCTCCACCCTCCTTCGCCGCGGCGGCGAGCGCCCGGATGTCGGCGACGACGCCGGTCGAGGTCTCGGAGTGCACGACCCAGACGGCTTTCGCGTCGCGCTCGCGCAGCCGCGCGCGCACGTCGTCCGGGTCGGGCGTCTCGCCCCACGCATAGCGGAGGTGGTCGACGTCGGCCCCGTACGCCGAGGTCATCGCCGCCCAGCGCTCGCCGAAGCTGCCGGCCGAGACGACGAGATGCCGCTCCCCCGGCGAGACGAGGTTCTGGACGGCGGACTCGAACGCGCCGGTCCCGGAGGAGGCGAAGAGCAGCACCTCCTGCTGCGTCCGGCACACATCGCGTAGGCGTTCGAGGCAGCGTTCGTAGATCGGCCTGAAGTCCGGGCTTCGGTGGTGGACGACCGGCTCCCCCATCGCGGCCAGCACCTGCGGTGGCACGGGAGTCGGGCCCGGAGTGAACAGATACTTCTTGGTCAAGGCTCCAGGCTAGCGGTGCGAGCGGAAGACGACGACCTGCTGGAAGGTCGGCCGGTTCGTCCAGCGCATCGTGTCCGGGATGAAGCCCGCGAAACGAATCCGCTCCTTCGTCGCATCGGCCCGCCACAGGGTCGGGTCGGCGCCCTGGGCGGCCGCGAGCTCCGCGCCCGCAGCGTCGAGCGAGGCCCACACCTGCGCGGCGCACGATGCCACGACGCCCTGGCCGCAGAATTTCACCGAATACGGGCTCGACACCTTGTCGCCGAGCACGGAGCGGAGATCCTTGTCGACGTACGAGTACCAGCCCGAGCCGTACGAGCTGCCGTTCGAGTTGGCGTCGTTCGAGATCGACGCGAGCTGCTTGAGGTCGTCGGTGAGATTCCCGAGCACGGGCTGCAGGTCGGCGACTGCGAGCTTCGGCCACCAGGCGTCCATGATCGCGCCGCCCGGGTCGTCGATCTTGCCGTCGCCGTTCGCGTCGAGACGGCTGCCGTTCCAGCTCTGCAGCAGCTTCAGCATCTGCTGCGCCCGCGGTGTCGTCGGGGTGCCGAGCCGCGACAGCAACGGCACGAGCGTCTGGCGGAGATCTTTCGTCGCCGCCGCGTTCATGGCCGAGACGACGCTCGCCGGCGTGTGCTTCTTCGTGCCGACGTTCGTGTTCAGGAGATCGACACGGTGGACGGAGCCGTACGACCAGTTGTCGTCGGCTGCGGCGAATGCTGCCGCTGGCTTGTTGTTCCAGTTGACGATCTGCCCGCTCTTCGGGTCGACGACGTTTGGGTGCGACATCGGCGCGAGCCAGCCGCGCCACTCGTACGAGCCGTTGCCGTTCGTCGGCAGGCCGCCGTTCACGCCGGCGCTGCGCAGCGGCAGCCGCCCGCTCGAGTACATCGCGATGTGCTTCGAGTCCGCGTAGAACCAGTTGAACGTCAGGTCGAACTTGCTCATCGTGTCGAAGAACTGCTGCGGCGAGTGCACGCCGCCGGTCGAGAGCACCTGGAACGGGATCGCGGCGAGCAGCTCGCGGCCGCGCGTCGAACGTTCGAGCGAGATCGCGACCCGCTTGCCGCCCGACGTTGCATAACCGACGACCGGGCCGTGCACGGTCGTGTGGTACGTCAGCTCCGTGTCGGGCGCGCTGTTCTGCCCCTTCAGCGTGCCGGCGTCGAAGGTGCCCATGTCACGGCACTGGCCCTTGTACGAGTACTGCGTCGCGCCGTTGCCGCAGAGCGTCTCCGCAAACTCGTCGATCACGTCGGAGCTCGCGGCCGTCGCGCTCCACGCATAGTCGGCCGCCCGGCCGATCTGGAGATAGAAGCCGAGCCCCGGGAAGGCAACGCCGCGCGCATTGAGCCCACCGCCGTGCAGGTCGAGCTCCATCAGGATCTCGGGCGAGTAGTAGCCGACTTGTGGCCCCGCGACGAAGATCGGATGGCCGTTCGACGAGCGCTTCGCGCCGACGAGCAGCGCGTTCGACATCAGCTGCCGGTGCTGCAGGGGGCCCGCGCCCGCCACGACCGGCTGGAAGCTGCCCGCGTCGATCGGGACGTTGCCCGCGCCGATGCCGGTCGGGCCGTTGTCGTACGGGAACGGCGTCGAGATCGTCACCGGCGTCTCACTGTCCATGTGCTCGCGCAGGTCGTTCCACACCGAGAGGCCCTTCGCCGCACCGAGCTTCTGCTGCAACGCGGACAGGAACTGCGCGCTGCGCGCTTCGTTGCCGCCGCCCGCGCCGAACACGGCGCCGATCAGCGTCCCGATCGCGGCGACGTCGTTCCGCGTGTACGGCTTCACGAAGCCGCCCGCCTTGAGGAAGTACGCATTGATGCCGGCGATGTACGCGTCGACGTCCTTCAGGAGCTGGCGGCCGCGCGCCGTCTGCGCCGCGAGCTTCGACTGTGTCGCCAAAAACGCCTCCGTCTGCGCGCTCGGGATGAACGTGCGCGCAGACAGCGCGACGGAGAACGCGTCGTAGCCGGGCACGTCGAGCGCCGAGATGCGCGCAGCGCCGCGCAGGAGCTGCAGGTACAAACCGCGATCCTCCGCCGTCGCCCACCCCGCGCCGAACTCGGTGTTAGCGCGTGTCTTCCCGTAGACGTGCGGCACGCCGAACGAGTCGCGGTAGATCGTGACGCCCGCCTTCGGTTTCACGACGTGCGTCGCCTTCGCGCCAGCGAGACCGAGCGTCTCGGGCTTGTAGAACTTCGTCAGATCGCCCGCGGTGACGTTCCCCTGCAGTGGCGTCAGGCCGTCGTACATCGCGATCTGATTCGTGAGCTCCGGCGTGTTCGCGCCCTGGCCCGGCGGCAGGATGTTCAGCGCGAGCAGCGCGTGATCTCCCGTCGACGCCGCTGCGGAGGCGCCGGCGACGATCATGACGGCGAGCGCAGCGAGCGAGAGAGCCCTCCTCACGCCTGCGAGCCTACTACTCTCGACGCACGTGAACGCCCTGCTCGCCTTCGCGGCCGCGCTCGTCGCGCTTCGCCTCGCCGGCGCGCTCGCCCGCCGCTACAGGACGACGCGGCGCCTCGAGCTCGCGGCCTGGGCCTAGTCGCTCGCCGCCTATGCGGTCGCCGCGGCGGCGATCGCCTGGGGCGAGGCCGCCCAGTGGGACGCCCGCGCCTTCCGCGTCTACTACGCGGCGGGTGCGCTTCTGACCGCCCCGCTCCTCGGCGTCGGCTCGCTGCTCCTCGCGGGCGTCCGCCGCGCGGCGCCGGTCGGTCTCGCTTACGCGGGCCTCGCGGCCGGGATCGCGCTCGCCGTACCGGTGCACGGAGCGTTCGCCGCGCACGGCATTCCGCCGGCGCAGGATCATCTTGCGTTCGCGCCCGCGCGGCTCCTCGCGATCGTCGTGAACGCGCTCGGCACACTCGCCGTGGTGGCGGTCGCCGCCCGCTCGCTGCGCCGCCGTCCGGTCGGAAACACGCTAATCGTCGCCGGCGTCGCGGCCGCGGCGGTCGGTAGCGGCATCGCAGGCCTCGGTGCCGGCGGCGCGGCAATCGGGATCGCCGTCGGCGCGGGGCTCCTCTACGCCGGCTTCACGTTCAGCTCGAGACCGTCACGGTGAGCGCCTGCTCGACGAATGCGCCGTCGGCGCCCGTCACGCGCACCACGAGACGGTGCGGGCCCGGCGTCTCGGCGCTTGCCTGCCAGTCCCAGGCATAGGGCGCCTTCGTCAGCGTCGCGCGTGTCACGCCGTCGACGGAGAGCTCGACCGCAGCGACCGTGCCGCTCGTGTCGACGAGCCAGTGCTGCGTGCCGGACACGACCTGCCCGTCGACGAGCGAGTCGCCGGCGATCGCCGCGCGCAGCACCGAGCCGTTCACGACGTTGACGGGAATCCGTGTGCGCACGATGCGGCCGTCGCGTGCGCGGCCCGCGAGCGTCAAGAGGTGCAGTCCATCGGTCGCGCGGCGCGTGTCCCATTTGAAGAGATACGGCGGCGAGGTGTCGTGGTCGATCTCCCGGCCGTCGAGATAGAGCAGGACGCGCGCCGGCGGCACGCCGGTGAAGAGCGCCTGCACGGGCAGCACGCCGACGACCTTCTCCTTCGCCTTCAGCCCGACCGGCGCGAGCGTGAACGCCTCGTTCCGTACGCGCACCGCGAACCGGTGACGCGTCCACGACCTGGAGCCGTACGCGCGCACCTCGAGGACGTGCTTGCCGTTCTTCAGCGCGAGCGTGTTCAGCGGCTTCCCGCCGGCGAACGCGAACGGCGCGATCCGGTCGACCCAGCGAACCCTGCCGTCGACGAGATACGTCACGTGGCGCACGGGCCCGCCGACCGTCGTCCGCCACGGCACCTTGCCGGCGACGACCTGCCGGTCCAACAGCGTGCTCGCGGAGATCTGGAGCCCGAGGTGCCTGTGCGCGACGAAGCGCTCCGGGTACGCGAACCGTTCGACGAGCTTCATGAACCGGCCCCACTCCCAGTACTTCCCCGGATCCGTGTGATTGTCGATGCCGCCGCCCTGGAGCGGGTCGTTCGGGTCCGGCACCTCGTTGTGCCCGATGATGTGGTGCCTGTCGATCGGGATCACGGAACGGCGCGCGATCACCGCCGCGATGCGCGCCGCCGCGCGGTACTCCCTCGTCGTGAAGCCGGATGGATCGTCCGTGAAGCCGATGTTCTCGATCCCGACCGAGCGCACGTTGTACGCCCAGTTGCCGGCATGCCACGCGATGTCGTGCATCGGCACGAGCTGCTGCACCTCACCTTCGCGGCCGACGACGAAGTTCGCCGAGGCGTGCGCGCGCGGGTCCCGCAACCACGACACGGTTCCCGGGAACGACCCCTCGCTGACGTGGATGACGATGAAGCGGATCGCGCTCTCGGAGCGCTTCGCCTTCGTGAAGTTCGTCTCGGCCGCGAGCCGGCTCTGCGGCGGTGCGGCAGCCGCAAGCCCCGCGAAGGCGAGCGCGGCAAGCAGCGCGACGATGACTCGGCAGATGATCCGCATGCAGAAAAACCCCTGAAACCGCGCACCTTTGTAGCGAAGATCGCGACAGCGCGCGACGGCAACACCACCTTTACAAACCCTTGATGTGACTTCGGCGTCTAAGGTGGTTACAACGCACGGCATAGCCGCGCCGGTCGGTGCAGTCCTGCGGACACGCCCGACCGGCCTACGACTGAGCAAGCGAAACCACTGGGGGGTGGCGTTTTTTGCGGCGATTCATCCTGGCCCTTGCCGGCCTGCTCGCATGCTGTGCGAGCGCATCCGGCGCCCTACAGGCTGCTGTGGGGAACGAGGCAACTGCGGTAGGACAATCGAACGAGGCGAAACGGCAGGCGGCCATCCAATGGCTCGGCGGCCAGGTCTACGGCTACCAGCACGCAACGTGGCGCTGGCAGCAGCTCATGGGCGAGCACACGACGCCCACGGAGGGCCGCGTCCTCACGGAGATGAGCATCCCGGACGTCCAGCGGGCCGTCGTCCTCTGGAAGCGCCGCGCAGCCGCGGCACGCCGGCTGGCCGAGCGGCCGCCGCACATGGCGCAGTTCCTCTGCATCCACCACTACGAGGGGAGCTGGACCGACTCGGGCTCGCCGTACTACGGCGGGCTCCAGATGGACCTCGGCTTCCAGCGGACCTATGCCCCGCAGCTCCTGCGGAC
>JANMQZ010000156.1:0-9376 GCA_031370755.1 Actinomycetes bacterium
CGACGAGCGTGCCGACCGTCGAGCCGGCCTTCGAGTTCGACGTCGCGGCCGAGCAGGAAGTGC
The DNA here is from genome assembly GCA_031370755.1 of Actinomycetes bacterium. Lineage (GTDB taxonomy): Bacteria > Actinomycetota > Thermoleophilia > Gaiellales > Gaiellaceae > Palsa-739. The sequence goes on from JANMQZ010000156.1 coordinate 64, forward strand.
CCGAGCCCGAGCCCGAAGAGTTGGAGCCCGTCCTCACCCCGGCAGCCCGGCTGGCCGCGGCGCCGCCGGCCTACGTCGAGTCGCCCGCCTACGTCGAGCCGCCTGCGTACGTCGAGCCGCCTGCGTACGTCGAGCACCCCGCGTACGCCGAGCAGCCCGCCCCTGTCGAGGCGCCGACGTTCGTCGAGCCGCCGGCTTATGACGAGCCGCCCGCCTACGTCGAGCCGCCCGCCTACGCCGAGCCGCCTGCTGCAGCACCGGAGCCTTCGCCGACGCCCTCACAGACACCGGTGCCCGCCGCAGCTCGCGCGACGCCCTCCATCCTCCGCTCGGCCGGCCCACCCCCGCCGCCGATCTCGCCGCCGCCGCTTAGCGGCTAGGAACGCGAAAGGGCCGCCCGGTCAGACGGCCCTCCTGCGTGGGTTGAGCAGCTCTCTCACCCCACCAGACGCGGCTGACGGAGCCGATCTTCCCGAATGGGGGACGCGACCTGGGCCGCACAGGACTACAACCGGCGCATGCTCCGTTTTTTGGCAGTTGCCGCTGCCGGGCTCGCCCTGCTCGCCACCGTCAAGCGCGAGCGGCTCTTGGAGCGCGCGCACCTGGTCGGGGTCTGCACGACCTACGCGCAAGCGGCCGACGGCACCGAGTGGCGCGAATGCTTTTCCGGACGGCTCTCGGGACGCCCGAGCCTGAAGCTGAACGGTTGCACCAACGCCGGGGCTCACGGCAACGCCGAGCTCTGGCACTGCCCTGCGCGGCTGGCTGCGAACACGACGCGCCAGTAACACCTGCGAGCGCCGTGTCGTATGCTCCTCGTGCCGATCGGCACACAGAGACGAGGAGGCCTCAGGAATGCCAGTGAGCGATGCGATGACGGTCCGGGTCGTGAGCGTGGAGCCGCAAGCGACCGTGCAGGAGGCGATCGCGCGCATGCTGGAGGAGGGGATCGGTGCGGTCGCCGTGTGCGACGGCCCGCACCTCGTCGGCATCTTCACGGAGCGCGACGTGCTGCGCGTCGCGGGAGAGGGCTCGCTGTTCGGCGAGATCACGATCGACACCGTCATGACTAGGCGGCCCGTCACTTGCGCTCCCGACGATGACCTCCTGGGAGCGGCGCAACTGATGGCCGACAAGCGCATCCGTCACCTGCCCGTGTGCCAGGGAGATTTCCTCATCGGCATGATCGGGATCCGCGACGTCCTCGGCCGCCTGCTCGAGCAGGTTGCGAATCAGGACGACGACGCGCGGGCGACGGCACGGACGCTTCTGGCGCGCGCGCCGCGCGTCTAGTTCGGCAAAGAGAAAAGGCGCCCCTGGCCGCAGGGACGCCTTTCTGGTGCGAGGAGCGATCAGCTGGCGAGCTAGTCAGCGCGACTGCGGCGACGCGCTTTTGAACTCCTCTGCGTGTGCAAAGTTTACCGGCGACATAGGCCAAACGGCCTACCCCCATTAGGGGAATCGAGCACCCCGAAACGTGGTAATTCGCGCGAAGGCGCCGACCAGATTCGAACTGGTGTACGAGGCTTTGCAGGCCTCTGCCTAACCACTCGGCCACGGCGCCGCGGCACGACAGGTTAGCGTCAGGCCTGTGCTGCGAGAGGTTGCCGAGTACCCCAACTCCTTCATCGCGCTCGGGCCGAACGACGAGCGGATCGAGACGGACCGCTACACGCTCTGCATGGGCTCCGGCCTGAAGTGGAACACCGTGCAGCGGCAGCGCTTCGGCGCGGACGAGCTTGACGAGGTGCTCGAGGAAGTGCGTTCGCTCCTGCGCGAGCGCGGACGGACGACGACACAGTGGGAGGTCGGCAGCTCGGCCGAGCCGGACGACCTCGCCGACCGGCTGCTTGCGCGCGGGCTCGTGCACGACCGGGACCCGTACGCCGTCGCGCTCGTCTTGACCACGGCCCCGCCCACGCCGTCGCCTGGGCTCGTCGCGCGACGTGTCGAGACGTTCGAGGAATATGCGGCGGCGAATGAGGTCCAGTGGCGCGCGTTCGAGTCGTCGGAAGAAGACATGGCCGAGTCGCGTTCGCTGCTCGAGGAGCGCTGGCGTGAGACCGTGGCGACGATGCACGCCGTGTGGCTCGACGGCGAGCTTGTGTCCGCCGGAACTGCCGCGCCGACCGAGCACGGCCTCCTCCTCTTCGGCGGCGCAACCGCCCCGCACGCGCGAGGCCGCGGCGCGTATCGCGCGCTTCTGTCCGCGCGCTGGGACGAGGCGGCTTCGCTCGGCACTCCTGCGCTGATCACGCAGGGCGGGTCGATGTCGCGACCGATCCTCGAAGGGCTCGGGTTCGAGCCGGTCGGGCACGTGCACATGCTTCTCGACGAGTTCGGCGCATGAGCGAGTTCGACTTCGAGGGCGTCTTCGACGAGGACTACCTCTACTTCTACGAGGAGATGCTCACGGCCGAGCGCACGGCTGCGGAGGTCGAGCAGATCGCCGAGCTGTTTGGGCCGCGCGACGACGTCCTCGATTGCCCGTGCGGGCACGGGCGCATCGCCAACGCGCTCGCCGAGCGCGGCTACAACGTCACAGGCATCGACCAGAGCGGGCTCTTCCTCGAGCGCGCGCGCTCCGATGCGCAGGCGCGCGACGTCGACGTCGAGTACGTGCACGGCGACATGCGCGAGCTGCCGTGGCGTGAGCGCTTCGACGGTATCGTCAACTGGTTCACGAGCTTCGGCTACTTCGATGACGAAACGAACCAACGAGTAGCGCAAGGCTTTCACGACGCGCTGCGTGTTGAGGGGCGGTTGGTGATGGAGACGTTGAACCCGGCCCGGTTGATCAAGTACTTCGGCCCAACGCACCTCTTCGAGCGCGGCGACGACATGATGATCGACAAGGTCGAGCTCGACGCCGTAAACTCCGCGACTCAGACCGAGCGGATAGTCATCCGCGACGGCGAAGTTCGACGCACGCATTTCCGCGTCCGGCTGTACACCTTTACCGAGCTCCGCGGGCTGCTCGAGTCGGTCGGCTTCGAGAACATCCGCCCTGGAATCGAGCCCAGTGCAGAGAACCGGCTGATCGTGGTTGCCGACCGACCCCCGGCGTAGCATCCTCCAAAGTGGCCGTGACGCCCGCTGAGTCCCAGCATGTCGAAAAGTGCCTTCGGTGCGGCGCCGCGATGGATTGGCGTCACCAAACCTGGCAGTGCCCGCGCTGCCGCTTCAAGCTCGGCTGCTGCGAAGGAGAGCGTTGCGATGACTGACGAACGGCGAACGAACCCGGATCGGCGAAGCGACAGCGATCGCCGGACCGGCGAGGAGCGCCGGAAGAAACCGACGCCGCCTCCGAAGGAACGGCGCGCCGGCGAGGACCGGCGCAGCGGCAAAGACCGCCGCGAGGAAGCGCGCCGCGAACGCGAGCGCCGCGACGCCTAGCTAATCGACGTGCAGGCGGTCGGCGAGGATCTCACCGGCGCGCTGAACGATCGGCCGTGCACGCTCGACATCTGCCTCGGTGAACGGCCGGCCGGAGGCGTAGAGCTCCACGAGCGCCCACGGTGCTTCATCGATCACCAGCGACAGCATCAGCACCGAGTCGAAGCCGAGATCCGCCAGCACCTGCGCCTCGCCCGGGTCTGCGCCGGGCTCGAGGAGCGACACGAGCCGCGGCTCCGCCCGTTCGAGCACCTCGGCCGTCACCGGAAAATCCGTGATCAGATAGCCGTGGGCCAACTGGAGGGACTCGCCCGAGTTCGACCACTCGGCGACGCTGATCAGCAGGTCCCCGAGGACGCGGGAGATGATGCAGGCATCTCCGTCGGTTGCGCGAGTCAGCGCCCGGCACGTCGCCTTCAGCAGCGCTTCCGTGCCCGTCGAGCGCTCGAGCTCACCGAAGTCGATCGCAGGATCCATCCTCAGGAGTATCGACCGTCACCCGCGATTCGATACCCCCGCGCGGTGTCGGCGACGGTGCTAGCGCGGAAACACGGGCTGGTGGTTCTTCAGCACGGCCTGGTTGCGGGCGGAGCGAAGGTCTGAGCGGTAGCTCTCGAGCTTCTTCGGATTCCCGAACAGCGCGACGAACGTGCCGTAGTCGATCGCGCCCACGACGATCCGGCAGTTACAGCCGACGTGCGCGCGGTTGCCGTTCGCAGCCTTCGCCGTCGGGAAGATGGAACTCGCATCGTGCTTCGCGCACGCCTTGCACGTGGCGCCGTTCGGCACGAGCTTGTAGACGGGCTGTTGCTTCGGCGCCGGAGCCTTCACAGGCGCCGGGGCGCCCTTCACAGGCGGAGCGCCGCGCACCGCCGCAGGGACCGCGAGCGCACCGACGGCGCCGGCGCCGGTCGCAAGGAGATGTTTCCGAGTGAGCGTCCGTTCAGTCATCAGTCTCGAGGCCGGTCAAGGGAGTCGCACAAGTACTCCGAAAGCAAGGTCTCCCGGAACGTCGCAAGTGACATCTACAACCCTGCGGTGATTAGCCGCCGACCTGAAGCTCACGCCCGACCCGCCTACGTCCGCCTTCCACAACGAACCTCGACGAACCACCCATGCGACTTCCGTGACCGGACTCGATCCGCCCTCCTTCCAGTCGCCCACTGCGATTATCCCGCTTCACGCGCGCGTGTCAATAGCCACTTGCGCAGTGACGAGCTGTCCCTCCGGAACGAAAAAAGCCCCCTGGCGGGGGCTTCGTGGAAGCGGATGATGGGACTCGAACCCACGACCTTCTGCATGGCAAGCAGACGCTCTAGCCAACTGAGCTACATCCGCGTGGTCGCGAAGTATAGCCCCGGTTTAGGCGTCTAGCGCCTCGTTGACGAGCCGGTCGGCGAGCTCGTTGTGTTCCCGCTTCACCGCCGTGTAGGCGACCTTGCCGAGTTTTCGAGCGAGCCCCGCCGCCTCCAGCGACAGCTCGCGCAGTGCCTCGTTCTTCACCTTGTACTCGCCGCGCATCTGCTTCACGACGAGCTCCGAGTCGGAGACGACCTCCAGCTCGTCGACGCCGCGCTCAATTGCGGCTTCGAGGCCCGCTATCAGCGCGCTGTATTCCGCGACGTTGTTCGTCGCGATGCCGATCTTCTCGCCGCGCGCGTCGAGCACCGTACCGTCGTCCGCTTCGAGCACGTAACCGAACGCCGCGGGGCCTGGGTTGCCGCGTGCGCCGCCGTCCGTGAAGAGCTTGGCCTTCAACGAACGACGATGTCGCCGAGCGCCGCGTCTATCTCGGCGAGCGTTGCGTCGTCGAGCTCGATGCCCGAAGCGGCCGCGTTTTCGTGTACCTGCTCGGGACGCGACGCGCCGACGATTGCCGACGCGACGTTCGAGCTGCGCAGCACCCACGCAAGCGCGAGCTGTCCCATTGTGATGCCGAGCCGCTCGGCGATCGGGACGAGCCGCTGGACGGCTTCGAGCACCGCGTTCTCGCGCCACTGGCCCATCATCTGGCCCATGCGCTTCGAGGTCGCGCGCGTTCCTTCGGGGGGCGGCTCGCCGGGCTTGTACTTGCCTGTCAGCGCGCCCTGCGCGAGTGGCGACCAGACGATCTGCGAGATCCCGTTGGCGGCGCAGAGCGGGATCACCTCGGCCTCGGGCACGCGCCAGAGCATCGAGTACTGCGGCTGCGACGAGACGAACTTCTCGTACCGGTCCTCGGCGGAAAGTGCGAGCGCGGCGTTGATCTGATCCGCCGTCCACTCGCTGAAGCCGATGTAGCGCGCCTTGCCCGCGCGAACGACTTCGGTCAGCGCGGCGAGCGTCTCCTCGAGCGGCGTGTCCTCGTCGTAGCGATGACACTGGTAGAGGTCGACGTACTCGGTGCGCAGCCGCGCAAGCGACGCGTCGATCTGCTTGAAGATCTGTTCACGCGAAAGACCGTAGTTCTCGTCGTCCATCGGGAAGAACAGCTTGGTCGCGAGGATGTAGGAGTCGCGCGGCCTTGACGAGAGCACCTCCCCGAGGAACGACTCAGCGGCACCGGTCGCGTAGACGTTCGCCGTGTCGATGAAGTTGATGCCGGCCTCGAAGGCTGCCTCGACGCACGCCTCCGCCTGGTCGTTCGCAACGCCGCCGCCGTAGGTCAGCCAGGAGCCGAGGGAGATCTCCGTGACGTGGAGGTCGCTGTCGCCGAGTTGCCGGGTCCGCATCAGCCCTCCGGTCCGAGATTGTCGATCTGCGCGCGCTGCAGTTTTCCGGAGTAGTCGACGTAGATCGACTTCCACTCCGTGAACACGTCGAGTGCAGCCTGGCCGGCCTCTCGGTGGCCGTTGCCGGTGTCCTTCGTGCCGCCGAACGGGAGATGCACCTCGGCGCCGGTCGTGCCGGCGTTGATGTACGTGATGCCCGTCTGCAGATCGCGCATCGCCTTGAACGCCTTGTTGACGTCACGCGTGAAGATCGACGACGAGAGCCCGTAGCGCACGCTGTTCGCCGCGCGGACGGCGTCGTCGAAGGAGTCGACGGGAATCAGCGCGGTGGTCGGGCCGAAGATCTCCTCCTGCGCGATGCGCATATCCGGCTCGACGTCGGCGAAGACGGTCGGCCGGTAGTAGAAGCCCGGCCCGTCGACGCGCTCGCCACCGGTCAAGAGCTTTGCGCCTTCGTCCGTTCCGATCTCGGTGTACGAGTGAATCTTGTCGATCGCGGTCTCGTTGATCACCGGACCGATGTCGGTGTCGTCTTCCCACGGCGCGCCGACCTTCATCGCTTCGGCGCGCGCGACGAGCTTCTTCTGCAGCTCGCCGTACACGGCTCGATGCACGATCACGCGCGACGCGGCCGTGCAGCGCTGCCCCGCCGTGCCGAACGCCGACCAGATGATGCCGTCGACGGCAAGATCGAGATCCGCGTCGTCCATCACGATAATCGCGTTCTTCCCACCGAGCTCGAGGTGGACGTGCTTGAGCCTGTCCGCAGCAGCATTCGTCACTGCGACGCCGGTCTCGCGCGAGCCGGTGAACGTAATGATCGGGACGTCCGGATGTCGGACGAGCGCCTCTCCCGCTTCCTCGCCGAATCCGTGGACGACCTGCACGACGCCTTCCGGCAGGCCCGCCTCGTAGAGCAGGTCGACGAAACGCTGCGCGAGCAGCGGCGTGTCCTCGGCCGGTTTCAGCACCACGGTGTTGCCGCAAACGAGCGCGGGACAGAGCTTCCAGGCCGGGATCGCGATCGGGAAGTTCCATGGCGTGATCGCGCCGACGACGCCGACCGGCATGCGGACGCTCATCATGAACTTGTCGCGGAGCTCGGACGGAGTCGTCTGGCCGAACATGCGCCGGCCCTCGCCGCCCCTGTAGTAGGCCATGTCGATCGCCTCTTGGACGTCGCCACCGGCCTCGGCCTTCACCTTCCCCATCTCGCGCGTCATCAGCTCGGAGAGCTCGGGCTTGCTGCGCTCGAGGAGTTGCGCGAAGCGGAAGAGAATGTTGCCGCGCTCGGGCGCGGGCACGAGGCGCCAGTCCTCCCACGCTGCCTTCGCGGTCGCGACGGCGCGATCGACGGCCTCGGCGTTCGAGCGCGGGAACGTCTCGATCACCTCGCCCGTCGAGGGATTGAGCGATTCGAAGGTTTCCGCGACGGCTGTCATCGCGGGCAACTCTAACTAGAGGGCTGATGTGAAATTCGGCCGCAGCCGGGGGCGCTCCAGACCAAGCCGGGCAGTTCGGTCGTTCGCTGGTCGTAGCAGCGCTACGGGCGGCGGGCGAACGGGCTGATCCGGCGCCGTGTCCGGTGCGTCATCCGGCCCGGCGGAATTTCACGTCAGGCCTCGGTAGGCGCTTCGGTCTCCGGGAACTCGCCGGTGACGCGCGGACGGCGTCTGTCGCGGACTTCGCGCTTGCCGCCGTGGGACTTCCCGTCGCGCCGGTCAGGCCCGTCGCGGCGATCGACGATGACCTCCACGTTGGGATTGTCCTTGTAGTAATCGACCATCTTGTCGAAAAGCTCGGACTCGAGCTCGCGAGGAATCACGCAATAGATCATCGTGGTCTGATTGTAGGGACGACTCAGGCCGACGCCAGCCCCCTCACGCTCGGGACGCGTGGACCCACGGGTCAGCCATGGACAGGGTCAGACGGCTCGCCGGCGGCGCGGCGTTGCCGCGGCGCGCACCCGAACGGAAAGCGGGCGAGGGGAACAGATCAGAGGCGCGCGATGTCCGGAACGAGGCGCCCGTCGTCCTCGATGCGCGCGTTCCAGTCCTGGTAGCGGACGTCGAGCTCTTCGAGCTCGTGCCCGCGTTCCTCGAGGCGCACCGGTTGCGCCGAGTCCGGCGTGATGCGGTACTGGTACCAGGAGATATCCCAGGCGACGGTGATCACGAGCTCGGGGTTCACGCCCGACAGGTGAACGATCGACGCCTGCGGCTCGCCAAGGCTCTTGGCCACGCCGCCGACGGTGCGCCGGTACTGGCTGCCGTTGAAGAGGTCGGCCGCCTCGACCATCGAAAGCTCGCCCTCGGAGAGCCGGCGCAGGATGGGCTCCGCGGCCACGGGCTCCTCGGCGGCGGTGCGGCGCTGGGAGAAGATCCCGCGCAGGTCGAGGCCGTTGCGCTTGCGGCTCTCGCGCGCGACGAGCGGTGTCGTCGGGGCGCCCTCTTTCAGCCAGCCGTACTCGGCGGCCTCGTCCTGGCAGAGCGGGCACACGTCCACCAGCTCGGCGCCCTCATGCGGGGCGAAACGAACGACCCGCTCACCCATAAGGAGCGAGCGCTCGCAGATGGCGCAGGAACGGGCGACGGCTGACCGCGTGATGCGCACGAGCGACCGAGGGTAGCGGAGGGAATGCCGGCGATGCTAATCTCGTTACCCAGGTATATGCGTTTCGCACATAGACATGGCCCCCGAACCCGCTGGCGCGACGACCAGGGCCAGTGGCATGTCCGCGGGCGCGTGGAGCGCTTCCTGGAGCCCGCTCTGCTGCTCCTGCTGGCCGAGCAGCCGACTCACGGCTACGAGCTGGTCGACCGCGTCGCCGAGCTCGTCCCCGGCGAGCGGGCGGACATGGGCGGCCTCTACCGGATCCTGCGCGCGCTCGAGGAGGACGGCCTGGTCGTGTCCCAATGGGACGCGGACGAGCCCGGGCCGGCCAAGCGCCGCTACGAGCTCACCGACGCCGGCCACGAGCTGCTGCGCGCCTGGGCGAAGGCCCTCGCGCAGACGCAGCACGTCGTCACGGCCTTCATCAAGCGCTACGGGAAGGAGTAGCCGTCCCGTAGCGCTGTGCAGGTCCCGCGGCGGCACGCACTTCGGATGTGCCCGAACGACTGGAGCGACGTTTCTTCGGGCAGGTCCAGCGGCGCCGCGTCGCCGCTGGACCTGCAATACGCAAAGGAGCATCACCGTCGAAAGTG
>JANMQZ010000158.1:0-15993 GCA_031370755.1 Actinomycetes bacterium
GGTGCGTGCCGCCGACGTCGAGACCGCGCGGGTGCACACCCGGATCGTCGTCGACCTCTCCGAGCGTCGCGTGCGTTTCTACCGCCACGGCAGGCTCGTGATCAGCTCGGTCGCGGCGATCGGGTCGCCGGCCACGCCGACGCCGCTCGGGCGCTACTACGTGAACCAGCGGCTCGTTCCGCGCGACGCCTCCGGGCCGTTCGGCCCGGGCGCGGTCGGCATCTCGGCGTTCTCGCCGGTGCTGACCGGCTGGGCGCAGGGCGGGCCGATCGCGATCCACGGCACGAACGAGCCGTGGTCGATCGGGCACGCCGTCTCGAACGGCTGCGTCCGCCTGCCGAACCCGGTGTTGCGGCGGCTCTTCAAGCAGGCCCTCGCCGGCACGCCGGTGCTGATCCGGCGCTAGGGCTGGGCGGGCTGATCGGCGGGCGGAGTTCCCGCCTCGATTGCGGCAGCAGCTGCGGCCGCCAGCTTCTTCTGGTCTTTCCGCTCCTGCTTGAGGGCGCGCTTCTCTCGGAGCTCGTGCTCGCGGTTCATCTTGCTCATCGTCGTACGCTTGGCGGTCGCCATTTGGAACGTCCTCTCGTCGATGCGCTACCGAGCCGGAGCGACGGTGCGCCCACCAACCGTAGCGGCAGCGAACGCAGGCACCGGCGTTCGGTTACCTACTGGAGCGTCGCTTGCGCCAGCGTGCGTTCGCAATCGCGGCCGGAAAGTTCGCTGCGTAGTGCTCAGAGCTGATGCATGGTTAGGTGCACAACTTGTCGTTCATCGACGGCTGACGAAGCAGAAGCAGTATTCGTCGAAGCCGCCTGAGCCATCCCCAGGAGCGAGGAAGTGCAGCTTGTCGACCATGTGGTTGTGGCCACCGACAAAGGGCCGATAGACCCCGGTCGCCTCCAAGACCGTCAGTTCGAAGGTTCCTTCTAGGAACCTCCCACCCTGCCCGTCAGGGACGAAGCCGGCATTGCTGCCCGTGAACCGCATGGCAAACGAGCCCCCGGGGACGTGGTAGGCGCACAAGTCCCCCTCGAACTGCACATAGAAGTCGCCGACAGCCTTGTTGAGGTTGGTGGGTCCAGGGATTCCACGGACGGGGTAGATCTTGGTGGTCGAGTACGAACCGTCCCTCATGTCCACCGAGGAGAGCCCGAGGTCGGGCGCCTTAACGACGGGCTGATAAAGCCCCTTCAGCAGGAGGACGAACGCATCGTCAGGCGCCGCGTTGCCATGCGCCCACACGCGCCCAGGAAATGCCAAGGGAGACAGAGCAACCAGTCCCCCGCCAATCGCGGTCCTTCGACTGATCAAACGGTCGGTGAGCAAGGGGCGCTCCATGCTTCCTCCTTCGCGCGAGTCCCCGCTTCGTTTGGAGCAGGGCTATTGCTCCAGCGAGGAAAGAGGGCAAGGCGTCACAGAGGTCGCAACAGGTGCAGGCTGCCTGAGCGGCGACTTGCGCGACTCGACCCGCCGAGCGCACGACACTACGCCCTCGTAGCAAATGTGTCAACAGTGACAACTGCTTCCTCGAACGCGTGCCGGACACTGGACTGCGACCGCGGCCACACCCCCGCAGGCAAGGACCGTCGTGCTGAGAAGAAGAGTGGAGTCGACTGTCATGTTCGCCTGCGCCGGCGATGCTGGAATGTTCCCCGAACAGCGCCGCGTGGCCGTGGGGACCTTACGCGGAGACGAACGTGTGCGCCGGATAGATCTCCGGTGGGGCCTCTATGCCTACCTCTTGCAGGATCGGACCGAGCTTGTCCCCGAACTGGCGTGCGGCATCCTCCGAGTCCCACACATCGACCACGCGGAAGCCGCCCTCAGCCTCTCCGGCGATGTGAATCAAAAGTCCTTCGACGGGCCAGTCAGCAGGGGAGTGGACGCCCTTGCCATCAGTGAGCTTTCGCACCGTTTCCTCGTAGCTCTCCCTCGTCAAACCTGCTCCTTGATGAACGAGTACGACCGGCACGGCTACCTCCTAGGTAGGACGGAACGCTGCAAGACTACGACAGTCCCTCGGCGCGAAGCAACTCTGCTGCGTGGGGACCAAACGGGAAACCTGCCCGCTTGGGCGCCCCGCCCGCGCAGCGAGCCTCGCCTGGGCGAGCGTTCGTAAATGACGCCCGAGCGCGGCTAGGCGCCTTGCGTCGAGGGCGCGTGTCGACGATGATCGCAAAAAGGTTCGCTAGGCGTGCGTTCCGTCACGGGTCCACGAGAGGAGCGGCATGGTCGCAATGGTTCTAAACCTCGAAGTAGACGACTACGACGAATTCAAGAAACGGTTCGACTCCGACCCAGGCGGCCGTAAAGGCATCGCCAAGGGACACACGGTCTCCCGCAACGTCGAGAACCCCAACGACGTCTTTATCCGCACCGAATACGCGTCCGTCGAAGATGCGAAGAAAGTCCGTCAGCAGCTACTCGAGTCAGGCGCACTCAACAACTTCACCGTCAAAACCCCGCCTACGATCATCGAAGTCGCAGACCAGGCCAACTACTAGACCTCAGCCCGCAACTTTCGGTGGCGACGGACTCGTCGACCCCGTGCCCGGGATGTAGAGGCTACGCCCCAAGTCCTTGGACTCGTCCTGGCGAGCGTCCAACGGTCGGGCGGTTATTGCGCGGCGCCGTCGCCTGGGCCAGTGCTCCGGAATGACCCTCGAGCTAGTGCGGGCCGAGAGCCGAAGCGGACGTCTACCGGGGTGACGCGGCCGACGATGTCGCATACGCGCTGCGGATGTTCGTCAGCTACGGATTCGTTGCGGCGGAAGCGCGCAAGCTCGCCCGGCGCACGCAGGCTGCACTGGAAGCCTACGGCGCCAACTTTGACGTGCCTGCCATCCTCGAACGCGAGTATGACCTTGCCGAGGCGCGCTGCCGTCGAAACGGCTGGTGTCGCCAACTCGAGAAGCTGCCGATCGAGCGGGCGTGGCTCGCGGCGAATCGGGCCGTCTTCTAGCCCGTCGCCTGCGCCAGTGATGCGGAATGTCGCCTGAGCACGACCGTTGAGGTGCCAGCATTCCGCAGCCTCACTGAGGTCCTACTGCCGCGATCGGCTAGACAGGCGTGGCCCGTAACTGCAGACTTGGTTTCATGGACATGCCGGACGTGGAGTACGCGCGTAGCGGCGAGGTTGCGATTGCCTACCAGGTCTTCGGGGGAGGGCCGGTCGACCTCGTCTTCGCACGCGGGTTCGCCGGCGACCTGCTGACTACCTGGGAGCAGCCGCTCCTTGTCCATCAGATCGAGCGCTTCGCGTCGATGGCGCGTGTGCTCATGCTCGACAAGCGCGGGACTGGGCTTTCCGACGGTTTCCGTGAGCCGCCGACGCTCGAGACGCGGATGGACGACCTTCGTCTCGTGATGGACGCCGTCGGGTCGCAACGCGCCGTGCTTTGGAGCGCGCAGGACAGCGCACGGTTGGCGCTCCTGTTCGCAGCGACGTATCCGGAGCGCACAGCGGGACTCGTGCTCTACGACCCGGGAGCGACGTCCCGGCGCGACGACGACTACCCGTGGGCGCCGACCGACGAGGAATGGCGCCGGCGGCTTGCCGACGCGCGCGAGTGTTGGGGCACGGTCGAGTACTTCCGCCGTCTCGTGGCGGAATGGGCGCCGGAGCGAGTGGGCGACGACGCGTTCCTGGACTGGTTCGTGCGCCACATGCGCCGCAGCCTCAGCCCGGGGGCGGCGGTCGGATTCCTGCGCGCGACGATGGGAGCCGACGTGCGCGACGTCCTGGCGGCCGTGCGCGTCCCGACGCTGGTGCTGGCCGCGGCCGGTCGACGGGAGCAGGCGGAGTACGTCGCCTCGCGGATCCGGAATAGCGAGCTCGTGGTGCTGCCGTCCGTGAGAGGCCTCTTCACCTGGCTCGACGCGGAGGCCGACGAGCGTGCGATGGCCGAGACCGAGCGATTCGTCGCTCGTGTCGGACAGGTGGCGTCGCCTGAGCCCGTCCTCGCCACGGTGCTCTACACCGACATCGTGAGCTCTACCGTTCGCGCCGCCGAGCTTGGAGACAGGGCCTGGCGGGAGCTGCTCGAGCGGCACCATGCCATCATGCGCCGCCGCCTCGCCGAGTTCCGCGGAGACGAGCTCGACACAGCAGGCGATGGCTTCCTCGCCGCATTCGACGGTCCCAGCCGCGCCATCCAGTGCGCTCTTGCCTTCATGAGCGATGTGCCGGCACTCGGGCTCGAGGTCAGGGCCGGCGTGCACACCGGCGAGTGCGAGCGGCTGGATGGCAAGCTCGCCGGGATCGCCGTCGCGGTCGGAGCCAGGATCGCATCCATGGCGAAGCCAAGCGAGATCCTCGTCTCCGGAACCGTGCAGGACCTCGTCGCCGGCTCACCCTTCGTGTTCGAGGATCGCGGAGCGCACGAGCTCAAGGGTGTTCCGGGTTCGTGGCGGCTGGCCGCCGTGCTCGACCCCCGCTAGACAAGGCAATAAAAACACGGCTGGGCGAGAGTGCTCTCACTTGAACGGCGCGAGGCGCAGCATCTCGCCAGATCTCCTAGCGCGCTAGCTCGGACAGGCCGGCCCGACGAGCAGCTTCGGCACGGAGATCTTCGGTGCCGCGAGGTTGCGCCGTGAGAAGTCGAGCGCGGCCGCGAGGTTCGCCGCCTGCGCGTCGCGAACCGACAGCGGCGGGAGACCCCACCGCCACTCGACGAGCTTGAGGATCGACGTGTGGTCGTACGTGCCGTGTGCGACGCGTCCGCGCCGTGCGTACGGCGAGACGAGCACGCACGGGATGCGGAAGCCGCGCTGCTGGTACTCGGGCTTCACGTCGGGCGCGGCGGGCGGTGACACGTGATCGTAGAACCCGCCCCATTCGTCGAACGTGAAGATCAGCAGCGTGCGCGGCCAGGCTGGGCTCTGCGTCACCGCGTTGTAGATCCGCGACATGAAGTACTCGCCCGCGCGGATGTCGGCGTGCGGATGATCGTCGTTCCCTTCGTTCCCCGACGACGGGCCTTCGTCGTGGAACGTCCAGTTCGGGTCGATGTACGAGAACGACGGCAGCTTCCCGGTCTTGCACTGCTTGAAGAACGTCGCGTGCTGGTGCGAGATCTCCTTGTGCTTCTGGTAGAGCAACAGAAAGCTGAAGTTGCCGTAGTAGTAGCCCGCGTTCACCTTCTTCGCGGCGAGCCGGTCGAAGATCGTCGGCAGCTCCATCCGGTTGAACGTGTTGCTCGTCCGGTCCGTGACGCCCGACAGCGAGTACATGCGGTTCGGGAACGTCGGGCCGAGGAACGACGCGAAGAAGCGGTCGCACGTCGTGAACGCGGGCGCGACCTTGCCGAGGAACGCCAGGTCTTGCTGCCGGTAGTAGCCGATCGACCACAGGTCGTTCGCGCGCAGCCACCCGTCGCAGGCGCCGTTGTTCCACTCGACGCGCGCGCCCTCGTACGAATGGTCGGGATCGTGGTACGAGCAGCCCTGGAAGTCGGGTGCGAGCGCGAACGTCGGGTGCGCGGTTCCGTTCAGGTCGGTGTAGCTCAGGCCCGCCTGCTTGCCGTCCGCCCCCGGCAGCCAGCCGAGGAAGTGGTCGAACGAGCGGTTCTCCATCATCACGACCACGACATGGTCGATTCCCGACTTCGCGGGCGCGGGCAGCTTCGACGTGGACGCGAGCGCCGCCCTCCCGAGCGGATGCGCGCCGGCCGCGGCGATCGCGGCGGCTCCGAGGAAGCCGCGCCGCGTCAGGGCCTCTTCCATGTGTCGAGCCTATCGCGGGCGGGTATGGTGCTGGACGATGGCGAGAACAGACATCCTCGGCCGCTTGGCCGACCTGAGCGAAGACGCGATCCAGCGCCTCTCCGACGCGCCGGGCGCCGAGCGCGTCCTCGGTGCGCTGAACACGATGCGCGACCGCCTCGACGAGCTGCAGAAGCGCGTGCGCGGGCTCGAGGAGCTCGAGCAGCGGCTCACCGCCCTCGAGCGGAAGGTCGACAAGCTCGGGAAGAGCGGTGCCCCCGCGTCAGGCTCGCGCAAGACGGCGAGCACGAAGAGCTCCGGCACCACGCGCGCCAAGAAGAGCTAGCAGCCCAAGTAGCACGCCCCCGAGGATGTCGGTCGGCGTGTGCCAGCCTGCGAGCTGCAGCAGCACGATCGACGCGATCGCCCATGCGACCGCCCAGCGGCGGAGCAACGGCCAGACGGCGGCGGCGACGAGGATCGTCCGGAGTGCATGCCCGCTCGGGAACGACGAGTCGAACGCGCTGATGTGGAACGCGCCGTCGTAGAGCGCGGGCCGCTCGATCAGCTCCTTGCAGACGACCTCGACCGCGACAGCCGCAAGCAGCGCGAGCGCAAGAAGCCGCGAACGCCAGGCGACGATCGCGAGCGAGAGCAGAAACGACGCCGGCAGCGTGACGATGTTCGCAACGCCACCGAGCCAGGTCTCCCAGTGGGCGCCGAGCAGCGGCACGAGGCTGTCGGCGAACGTCGCCTGTGTCTCACGGAAGTCGGCGCCGGGCATCAGGTGGTCGACGCCCCGCTGGTCGAAGCGGGTGAGCACACCGAAGCAGACGAGCGCTCCCAGCGTCGCGAAGGCGACGGCGAGTGCTGCGGTCCTACGCAGGGACACGAACGCGGATCGCGGCGGGGACGATCACGAACTGCACGGGCGTCGTCCCGACCTGCTCGCCGTCGAGCTCGATCGGCAACCGCTCGGGCGCGTCGACCGACACCGCGCGCGACCGCAGGAGCTCGACCTTCGGATGGGCGAGATAGGTGCCTTTGTAGATCTTCGACGCGGTCGTGATGAAATCGCGCTTCGTGACGTCCCCGATCAGCACGACGTCGAAGAGGCCGTCATCCGGCTTCGCGGTCGGCGCGAGCCACATCGCCCCGCCGTGCCACTGCCCGTTCGCAACGATCACGTCGTGCATGCGGCCCTCGCGCCGCGTTCCGTCGTCGAGCTGCACCGTCACGTTCGTGTTCTTCCACTCGAAGAAGACGCGCGTCAGCGCGTAGAAGAACGTCCCTTTGCCGCCGAGCGCCTTCGACATGCCGTTCGCGCGCTGGGCCACCGCGGCGCTCATGCCGACGCTGCCGACGTTCGCGACGTAGCGCTCGCCTTCCGCACCGCTCCACTCGCGGTACGACACGCGGCCCACGTCGATCGTCCGCGGTACGCCGCCGACGGCGACCCGCACCGCGTCCTCGAAGTTCGACGAGATCCCATACGTGCGCACGAAGTCCATGCCGGTGCCGAGCGGGATCGTCGCGAGCTCGGTGCTCGTCCCGGCGCGCACGAGCCCGTTCACGACCTCGTTCATCGTCCCGTCGCCACCGACCGCGACGACGAGCTCGGCGCCGTCGCGCGCCGCGCGCTCGGCGAGCTCGATCAGGTGGCCGGGGCGCTCCGAGAAGAGCGTCTCGCCCGGGAGACCGAGCTGCTCGGCGCGGTGCGCAAGCTCGGGCCAGCGCCGGCCGGTGACGCCGTTGTCCGACGCCGGGTTGACGAGGAAGACGGTGCTAATCGGGTGATCCGCTCGGTCGTGTCATTGGATGCCTGCCGCGCGAAAACCAAGCGAGGCAAGGACGCAGGGACGCGGCATCGCGCAGGTTTGCAGCCGGGAGGCGCCGATGCTCACGGCCGAGTGGGTCACCTAGTGTGCGGTGACGGTCGCGAGACCGACGCGCGTCATCCGGTCGACCGCGCCGCGCAGCTCGTCGTCGCTGATCCGCTTGAACTCGCCCTCGACGACGATGTCGCTGACGGTCAGGAGGCAGCCGGCGTGCACCTTGCGCAGCGCGCCGAGCGTGAAGAGGATCGCCGCCTCCATCTCGACAGCCAGGATGCCGCGGTCCGACCAGCGCTGGTACTGCCCGCCGTCGGGGTTGTAGAAGACGTCGCTCGACACGACCGGGCCGACGTGCATCGCCTGCCCGAGCTCCTTCGCCGCGTGCGCCCCGCAGTGCACGAGCCCCCAAGCCGCGGAGGGGCAGTGCGGCTCGTCGTCGACATACGTGTCGACGGTGCGATCCTGCGGCACTGCCGAGATCGCGACGATCATGTCGCCGAGCGCGTGGTGCGGCTGGAGCCCGCCGCAGGTGCCGACCCGCAGAAGCCGTTTGCACCCGAGCATCACGAGCTCCTCGATGACGATCGCGGCGGACGGGCAGCCCATGCCGGTGGCCTGAACGGAGACGGGCTTGCCTTCCCACGTGCCGCGGAAGCCGAGCATCCCACGCTCCGAGTTCGTCTGGACGACCTCGTCGAGGTACGTCTCGGCGATGTACTTCGCGCGGAGCGGGTCGCCGGGAAGGAGAACGGCCTCGGCGTAGTCGCCGGGCTCGGCGCGGACATGGATCGGCATCGCGGCAACCCTATAGCCTCGCCCCATCGCGGCCGCACGGTTCGTCAACCCGACGCTCGAGCAGATTCTCGCCTTCTGCGCGCAGGAGCCGATCGAGCGCGTCTTCCTCGAGGACATCGCGCGGCGCGGGCTCGGCCGCTTCTCCGCGCTCGAGGGAGACGGCGCGCTCGTCGCGCTCTGCCATGTCGGCGCGAACGTCGTCCCGTCGGGCGAGAGCTGCGCCGCGTTCGCCGACGCGACCGCGCGCGGCCAGGCTCGCATGATCATCGGGGAGGAGCACGCGGTCGACGAGCTTTGGCAGGAGGCTCGCCCGCGGATGCCCGAGCCGCGCGACGACCGCCCGGGCCAGCCGGTGTACGTGCTCGGCGAGGTGCCCGAGCCGGGGGAGACGGGCATCCGCGCGGCGACGCTCGCCGACCTCGATCTGCTCGTGCCCGCGTGCGCGGAGGCGCACCGCGAGGAGATCGGGATCGATCCGCTCCGCCGCGACCCCGACGGGTTCCGGTGGCGGACGCGTTCCCAGATCGAGGAGGGCCGCTCGTGGATCTGGTTGGAGGACGGGATCATCTGCTTCAAGGCCGAGGCGTCGGCGTGGACTCCGTCGGCCGTGCAGCTCCAGCAGGTCTGGGTCGATCCGACGCTGCGGAACCGCGGCTACGCGAAACGCGCGATGCGCGACCTCTGCCGGCTGCTGCTCGCTCGCGTCCCGACGGTGTGCCTCTTCGTCCGGCCGGAGAACGACGCGGCGATTCGCGTCTACGACGGGATCGGGATGCAGCGAACGATCACGTATCGCTCGCTGATCTTCTGATCACGGAGTGATCCGCTTCCGCGCCGCGTAGAACGGCCCGGGGCAGAACATGTGCTCGGCGGTCGCCCGAAAGTTGTCGAAGGCGACGCGCGTCGGGCGGTGACCGAACTCGTCATTCGCAGCGTCGACGTAGAGGACAAGATCGGCGAACCGCGGGTCGCGGCCAGACGCGAGCCGCACCCAGCCGAGCTTCCCGCGGTAGTAGGTCGAGAGAACATCGTGCGAGCGTACGACGCGGAGACTGCCGGACACGTCCTCCGTCTGGGTGAGACCGTGGCTCGACTTGACATCGCCCGCGTAACCCTCGAACGCACCGTCCGTGAGACCTCCGACGCGGCTCGCTGTCCAGAGGTCGCCGCCGACCACCGCACCGAGGCGGATGTTCACGCCGTTCGCCGCGGGCCAGTCGACGAGCTGGAAGTCGACCTGCGCGTCGAAGTCGTCGAGCATCGTGCACCTCGCCCTGTAGCGCGAGTCGACGCTCATGTTCCCGTCCACCGTGGCGTCCTGGGCGATCAGGAACTCGAGCTGACCGAAGTGCTCGCGTGGCTCGAGGCCTGTGCCGCTCAGTTCCATGTTCCACATCCGCGTCGTGAAGCCGGGGTCCGCGAAGTCGTCCGCGAGCGACCAGATCCAGCGGCCGGTTGTCGCGGAGACCTGCGTGGTTGCGGGTGCTGGTCGCGTGAGCGGCGCGACGAGAGTCGTGTGGACGACCCGCGCGTGCCGATGCTCGCGCGTATGTGTTGCCGTTGTTGCCGGCTTCGTCTTCGCGGTCGTTGCCGGTCGCGCGTGTCGCAGTGCCGCGTGCGTCGGGACGACCCCCGACGTCGGGATGCTCTCGGTTGGACGGCCTACCGGATCGACGATCGCCGATCCCGTTGACGCCGTTGAGCTTGCCCTCGCGTGCGGCCGGTGTGTCGCCACGACGACCGCCGCAGCAGTGCCGGCCGCGAGCAGCGCCGCGAACCCGACGACCAGGAGCACCGCGCGCGGCATCTTCCTCGCACGGCCGCCGCCGACAGCGAGGCCGGCGGGAACCGCCGGCGGCGCGAGTGCGGTGTCCTGGCGGAGGATCGCCTGCTCGAGCTCGCGGAGCTCTTTGGAGGGCTCGATCCCGAGCTCCTCGACGAGGGCCCGCCGCGTCTCGCGGTAGACCTCGAGCGCCTCGGCCTGCCGCCCCGACCGGTAGAGCGCCACGATCAGATGGCCACGCAGACGCTCGCGCAGCGGCTCTTCGGCGATCAGTGCCTCGAGCTCCGCGATCAGCCCTGCATGGCCGCCGAGCTCGAGGTCAGCCTCGATTCGCTGCTCGAGCGCCGCGAGTCGGAGGCCTTCGAGGCGGTCGGCCTCGAAGGCGAGTGCCGGCTCGGACGCCAGGTCGGCGAGCGCATGCCCGCGCCAGAGCGCAAGCGCCTCGCGGAGCTTCGCCGCGCGCTCCCGGGCCGGGAGCGGCGCAGCCTCGGTGACAAGACGCGCGAAGCGGTGGACGTCGATCGACTCTCGATCGGCGCGGAGAACGTACCCCCACGGCTTCGTGACGAGCACCTCGTCGCCGAGGTCTTTCCGGAGGCGGGAGACATGGTTGTAGAGGGCTGCAGCAGCATTCGCCGGACGCTCCTCCCCCCACAGCTCGTCGACGAGGCGCTCGCTCCGCACCACCTCGTTCGCGCGCAGCACGAGCAGCGCGAGGACGGCCCTGCGCTTCGTGCCCCGGATGTCCACGGAGCCACCGTCGCGCCAAACCTCGAACGGTCCCAGCACGCGAAACTCCATCGGTGGCCAGACCGTACCACCGTCTCAGCTCGCTCTACCAGGCCTGAAAGGCCTGTGACAGGTGCGTGACAGGAGCACCACGGAACGTACGGCGGAGTTCGGACCAGGAGGATGAAATGCGTCGTACCCGGATCTACCTCGTCGTCGTGGCGGCGCTGGCCGTCTACTCGGCTGCGGCCATCCCGGCGGGAGCGAACAGCATCCCGACGACCGGGACGCCGCTCCGTGTCGGCCTGCCCTGCGTGGCGACACCTTGTACTTCGACCTTCCCAGCCAACGAGCCTTTCTTCGTCAGGCACGGGTTCGTAAACGAGGCGAAAGAAGCGCTCGTGAGCCCTGGGACGCGCTACGAGCTCTCCGTCGACGGTGATCGTGTTCCGTCGATCGTGGACCTCGAGCTGAACGGGGAGGCGATCTCGAAGCTGAACGTCTCCAACTTCCGCTTCGGCATGACCGGAACACACGTGTTCGTGGGCTGCTGGTACTTCGAGGGTGTCTTCCTCTACTGCGCCCAGCACACCGTGACGTTCGTGTCTTGAAGAGCGGTGCCGGGCACCGCGCTTGCGCGCGATGCCCGGCACCCGTTGCGTCACCTAGTGGGCGCCGACGCTCTTCTTGTCCTGTGCGATCGGCGGACAGAGCGTGACGAGGAACGGATCCAGGCTGCCGTTGTAGTCGCCGCCATGGTTTCCGCTGTCCTTGCCGCCACCGTTGTTCGTGCTCAGGACGTCGAGGAAGGCGTCCGACTGCTCGCACAGCGGGTTCCGCCCAGGCTCGGACGGGTTGGTCACGCCACCGCCAGGACAGCCGGACGAGCGGCCGCCCCCCGCATCGCGCTGAACCTTACGCGCGCTTTACGCGCCGCGTGTTCGTGCCTTACCGAGCCGACCCACGGTGCGCTCGTGAAGCAGGTCCTTGCGGCAGCCCTGTGTGTCCTGGCCCTCGTCCCCGCATCCGCAGCCGCGGCGCCGGGGCTGCTGCTCGGCATCGACGACGACTCCCTCAAGTGGTACGGGCACACGTCGTCACTCCTCTCCATCTACGACAGCCTGGGGCTCGACGCCGTGCGCGTGACGCTCGACTGGAGCCCCGGGCTGTCGTTCCCCGTCGGTACGCAGCGCACCGAGCTCCAGCGCGTCGCGAACGCGTCGCATCGGACGCGGATCGTCATCGCTGTCTCCGGCCCCGCGCAGCAGCCGCCCGTGGACGCGGCGTCGCGCGCGTCGTACTGCGAGTTCGTCGCGAACATCCTGCGGCGCTATCCGTCGATTCGCGACGTCGCGATCTGGACCGAGCCGAACTCGTCGACCTTCTGGAAACCGCAGAAGGGTGCGGCGGCCGCATACGAAGCGCTCCTCGCCGCGTGCTGGGACACGCTGCACGCCGTCGACCAAGGCGTGAACGTGATCGCGACGAGCGCGCCGCACACCGGTGCGAAGCGCTGGTACGAGGACCTCGGGAAGGCCTACCGCGCGAGCCTGCGCTCGCAGCGCATCTTCGACACCGTCGGCCACAACGCCTATCCGGACACCTCGAGCGAGGCGCCCTCTGCGAAGCACAAGAAGGGCTCGATCGACCAGGGCGACGTCGGTCGCCTGCTCGCCGCGCTGCACAAGGGTTTCGACAAGACCGCCCAGCCCGTGCCGGGCCAGGGCGGCGTATCGGTCTGGTACATGGAGGACGGCTTCCAGACGATCTCTGAGCTCGGCCTCTACGCGGGCGTCGAGACCGACCGCAGCCCGGTGTCGGAGGCGCGGCAAGCAGACCAGCTGCGTGCGGCCGTCGAGCTCGCGTACTGCCAGCCCGCAGTCGGGGCGTTCTTCAACTTCGAGCTCCGTGACGAGCCCTCGCTCAGCGGCTGGCAGTCCGGCCTCCTCCGGCCCGACTGGAGCGCCAAGCCGTCGTTCGCCTCGTATGCCGATGTGATCCGCTCCGCGCAGGCCCGCACCATCGCCTGCCGGTGAACCGGCGTTGTGAATCCCCGAAAGAGTGATAGCTGAACGCACGCCCGGTCACCGATGATCGGAGAAGTGCGGTTGAAGCGTCTCACTGCGGCGACGCTGGCTACCTCTGCTGTCGTGTTCGGGGTCTCTGTCCTCGCCGGCAACGGTCGTGCCCAGTCAGCCCCTCCGGTTTCGTTCGTGTGCTCGGCTGCCGACAAGCAGTTCATCACGACCGTGAGCGCGAACCTGACCCAGCTCTCGTACTGGTCGGACGCCCTCGTGAGCCACGACGTCGCTCCTGCCGTCGTCGTCAAGCAGGCCCGGAGCGAAGCGGTGCAGGTCGGCCAGACCCGCCCGCAGGACCGGACGCTGCACGCCACCCGCGACCTGATCGGCTCGATGTTCCTCGAGTACTCGAAGGCCGTCGCGGTGACCTCCCATGGGCTGAACGCGGACAAGCACATGACGACCGCGTGGCGCCTCGCCCATGCGGTGCACGACCTGCTCGCGGGCGCGAAGAACGGGCTCGGCGCGCAGGGCTGCGACGTCTCGCCTCTTCTCGCGTCCTAACTGGGAGGGGTCGGCGGGACAGTGGCTGAGCCGCGCGGCCGCGCTGGACGCCGCGCTGCTGCGTCCTCAGTCGCGCCGCTAGTACCACTAGCGGCGCTCCCTGCGTCCTTGCAATCGCGACGCCCATCGCACCCGCGCGACGAGCACCGCCCCGCCGACCCCTCCCTACGCGACAATCTCCGGGTGGAGAGTGCTGCGCTGCGAGCGCGGATCGAGGAGCACGTCCGTGGCGAGGATCTGATCGCCCCGGGCGGCGAGATCTGCTGCCTCGTCTCCGGCGGCGCCGACTCGACGTGCCTGTGGCACGCGCTCACGGAGCTCGGCTACCGCGTCTCCGCGGTGCACGTGAACCACCGGCTCCGCGGCGAGGAGTCCGAGGGGGATGCCCGCTTCTGCCGCGAGGTGCTCGGCGCCGTCGTCATCGAGCTCGACGGCGCGGGCCTGAGCGAAGCAGCTCTCCGTGAGCAGCGCTACTCCGTCGCCCCCGACCGGCTTCGCGCCACCGGTCACACGGCGTCGGATCAGGTCGAGACGATCCTCTACCGGCTCGTCTCGCGCGGCACCGCGACCGGGATCGGAGCGCGCCGCGCCGATGGCGTCGTGCGGCCGCTGCTCGCCGTGTGGCACACCGAGACCGTCGAGTACTGCCAGGGGCAGGGTCTGCCGTTCCGGATCGACTCGAGCAACCCGGACACGAAGCGCGGCCTTCTCCGCGACGAGGTGCTGCCGCTGCTCCGGCGTCTGCATCCGGCCGCCGACGCGAACATCCTCCGCGCGCTCGACATCCGCGAGACCCTGCCGCCCGCGCTCGCCGAGCTGCTCGCGTCGCAGGTGGGCTCGAAGCGCATCGACCTCGGCGGCGGCCGCCAGGTGGTGCGCGAGTATGACCGACTCTGGCTCGAGCGCGGCCCGGTCGACATCGACGGCGAGATCACCTGGGGCGAGTGGCGCATCAGCTCGTCGCTCGAAGGGCTTAAGGTACGAGGCTGGAGGCCCGGGGACCGGCTCGCCGGGCGGAAGAAGAAGATCCAGGACGTGTTCGTCGACGCGAAGATCCCCCCATCGGATCGTGAGGCCTGGCCGCTCGTCGTGCGCGGTGACGACGTGATCGCGGTGCCCGGGATCGTCGAGCATCCTCAGGTCATGGCGTCCCGCACGTGAGCGCGACCGAGCTGGAACGCGCGGTCACCGACGTCCTGATCGACCGCGACGCGCTGCAGCGCCGCATCGCCGAGCTCGGCGAGGAGATCTCGGCCGACTACGCCGGCCGCGACCTGCTGCTCGTCGGCGTCCTCACGGGTGCGGTCTTCTTCATGGCCGACCTGATGCGCGGGCTGACGATCCCCTGCGAGATCGACTTCATGGCGATCTCGAGCTACGGCGACTCGACCGACTCGTCCGGCGTCGTCCGGATTCTCAAAGACCTCGACATCAACATCGAGGGCCGGGACGTCCTCGTCGTCGAGGACATCATCGACTCGGGGCTGACCCTTTCGTATCTCATGCGCAACCTCGAAGCGCGCGAGCCGGCGAGCCTCGAGATCTGCGCGCTGCTGACCAAGCCGGAGCGGCGGGAAATCGAAGTGCCCGTCCGCTACGTCGGCTTCGAGATCCCGAACCGCTTCGTGATCGGATACGGCCTCGACTTCGGGGAGCGCTACCGAAACCTGCCGTATGTCGGGATTCTGGACCCGACCTTGATCCCTGAAGGGGCGTAACACAAACCGGCGAATGGGGGTTGACGAAGTAGGTCGTCAGGTACCCTGATAAGAAGAGGCCTCGTTTGAATCGCTTTTTCCGCAGCGCGCTTTTCCCGCTGATCATCATTGCAGCGCTCGTCTGGCTGGCCTTGCAGACGCTCGGCGGCAGCGGAACGAAGGCGACGCCGTGGACGACCTATCAGGCGTACCAGGAGATCCGGGACAACCCGACCGCGATCGACAAGGTCACGGTCGACCCGAACAAGCAGTCGCTCCAGCTCCTCGTCGGCGACAAGAAGTACAGCGTCCATTACGCGAACCCGCAGTCCGAGGCCGCGATCGAGCAGGCGATGTTGAAGAACAATGTCAACTTCGACTCGAAGGGCATCGGCTCGTCGCCCTGGTGGTCGATCCTCACGTCGCTCCTGCCGTTCGTGCTCCTGTTCGGCTTCTGGATCTTCCTGATGAACCAGGTGCAGGGCGGCGGCTCGAAGGTGATGAGCTTCGGCAAGTCGCGCGCGAAGCGCATGACGCCGGACGCTCCGAAGATCGGCTTCAAGGACGTCGCGGGGGTCGACGAAGCGGTCGAGGAGCTCGGGGAGATCAAGGAGTTCCTCGAGAACCCGAAGAAGTTCCAGGCGCTCGGCGCGCGCATCCCGAAGGGTGTGCTGCTGTACGGGCCGCCAGGTACCGGTAAGACGTTGCTTGCGCGTGCTGTCGCCGGCGAAGCCGGTGTGCCGTTCTTCTCCATCTCCGGGTCCGATTTCGTCGAGATGTTTGTCGGCGTTGGAGCCTCGCGGGTCCGCGACCTCTTCGAACAGGCCAAGCAGGCGAGTCCGTGCATCATCTTCATCGACGAGATC
>JANMQZ010000160.1:0-4290 GCA_031370755.1 Actinomycetes bacterium
CCGCAGGCGGCACTCGTCCTCCGGAAGATTGCGCCCGCGGGACGCGTACGACCGCACGGCGAGCGGCGACAGCCAACGGTCCTCGTGCTCGCGCACGAGCCCTTCGAAGGCGTCAGCAGTTCGACCGGCGAGCTCCGGCATTCCCTGTCCAGCGTAGTCGCTGCCACTGACGGTGTCAGATGATGATCGGGACGGTGCCACCGTCGGCGCTCCACGCGGCGCCGGTCACGTAGCCCGCGCGCTCGGAGCAGAGGAAGGCGATCACGGCCGCGATCTCGCCCGGCTCGGCGAGCCGGCCGTGCGGGCGCCCGGCGCCGCGGGCCGCCACCACCTCGTCGCGCGACTGGCCGCTGCGCTGGGCCTGGTGGGCGGCGCGGCCGCCGGCGGCGCCCCACGCCGCGGTCGCGGTCGGGCCGGGCGTCACGGCGTTGCAGCGGATGCCGTCCTTCGCGTACACGTCCGCAATCAGCCGCGAGAGGGAGAGCACCGCCGCCTTCGTCACCGAGTAGTCGGGCATCGACGCGGACGGCCGCTTCCCCGCCGTCGAGGAGACGTTGACGATCACGCCCGAGCCGCGCTCCTTCATCCCCGGCAGGACGGTGCGAATCATCCGGACGTAGCTCATCACGTTGAGCTGCCAGAGCTCGTCCCACTGGTCGTCGGTCACCTCTTCGAACGTGCGCTGGTACGCGACACCGACGTTGTTCACGAGCACGTCGACGCGCCCGAGCCGCTGCTCGACCTCGCGCACGAGCCGTTCGGCCTCGCCGCGCGCCGCCAGGTCGGCGGCGACGTGGAGCGTCTCCCCCACGCCAGGCCCGCTCGCTCCCCTGCCCGTCGTGACGACGGGCGCGCCTTCGGCGGCGAGCAGGCGCGCGACCTCGAGGCCGATGCCGCCGGTCGAGCCGGTGACGATGCAAACGGTGTCGTTCAGGTGGAGATCCACGGGCTGGCTAGCCTAGCCGGGCATGGCGACATTGCTCCTCGTCCGTCACGGCGAGACCGACTGGAACGCGTCGGGCCGTCTCCAGGGCCACACCGACAGGCCGCTGAACGAGTACGGACGACGCCAGGCGGGGGAGCTCGCCGCGCGGCTCGAGTCCGACGAGGTTGCCGCGATCTACGCGAGCGACCTCTCGCGTGCGAAGGAGACTGCGGAGATCCTCGGCGCGCGGCTCGGGCTGCCGGTGCTGCTCGACCCCGACCTGCGCGAGCGCAACTGGGGCTCGTGGGAGGGCCTGACGCCCAGCGAGCGGGACGCCGTGGCCTTCGAGGGCGAGGCGCCTGAGGAGCATCGCGACCGGATGCTGCAGGCAGTCCGCCGGATCGCCGAGCGCCACCCGGGCGAGCGTGTCGTCGTCGTCACGCACGGCGGCTCGATGCGCCGGATCCAGGCGGCCGTGATGGGCGTCGCGCTGCCGGTCGTCGCCAATTGCGAGACGTGGGGCTGCGTGCACGAAGACGGCGCATTCCGCCCGATAGACTGAGTCCGCGCGTGGAGGATTACACCGGGAAGTACAAAGGAGAGCAGGTCGAGGTCGCGCTCTTCGGCGGCGAGTACCAGGAGGGCGTCCTCACTGCGTACTGCTACGTCGACGAGGTCGCGCACATCGAGCTGAACGGGCACATCCTCGTGCCGTTGCAGAACATCGCCTCGCTCCACTGCTCGAGCCGGTGCGACGCGCAGGCGAACGAGGACTGGCCGCCACGCGGCCTGCTCGACGACGACGGGCCGAACGGAAGCAGGCCCGAGCCGGACGACACGTAGTGCGCTTCGCCGCCGCCCGCAATGTGGCCAAGGCGTGGCTGCTGCTGATCGGCGTCTCCGGTGTCCTCGCACTCGTCGGCTGGTCGATCGGCGGCGTGCGGCTGCTGTCGATCTTCGTCTTCGCGGGCCTGCTGCTCGTCGGCGGCGCGTACTGGACGTTCGACCGCGTCGTGCTCGGGATGGTGCACGCCCGCGAGCTGCCGATCGCCGAGGGGCCGCTGCTCCACTCGACCGTCGAGCGGCTCGCCGCACGAGCGGGCGTGCTGAAGCCGAAGCTCTACCTCATTCCGAACGGGCTGCCGCTGGCCCTCGCGACAGGGCGCGGGCCGACATACTCGGCGATCGCGCTCAGCTCCGGCTGCCTCACCGCGTGCCCGCCGGCGGAGCTCGAAGGCGTGATCGCGCACGAGCTTGCGCACGTGAAGCATCGGGACGTCGCGCTGCAGACGGCCGTCGTCGTGCTCGCCGCGGCGACGATCGAGCTGAGCCGCATCGGCGGCTTCTTATCCCGCGCACTGCTCTTCGTGCTCGGCCCGGTCGCCGCAGCCTGCGTGCACGTGCTGATCTCGCCGAAGCGCGAGTTCGAGGCGGACCGCCGCGCGGCCGAGCTGTGCGGCTCGCCACACGGCCTCGCCGACGCGCTGCTGCGCCTCGAGCAAGCCGCCGAGCTCGTCGAGTTCGAGGCGTCGCCGGCGACGGAGCCGCTCTGGACGTTCAACCCGTTCATGGAGACGGGGCTTGCGGCGCTCTTCGTCACGCATCCGCCCGTTGCGGAACGCGTGCGCCGGCTGCGCGGTCTCGACACCGAGGTGCGGACGGAAGCGGCATGAGGATCGCAGCGGCGGAGTTCGCGGCGCGGCGCGAGGCGCTCGCGACGAAGCTCGAGACGCGCGGCCTTGCGGGTTGCGTCCTCTTCGAGACGCACTACGTCACGTACTACACGGGTTTCTCGTTCATCCCGACAGAACGGCCGATCGCGTTCGTGCTTGTGCGCGACGGCCGCGGCGGGATGCTCGTGCCGCGGCTCGAGGTCGAGCACGCCCAGGCGAACGCGGCCGTCACGGAGGTCGCGCACTACGACGAGTACCCGGGCGAACGCCATCCGATGGAGGCGCTCGTCGAGTTGCTCGGGACGCTCGGCATCGACGGCCCGATCGGCGCGGATCATGACGGCTATCCGTGGGTCTTCGGGTATCGCGGGCCCTCGCTCGGCTCGCGCACGGGCGCGGCGCCGGCGCCGATCGCCGACCATGTCGAGGACCAGATGGCGGTGAAGAGCGAAGCGGAGCTCGCGCTCCTGAGCGAGAGCTGCAAGTGGGCGAACCTCGCGCACACGTTGCTGCAGCGGTACACGCGCCCCGGTGTCTCCGAGACCGAGGCGGAGACGCGCGCGTCGACTGAGGCGACGTACGCGATGCTCGACGCGATCGGGCCGATCTATCGCGCGCAGAGCCCGTGGTTCTCGGGTGCGGTCGCCGGCTATCGCGGGCAGATCGGGCGCAACGCCGCGATCCCGCACGCGCTCCCGAACAACATCGTCTTCCAGGCGGGCGACATCCTCGTCACCGGCGCGACCGCGCCCGTGTGGGGCTACCACTCGGAGCTCGAGCGAACGATGGTGATCGGGCCGCCGAGCGACGAGCAGAGGCGGCTGTTCGACCACATGGTCGCGTTGCAGGATCTCGCGATCGAGTCGATCAAGCCGGGCATCCCGTGCGCGGAGGTCGACCGGCGCGTGCGCGCGTACTACGAGAAGCACGGCCTCTGGGAGAACTGGCGCCATCACGTCGGGCACACGATCGGGCTGCGCTACCACGAGGGGCCGTTCCTCGACCGCGGCGACGAGACCGAGATCCTCCCCGGCATGGTGTTCACCGTCGAGCCGGGCCTCTACGCCGCCGGGCTCGGTGGCTTCCGCCACTCGGACACGATCGCGGTCACCGGCGCTGGCGTCGAGTGGCTCACGTACTACCCACGCGACCTCGAGAGCCTTACGCTGCCGCTGTGAAGGCTTAACGTCGCAGCGCCGGCCGGCGCTCGGCAAGCACGAGTCCGAATATGCGAAAGCCCGCCACGAGGGCGGGCTTTCGTGAAAATAATCGGCGGCGACCTACTCTCCCGGGAGGTTGCCCTCCGAGTACCATCGGCCCTGGCGAGCTTAACTTCTCTGTTCGGAATGGGAAGAGGTGTTTCCCCGCCGGTATGACCGCCGAATTGTCAAAGGCGCGCGCTATCGCGGCGACCTTCAAAACTCCATAGCGACCCTACACCGATGTTCAAATCAAGACCTCGGGCAATTAGTACGGCTCGGCTGAACACATTGCTGTGCTTGCACCGTCCGCCTATCAAGGTCGTAGTCTTCGACCGCCCTTACTCCCTCGAGGGGATGGGAGCTCTCATCTCGAGGTGGGCTTCCCGCTTAGATGCTTTCAGCGGTTATCCCATCCAGACGTGGCTAATCAGCAGCGCCGTTGGCACGACGACTGATACACCAGAGGTCTGTTCGTCTCGGTCCTCTCGTA
>JANMQZ010000245.1:0-5508 GCA_031370755.1 Actinomycetes bacterium
TCGACGGCCTCGTGTGCCTCGTCGGCTGTGACAAGACCATTCCCGCCGCCGTGATGGCCCAGGCCCGCCTCGACCTGCCGGGTCTCGCGTTGTACAACGGCTCGATCGCGCCCGGCCGCTACAAGGGTGTGGACGTCACGATTCAGGACGTCTTCGAGGCGGTCGGCGCCGCCCCCGCCGGCACGATGTCGAACGCAGACGTGCATGAGCTCGAGGGCGTCGCCTGCCCGGGCGCCGGCGCG
This sequence comes from Actinomycetes bacterium, assembly GCA_031370755.1. Lineage (GTDB taxonomy): Bacteria > Actinomycetota > Thermoleophilia > Gaiellales > Gaiellaceae > Palsa-739. The sequence continues at coordinate 243 of JANMQZ010000245.1, forward strand.
TGCGGCGGCCAGTTCACCGCGAACACGATGGCGACGGTGCTCGACTTTCTCGGCATCAGCCCGGCAGGGCTGAACGACGTTCCCGCGACCGATCCGGCGAAGCCGGAAGCTGCGTACGAGGCCGGGAAGGTCGCGATGCGCCTCGTGCGCGACGACGTTCGCCCGTCGCAGGTGATGACGCGCGACGCGCTGGAGAACGCTGCCGCCGCGGTCGCGGCGACCGGCGGCTCGACGAACGGCGTCCTGCACCTGCTCGCCATCGCCGACGAGCTCGGCATCGATTTCACGATCGACGAGTTCGACCGCATCGCAGCGCGCACGCCCGTCGTCGCCGACATCAAGCCGGGCGGGCGATTCGTCGCAGCCGACCTGCACGCCGCCGGCGGCGTCGCGCTCGTCGCGCGGGAGCTGGTGAAGGCCGGGCTTGTGCACAGCGACGCTCCGAACGTCGACGGCCGTTCCCTTGCGCAGGTGGCGGGCGACGCCGTCGAGACGCCCGGCCAGCAGGTCGTCGTCCCGATCGAGACGCCGCTGAAAGCAACGGGCGGCCTCGCCGTGCTGCGCGGCAACCTCGCGCCCGACGGCTGCGTCGTGAAGCTCGCCGGCCACGAGCGGCTCTTCCACCGCGGGCCGGCGCGCGTCTTCGAGTCGGAGGAGGAGTGCTTCGCGGCGGTGAAGGCCCGGAAGATCGCGGCGGGCGACGTCGTCGTCATCCGCTACGAGGGCCCGGCCGGAGGCCCGGGGATGCGCGAGATGCTGCACGTCACGGCTGCGCTCGTCGGCGAAGGGCTCGGCGACGAGGTCGCGCTCATCACCGACGGCCGCTTCTCGGGCGCGACGCACGGCCTGATGGCCGGCCACGTCGCACCCGAGGCCGCGCGCGGCGGTCCGATCGCCGCTGTCCGCGACGGCGACCTGATCGAGCTCGACGTCGACGCGCGCGAGCTGCGGCTGCTCGTCCCCGAGGACGAGATCGCCGAGCGGCTCGCCGCGGTCGTCCAGCCGCCGCCGCGGTACACGAAGGGCGTGCTCGCGCGGTACGCGCAGGGAGTCTCATCGGCCTCCGAAGGAGCGGTGCTCCGATGACCGCGCGCGCAGGGGGCTTTCTTTTGTATAGTGCAAGCCTGGAGAGGGGCAACGTCCTCCTCCACATCAAGAGAGGCAGAGGGAACCGGCCCGATGAAGCCTCGGCAACCTGCCAAAGCGGTGTGGTGCCAAGCCCGGCCGAGTCGAGTTTTTCGACTCGGAGGATGTCGAGTGATGGACGAAAGGAGAAGGTCTAGTGCCCGCCACCGCACTCAAGTGCCGCGTTTGCGACACCGAGTACCCCCTCGACCCGATCGGCGTGTGCGCACGCTGCTTCGGGCCGCTCGACCCGGTCTACGACCGCGACGAGCAGCGCCGTACCGTCAGCCGCGAGTCGATCGCCGCCGGCCCGCAATCGCTTTGGCGCTACGCGCAGCTTCTGCCCGTTGCACCGCCCGTCGAGCAGCGCCTGCCCGCAGGGTGGACGCCGCTGATCCGTGCACCGCGCCTCGCGGAAGCGGTCGGCGTCGGTGAGCTCTGGCTCAAGCTCGACACGGCGAACCCGACCCATTCCTTCAAGGATCGCGTCGTCGCCGTCGCGGCTGCGAAGGCGATCGAGCTCGGGCGCACGACGCTCGCATGCTCCTCGACCGGCAATCTCGCGAACGCGGTCGCCGCACGCGCGGCCGCCGAGGGGCTCGAGGCCGCGGTGCTCTGCACGGCCGACCTCGAGCCGGAGAAGCTCGTCGCAACGGCCATCTTCGGTGCGCAGATCTTCGCCGTCGACGGCAGCTACGACGACTGCAGCCGCCTCACCGTCGAGCTGTCGTTCGAGCTCGACTGGGCGTTCGTGAACGTGCAGCTGCGCTCCTACTACGCCGAGGGCTCGAAGACGCTCGGCTTCGAGATCGCGGAGCAGCTCGGGTGGACACTTCCCGACGCCGTGATCGCGCCGATCGCATCGGGCTCGATGTTCACGAAGGTGCACCAGGCGTTCGCGGAGCTGCGCGACCTCGGCCTCGTCGACGCGGAGCAGCCGCGGCTCATCGGCGGCCAGGCGGAAGGGTGCTCGCCCGTCGCGCGCGCCTTCGCCGACGACGCGAAGCTGAAGCCGGTTCGACCGAACACGATTGCGCGGTCGCTCGCGATCGGCAGCCCCGCCGACGGCGAGCTCGCCGTTGCGACAGCGCGTGCTTCGCGCGGCGCGATCTATGCCGTCGCAGAGGACGAGATCGCCGACAACGTCGCGCTGCTCGCCGAGACGACAGGCGTCTTCGGCGAGACGGCGCCCGGCGTCACGCTCGGCGCGTTGAAGGAAGCCGTGCGTCGCGGCGAGCTCGGCGAGAACGATCGCGTCGTGCTGCTCGTCACCGGTGACGGCCTGAAGACGCCGGGACTCGTGGCCGACCGGCTCGAGCCGACGTTCGTCGCACCCGACGCAGACCTCATTCTCGAATCACTCGGTGTAACGATTGGAGGTGCAGCATGAAGACCGGGCCGCGGACGGGGTTCCGCTGGACGCCCGAGACGATCGTCTACGCGATCACGCTCTGGTACCGAAAGCACAGCCGGACGCCGTTCACGAGCGAGTGGGACCACGCGGGGGAGAACCATCCGTCGCGGCAGACCGTCGCGCGCGTGTTCGGCAGCTGGAACGCGGCGATGGAGGCGGCGGGCTTCGCCGCCCGCCCGCGCGGGCGCCAGCCGCGCACGTTCGGCGAGGAAGCGTTTGCCGAATAGCGGCGGCCGTATCGTCCTGCTGCCGGGCGACGGCATCGGGCCCGAGGTCGCCGCAGAGGCGCGCCTCGTGCTCGAGCTGCTCGCGCCCGACGTCGTGCTCGACGAGCGGCTGATCGGCGCCGCGGCGATCCGCGCGACCGGCTCGCCGCTGCCCGACGAGACACGCGATGCCTGTCTCGCCGCCGTCGCGGTGCTGAAGGGCCCGGTGGGCGACCCCGAGTTCGACGGTGCCGACGTCCGGCCGGAGCAGGGCCTGCTCGGGCTCCGCGCCGCGCTCGACACATACGCCAACCTGCGGCCGGCCGTCGCGGACGGCGTGGACGTGCTGATCGTGCGCGAGCTCGTCGGCGGCCTCTACTTCGGCGCGAGCGGCGTCCGCGAGGACGGAACGGCGTTCGACACGTGCGAGTACACACCGGCCCAGATCGAGCGCGTCGTGCGACGTGCGTTCCGCCTCGCGCAGACGCGGCGCAGTCACCTGACGTCGGTCGACAAGGCGAATGTCCTCGAGACGTCGCGCCTCTGGCGACGGATCGTCGACGCGGTCGCGCCCGAGTATCCGGACGTCCGCGTCGAGCACATGCTCGTCGACAACGCGGCGATGCAACTCGCGACGAACGCCGAGCAGTTCGACGTCCTCGTCACGGAGAACATGTTCGGCGACATCCTCTCCGATCTCGCTGCGGCGGTCACCGGCGGGCTCGGGCTCGCGCCCTCGGCGAGCCTGTCGGACGGCGGGCCGGGGCTCTTCGAGCCGGTGCACGGCTCGGCGCCCGACATCGCCGGCACGGGCCGCGCCAACCCCACGGCGATGCTGCGCTCGACTGCGCTCCTCCTCGAGCACGGCCTCGGCCGGCCCGACGACGCGCAGCGGCTCATGCAGGCGATCGACGCCGCTCTCGCGACGTCGCCGACCCCCGATCTCGGCGGCACGGCGACGACGACGGAGCTCGGCGCTGCGATAAGAGAACAACTGCACGTTGACGAGCGCATCCCCACGTCCTACGGTGGGTGAGATGCATTCAGCGTTCGAAGCCGTTTCGCGCTCCTTTGCAGGCTTCTACGCGTTCGCCTTTATGCGCTAGCCGGCGCTTTCGCTTTCCCGCCCGCCGCCGGCTAGCTCAGAACACTCCGCGGGAGTCGTGTACCCGTTCGCGAGGAGGCGAAGCTTCTTGAACCAAGACCAACCCACCGTTTCACCAGAGCCCGGCCGCCGTGCCGAGCGGAAGAGCGCCGCCGTGTCCCTCTGCGTGCGTCGCGGAGGACGGATCCCTCCCCGTCCACGGTGAGCGTGTCCGTCGCGTACCCCGGTCCCGCCGGATCGCACACCGCCTCCGCGGCGGCGGCGCTCTTCCCCTCGGCACGACTCGTCCCGCTCGCCGGCTTCCGCGCGGTCGCGGACGCCGTCACCTCGATGGACGCCGTGCACGGCGTGCTCCCGATCGAGAGTTCTCTCGTCGGGCCGGTCGCCGAGACGCACGACCTGCTCTACGAGCGCGCGCTCTCGATTCTCGCCGAGACCGTGCTCCCGATCACCCATTGCCTGGCGGGCCCGGCTGCGATCGCCCTCGAGGACGTCCGCGTCGTGCGCTCGCACCCGACGGCGCTCGACCAGTGCCGCGACCTGCTTGCGCGGATGCCGGACGCGACGCAGTTCCCCGTGCCGACCACCGCCGAGGCGGCGCACCAGGCGGCCGAGGACGGCGACCCGACGCACGTCGCGATCGTGAGCCCGGAGGCGGTCGTCCTGTACGGCCTGACGCTGCTCGCCGACGACATCGGCGACCACACCGCGTTCACGCGCTTCGTCTCGATCGGCCGCTACACGGCACTCGACGTCCCGCATGACACGGCGCGAACGGCGTTCTCGTTCGTGACCCGTCACCAGCCGGGCGCGCTGCATGCGGCCATCGAGCCGTTCGCGCGCATCGGCCTCGATCTCCAGCGGCTCGTCTCACGGCCGCAACCGGCAACACCGTGGAAGTACCGCTTCGACGCCGTCGTAGCGGGACATCCGCTCGAACCCGCGGTGCGGCAAGCACTGCGCGAAGTCAAGGCCGTCACGCGCGAGCTGCGCGTCGTCGGCGTCTACGAAGGCCACGAGGAGGAAGGATGAGCACCACCGTGACTGACGATCCGTACGTCCTGAAAGTGCGTCGCGAGATCTCCGATCTCGACAGCTCGCTCGTCGAGCTCGTGAACAAGCGCCTGCGCCTCGTCTCGCAGCTCAAGCGGTACAAGGACGAGCACGGGATCGGCTTCGTCGATCTCGCACGCGAGCAGTGGATGCTCCAGTACCTCTCTCGCGCGAACCGCGGCCCGCTGACCGAGGAAGGGCTGAGCGAGCTGTACCACTACGTCCTCGACCTGACGAAGCAGGAAGTGACGAAGGCGAACGGGCCGGAGTCGACGACTGCAGCGTGAGTCGGTGCGAAGCCGACGACCGCAACCTGACTGAAGTCAGGTTGCTGGGGCAGTCGTGGCGTCGCGCGTGCGAAGC
>JANMQZ010000056.1:0-5661 GCA_031370755.1 Actinomycetes bacterium
TATCTCAGCGCCGCGAGCGCGGTCAAGATCGGCCTCGTGCCGAAGCTGCCGCTCGTGCGCATCGTCGCCGCCGGCAACGTGGCCGGCGAGGGCGCGAAGATCGCCGCGCTCTCCGTGACCGAGCGCGCAGCGGCGAACGCGATCCTCGAAGAGGTCGAATACGTCGAGCTGTCCGGGCGGACGGACTTCAACGATCTGTTCATCGACCAGTTGTCCTTCCCGCAATGAGCACCGTTGTCGTCAGCTGCGGCGCACTCGCGTTGCACGTCAAGAAGATCGCCGCCCGGCGCGGCTGGGATCTCGAGATCAGACCCGTCCCGCCCGAGCTGCACAACCGTCCCGAGAAGATCCGCGCCGCCGTTGCGGAAGCTGCGAACGGCGACGACGTCGTCGTCGCGTACGCCCATTGCGGTGCCGACCTCACGGGGTACGCGAAGCTTCCCGGCGCCCACTGCTACGAGGTCTACGGTGCCGAGCACGAGCCCGCGACGTACTTCCTTACCGACTTTCTCGTCCGGAGCTTCGACAACGTCGTCTGGCGCGGGCTGGGGCTCGACCGCTATCCCGAGCTGCGCGACGACTACTTCCGCCACTACGAGCGCGTCGTCTGGCTTGCGCAGGAGCCGACGGACGAGCTCCGCGCCGCGGCCGAGCAGGCCGCTGAGAAGCTGGGCCTGCCGCTCGAAGTACGAGAGACTGGCGACACAGGGCTCGAACAGGCTCTGGAGCGACTACTGGAGGGACGCGAGTGCTGACCAACGACCTGCCCCGCTACGAGATCCTCGACGAAGCGGCCATGGGGGAGCTCGAGCGCGGCTGGCGCCGGATCGTCAGCGTGCTCGGGATCGAGTTCCTCTACGAGGAAGCGCTCGACTACTTCCGCAAGGCAGGACAGAACGTCGAGGGCCAGCTCGTCAAGTTCGACCCGGACTGGATCCTCGAGCAGATCGCGAAAGCGCCGGCCGAGTTCACGCTGCAGGCGCGCAACCCCGAACGCTCGGTCCCGATCGGCGGCAAGAACATGGTGTTCTCCGCGGTCTACGGTTGCCCGTTCGTGCGCGAAGGGCTCGAGCGCCGCGACGCAACCTACGACGACTTCCAGAATCTCGTGCGGCTCTCGCAGTCGTTCCCGCAGCTCGACTCGCCCGGCGGCACGATCTGCGAGCCGAACGACCTGCCGCTCGACTCGCGCCACCTCGACATGGTCTACGCGCTCATGACGCTGAGCGACAAGCCGTTCATGGGCTCCGTCACGTCCGGGCCGAATGCGATCGATACGATCGCCATGGCCGAGATGGTGTTCGGCAAGGACTCGCTGGACAAGACGCCGGCGATCATCTCGCTGATCAACGTCAACTCGCCGCTCCGCTACGACGATCGCATGCTCGGCGCGCTGATCGAGTACGCAAAGCGCGGCCAGCCCACGATCGTGACGCCGTTCCTTCTTATGGGCGCCATGTCGCCCGTCTCGGTGCCGGCGACGCTCGCGCAGCAGGTCGGCGAGGCGCTCGCCGGGATCGCGCTCGTGCAGACGATCCGCCCGGGGTGCCCCGTCGTCTTCGGCTCGTTCCTCTCGAACACGGACATGCAGTCGGGGTCGCCGAGCTTCGGCACGCCCGAGTCGGCGGTCGGCCTGCTCTGCACGGGGCAGATCGCGCGGCACTACAACCTGCCGTTCCGCGGCGGCGGCGCGCTCACCTCGTCGCAGGTCGTCGACGCGCAGGCGGGCTACGAGTCGATGATGTCGCTCTGGCCGACGTTCCTCGCCGGCACAAACTTCGTCATGCACTCGGCCGGCTGGCTCGAGTCGGCGCTCGTCTCCTGCTACGAGAAGTTCATCACCGACATCGAGAGCCTGCGCATGCTCTACGAGGTGTTCAAGCCGCTCGAGATCAACGAGGAGACGCTCGCGTACTCGGCGCACCAGGAGGTGGGGCAGGGCGGCCACTTCCTCGGCGCCGTGCACACGCTCGAGCGCTTCCGCGAATGCTTCTACCGGCCCCTCGTCTCGTCGACCGAGAACTACGAGCGCTGGAACCGGAACGGCGGCAACGACACCGCCGCCCGGGCCAGCGAGGTCTGGAAGAAGACCCTGGAGGAGTACGAGAAGCCGCCGATCGAGGATGATCTCGAGGCGGAACTGAAGGCATACGTCGACCGCAGGCGGACCGAGCTAGGAGACTGACATGGCAACGGTGGGCGAAGTGATGTCTCGAAACCTGTTGACGGTGGACCCGACGACGCCGCTCGCGGAGGCGGCCGAGCGGATGTGCGACCGCGGTGTGGGGGCCGCGCTCGTCCTCTCGCACGACCACGTGTCCGGGATCCTCACCGAGCGTGACGTGCTCCGCGCCGTCGCGACCGGCGGCGTCGAGGGGACGCACGTCGCGGCCTGGATGACGCGGGATCCCGAGACGGTCGACGTCTCGGAGCCGACGGGGCAGGCCGCGGCGCTGATGATCCACGGCGGCTTCCGGCACCTGCCGGTGCTCGAGGGCGACAAGCCGGTCGGAATCGTCTCGATCCGCGACCTGATGAAGGTCGTCGTCGACGACGAAAGCCCGCGTGGCGTCTGAGGGAACGATGTTCGTCGACGGCCGGTGGACGAGCTCGCTCGCGGGCGCGACGTTCACCGCCGACTCGCCCGCGACCGGCGAGACGATCGGCGAGGTGGCGCAGGGAGACCGCGACGACGCGCAGCTCGCGATCGGGGCCGCGAACCGGGCCGCCGACGCGTGGGCTCGCCGCACGCCGTTCGAGCGCGCCGCGATGTTGCACCGCGTCGCCGACGTCGTCGAGCAGCGGCGCGAGCCGCTCGCGCAGACGCTGACGCTCGACCAGGGCAAGCCGATCTCGGAGGCGCGTGACGAGGTCGAGGAGCTCGTGCAGTACTGGCGGAACGCCGCCGAGGACGGCAAACGTCTCGAAGGACGGCTGCCGAACAGCGTCACGCCGGGCAAGAAGGTGCTGCTCTTCCGGCGCCCGCGCGGCGTGATCGGCGTCATCACGCCGTGGAACTGGCCGTACACGATGCCGGCCGAGCTGATCGCGCCCGCGCTCGCGAGCGGCAACACGGTCGTCTGGACGCCCGCGTCGACGACGGCGATCGCGGCGGTCGCGCTCGCCGAGTGCGTCGTCGAGGCAGACCTGCCACCCGGCGTCTTCAACCTCGTCACGGGGCCGGGCTCGCGCGTCGGCGACGAGATCGCCCGCAATCCCGGCACGCACGGCGTCGGCTTCATCGGCTCGACCGAGACGGGCCGCAAGGTCGCCGAAGCCGCGGCCGGCAAGGCGGCCGTGCTCGAGCTCGGCGGCAACGGCCCGATCGTCGTGCTCGACGACGCCGATCTCGACCTCGCCGCAGAGGCGACGGTCACCGCCTGCTTTCTCTGCGCCGGCCAGAGCTGCACGGCAGGCGAGCGCCTGCTCGTCCATCGCGACGTGCGCGAGGAGTTCGTCGCGAAGCTCGCGCACCTCGTGACGGAGCGGGCGGTGCTCGGCGATCCGTTCGACGCGCAGACGTCGATGGGCCCGCTGAACAACGACGGCGTTGCGCAGAAGATGGACGAGCACGTCGCCGACGCGCTCGAGCGCGGGGCGGAGGTCGTGAGCGGGGGCGCCCGGGCCGAGGGCTTTCCGACGAAGCTCTACTGGCAGGCGACGGTGCTCGACAACGTGTCGCCGGAGTCGCTCGTCGCGCAGGACGAGACGTTCGGCCCGATCGCGCCCGTCGTCTCGATCGACTCGCTCGAGCAGGCGATCGAGCTCACGAACGCGTCGCCGTACGGGCTCCTCTCCGCGATCTTCACGCGCGACCTCGCGAAGGGCCTTCGCTACGCGGATGCGGCGCGCACCGGCTGGGTGAACATCAACGAGTCGTCGAACTACTGGGAGACCCACCTGCCGTTCGGCGGCCGCTCCGGCACGGCGAGCGGGATCGGCCGCGTCGGCGGCACGGCGCCGATGGAGTCCTTCACGGAGCTCCAGACGGTGGTGCTCGGGTAGTGACGTATGACTACGTGATCGTCGGCGGCGGCTCGGCGGGCTGCGCGCTTGCGAACCGGTTGAGCGCTGATCCGTCGACGCGCGTGCTCGTGCTCGAGGCGGGGCGGCCCGACTCGTGGTGGGACGTCTTCATCCACATGCCCGCGGCCCTCGCGTTCCCGATCGGGAACAAGCGCTACGACTGGATGTACGAGTCGGAGCCGGAGCCCGAGATGCACGGTCGGCAGATCTACCACGCGCGCGGCAAGGTGCTCGGCGGCTCGAGCTCGATCAACGGGATGATCTTCCAGCGCGGCAACCCGCTGGACTACGAGCGTTGGGGGCTTCCCGACTGGGACTACGCGCACTGTTTGCCGTACTTCAAGCGCATGGAGACGTGTCTCGCGGGCGCCGACGTCTACCGGGGCGCGGGCGGGCCGCTCAAGCTCGAGCGCGGGCCGGCGACGTCGCAGCTCTTCGACGCATTCTTCGCCGCCGTGCAGCAGGCCGGCTACGAGCTGACGTCCGACGTCAACGGCCGCCGGCAGGAGGGCTTCGCCAAGTTCGACCGCAACATCTACCGCGGCCGCCGTCTCAGCGCAGCGCGCGCGTACCTCCACCCGGTGCTCGACCGGCCGAACCTCGAGCTGCGCTGCCGCACGCTCGTCGAGCGCGTCGTCTTCGAGGGGACGCGCGCGGTTGGCGTCCAGGCCGGCGGCGAGACGATCCGTGCGAGTGAGGTGATCCTCTGCGGCGGCGCGATCAACTCGCCGCAGCTGCTGCAGCTCTCCGGGGTCGGGAACGCGCGCGAGCTCGAGGGGCTCGGCATCGGCGTCGTGCACGACCTGCCGGGCGTCGGCGAGAACCTCCAGGACCACCTGGAGGTGTACGTGCAGTTCGCGTGCACGCAACCGGTGTCGGTGCAGCCCGCGTTGAAGAAGTGGAAACGGCCGTTCATCGGCGCGCAGTGGCTCTTCCTCCGCAGCGGGCCGGGCGCGACGAACCATTTCGAGGCGGGCGGGTTCGTCCGCTCGAACGAGGACGTCGCCTATCCGAACCTGATGTTCCATTTCCTGCCGCTCGCGATCCGTTACGACGGCACCGCGCCGGCCGGCAAGCACGGGTATCAGGTGCACGTCGGGCCGATGTACTCCGACGCGCGCGGCTCGGTGAAGATCACGTCGACCGATCCGCGTGCGCACCCGGCGTTGCGCTTCAACTACCTCTCGACCGACCAGGACCGCCGCGAATGGGTGGAGTGCGTGCGTGCTGCCCGCTCGATCCTCGGCCAGCCTGCGTTCGAGAGGTTCAACGGCGGCGAGCTCTCGCCGGGCGCGAGCGTCTCCTCCGACGAGGAGATCCTCGACTGGGTCCGCCGCGACGCCGAGACGGCGCTGCATCCGTCGTGCACAGCAAAGATGGGTGTCGACGACATGTCCGTGGTCGACCCGGCAACGATGCGCGTACACGGCGTCGACGGCCTGCGCGTCGTGGACGCGAGCGTCTTCCCGTACGTGACGAACGGGAACATCTACGCGCCGGTGATGATGGTCGCCGAGAAGGCTGCGGATCTGATCCGCGGCGACACCCCGCTTGCTCCGGCGGAGGCGGACTTCTACAGACATGGCATTGAGCGAGCTGCAAGTCGGTGAGTTCCTCGCGGCGCTCGGCGAGAAG
>JANMQZ010000072.1:0-7823 GCA_031370755.1 Actinomycetes bacterium
GAGTGCCCCGCACCCGGCAGCACCGCGCGCTCGGCGCCCAGCCGCTCGGTCAGGACGTCGCAGACGATGTCGAAGGGCTTGCTGTGCGCGCCGGAGACGACGAGCTTCGGGAACGTCGTCGCTGCGAGCTCGTCGAGGGGAATCTCGGCCTCCCACGGGTGGCGCTCGATCATCAGCGTTCTGGCGCCCTGGATGAGCGCGGGCGAGAACTCTCCGGGCGGAACCGGCGCGCCGACCCCTTCGAGGAACGCGCGGAGGAACGCCGCCGGGTCACCGGTCTTCTGCCAGAGGAGGGCGCTCTGCTGCTCGTAGGCGTCGATGACGGGGTGGCCGCGCGCAACACGAAGGCACGGAGGCTCGATCACGGTCAGCGAGCGGATGCGGGCGGAATAGAGCGTCGCGGCGAAGAGCGCGATCACGCCGCCATACGAGTGGCCGACGACGTGCGTGCCCGGCCCGACGAACTGCTCGAGCCAGGCCGCCTCGTCCTCGAAGTCGACCCGCTCCACTTCCGGGCCGGGCGGGAAGCCGCGCCGGTTCGGCACGACGAGCTCGAACCGGTCGGCGAGCGGCCGCTGCGCGGCCCATGTGGCGTCCCCGTTCACGACGCTCCCGTGCACGAGGAGGACGCGCGGGCGGCTCACGAGGGCATTCTGCCAGGCGCACGAACTCGCCCCGAAATCGCGTCGTCTGACGCAATCGAAGTGTCACAAGCTCCGAGGTCTGCTCTGGTACGCTCGCCCTGCTGATGCAGGCCGCCTCTCCGTCGTCTCTCAATCCCGCGGGGGCCGGTGGCCTATTGCTCGCGGTTCTCGTCGCCGGGATCGGCGCCGGATTGCTCGTCGGCTGGGCCGCGGGCTCGCCCGCGATCGGCGCGCTCATCGGCTCCGTCATCGGGGTTCTCGGCGGGATCTACGCCGTCTACCGCCGCTACAGGGGCGCGTTCTAGTGATCGGCACTCTGTTCTCGACGCCGCGCGACGAGCCGAACCATCTCCTGCCGGCGGTGGGGAGCGCGGTCGTCCTCGCGCTCGCGCTGCCGGTCTTCGTCATCTCGGGCTGGCCGCTCAGCGGCTGGGCGCTCGCCGCCGTGCTGTGGGTCGGCATCCACGCGCTCGATCTGGTGCTGGCGCGGGCACGCCGGAAGACGGGTAGCCTCGCCGCCTCTGGTGTCCAGGCATTTGCACTCTTCTTCAAGTCGATCGGACTGCTCGTCGTGCTCTTCGCGGCACTTGCAGCCGACCGGAACGTCGGGCTCGCAGCCGCGGTGACCTACGCGCTCGCGTACACGTTCGAGCTCGGCCTTTCGCTCGTCTTCTACTTCGGCGCCGAGCGCCAGGGCGGGGCGGCGCGATGAGGCTGCGCTACCTCCTGACGTTCGCCACGCTCGCGTTGCTCGTGCCGCAGGCCGCGTTCGCGCGCGGCGAGTTCGACCCGACGACCGAGTTCGAGCAGCACGAGTGGATTCCGATTCATCTCGGGCCGCTCAACCTGTCGATCACGAAAGCCGTCGTGTACCTGATGCTCGGCACCGTCTTCACGATCCTCATGGGCGTCGGGCTGATGCGCGTGAAGACGCCCGGCAGGCGCCAGACGATCGGCGAGCAGATCTACGAGGTCGCCCAGACGCAGGTTGCGGAGCAGGGCCTGCCGACGAAGGCGATCGGCCGCTGGTTCCCCTACGTCGCCACGATCATGCTCTTCATCTGGGTCGTCAACATGCTCGGCTTCATCCCGTTGCCGCTGACGGGTGAGCGCTGGCACGGCGTTCCGACCTGGGGCATCTACGCGGCGACGTCGTCGCTCTCGGTGACGCTCGCGCTCGCGCTCCTCACCTTCGTCTTCACGCACTACGAGGGCATCAGGTGGAACGGCCCGGTGCGCTACTTCAAGAGCTGGATTCCCGACGCGCCGAAGCCGCTCCTGGCCCTGATCGTGCCGCTCGAGATCCTCGGCCAGTTCATGCGGCTCATCTCGCTCAGCGTCAGGCTCTTCGCGAACATGCTCGCCGGGCACATCCTGATCCTCACGTTCATCGGCCTGCTGTTCATCCTGCAGCACCTCGTGCTCGCGGTCCTCGTGATCCCGGTCGGGGCGCTCTTCTACATCTTCGAGGTGGCCATCGTCGTCTCGATCCAGGCATTCATCTTCGCCGCTCTATCAGCCATCTACATCGGCTCGGCCATCGAGCCGGAACACTAGGAGGAACGTTCATGCATTCCCTTCTCGCCGCGACGTCCGGCGATGTGACGAAGGCCGGTAAGGCGATCGGCCTCGCGCTCGGCGTCGGTCTCGGCGCCCTCGGCGCCGGCATCGGCATCGGCAACATCTTCGCCTCGATGATCCAGTCCGTCGCCCGCCAGCCCGAGCTCCGCGGTGAGCTCACGGGCATCCAGTGGCTCGGCTTCGCGCTGACGGAGGCCGTCGTCTTCTACGGCCTGCTCGGCTCGATCCTGGCCTACGTGCTCGTCTAGGTGCATCAGATGCTGCTCGGGGCCAACGCACTCATCTCGGTCACGCCGGGGTTGATGATCTGGACGATCGTCTGCTTCCTGATCGCGCTCTTCGTGCTGAAGAAGTACGCGTTCGGCCCGATCCAGAAGATGATCGACGACCGTCGCGAGCAGATCCGGCGCTCGATCGAAGAGGCCGACAACGCCCGCAAGGAGGCGCGCCAGCTGCTCGAGGAGCACAAGGCGCTGATGCAGGAAGCCCGCGGGCAGGCGGAGCAGATCATCGCGGAGGCGCGCAAGACGCGCGAGTCGATGGAGCTTCGGATGCGCGAGGAGACCGAAGCCGATCGGCAGCGCCGGCTCGAGGAGACGCGGCGTGAGATCGCGGCGGAAACCGCTCGCGCGCTCGAGCAGATTCGCGCCGAGGTGGCCGACCTGACGCTCGCGGCGACGGCGATCGTCGTCGGCAAGAAGCTCGACTCCGACCGCGACCGCGAGCTGATCTCGCAGGCGATCGGCTCGCTCGACTTCTCGCGGCTGGAGGACAAGCAATAGCGGTCGCGCACCGGATCTACGCCGAGGCGTTGTTCTCGGCGGCGAAGGAGGGCGGGCGGCTCGCGCAGGTGCACGAGGCGCTCGCCGACTTCGCGGTTGCGGTCGAGCAGACGCCCGAGCTGCGCGCGGTCCTGCGGAACCCGCAGCTCGACCCTGCGGCGAAAGCCGCCATCCTGGCCGACCTCGCCGGCGACGACGAGCCGCTGCTCAAGAACTTCCTGCTCCTCGTCGCGGAGAAGGGCCGCGCGGGCGAGCTCGAGGAGATTGCGCAGGAGTTCGAGCGCTTGATGGCGCGCGAGGAACGGCGGCTCACGGTTGAGCTGACGACCGCGCGCGAGCTGACGGACGACGAGGCGCAGGCCATCGTCGCGCAGATCGAAGAGGCTGCCGGACGGAAGGTCGAGGCGACGCGCACGGTCGATCCTGCGCTGCTCGGCGGCATCGTGTTGCAGGCCGGCTCGTATCGCGCCGACGCCAGCGTGCGCGGCAGGTTGGAACGACTTCGACAGACACTCGTGAGGAGCTGAGAGAGACTTGAAGCTGCGTCCTGAAGAGATCACGTCGATCCTGCGTGAGCGGATCGAGCAGTACGACGCCACGACGGACCTTGCCGAGGTCGGCACGGTCCTCCAGATCGGCGACGGCATCGCCCGCATCTACGGGCTCGAGAACGCGGTCTCGACGGAGATGCTCGAGCTCGAGCACGGCGTCGTCGGCATTGCGTTCAACCTCGAGGAGGACGACGTCGGAGCGGCGCTCTTCGGCGAATGGGAGCAGATCAAGGAAGGCCAGCCCGTGCGCCGCACCGGCCACGTCGTCGACGTGCCCGTCGGCGAGGCGCTTCTCGGCCGCGTCGTCGACCCGCTCGGGAACCCGCTCGACGGGCGCGGCCCGATCGAAGCGTCGGAGCGGCGGCCGCTCGAGTTCAAGGCGCCGGGCGTCATCCAGCGCCAGCCGGTGAAGGAGCCGCTGCAGACGGGGATCAAGTCGATCGACACGATGACGAACATCGGCCGCGGCCAGCGCGAGCTGATCATCGGCGACCGCTCGACCGGCAAGACCGCGATCCTGATCGACACGATCCTCAATCAGAAGGACACCGACGTCTTCTGTATCTACGTCGCCATCGGCCAGAAGGCATCGACCGTCGCACAGGTGTACGAGCGGTTGCGCGAGGAAGGCGCGATGGAGTACACGACGATCATCACCGCGGCCGCGCACGAGGCCGCGCCGATCAAGTGGATGGCGCCGTTCGCGGGCGCAGCCATGGGCGAGTACTTCCTCTTCAAGGGCCAGCACGCGCTCGTCATGTACGACGACCTCTCGAAGCACGCGGACGCGTACCGGCAGCTGTCGCTGCTGCTGCGCCGCCCGCCGGGCCGCGAGGCGTTTCCCGGCGACGTCTTCTACCTGCACTCGCGGCTGCTCGAGCGCGCGTGCAAGCTCTCCGACGCGGAGGGCGGCGGCTCGCTCACGGCGCTGCCGGTGATCGAGACGCAGGCGGGCGACATCGCCGCATACATCCCCACGAACGTCATCTCGATCACCGACGGGCAGATCTTCCTGAACTCGGAGCTGTTCTACTCGGGCGTCCGCCCGGCGGTGAACGTCGGCACCTCTGTGTCGCGCGTCGGCTCCGCCGCGCAGACAAAGGCGATGCGGAAGGTCGCAGGCCGCCTGCGCCTCGACCTTGCCCAGTACCGCGAGCTCGAGGCCTTAGCGCAGGTCGGCTCCGACCTCGACCGCGCGACGCAGCAGGCACTGACGCGCGGCGAGAAGATGGTCGCGACGTTGAACCAGCCGCAGTACGACCCGTGGCCGACGCAGGAGCAGGTCGTTGCGATCTACGCAGGTATCAACGGCTACCTCGACGAGATCCCGACGCCGCAGGTGCCGCGCTTCCAGGACGAGCTGCGCGAGGCGCTGCGCACGGAGGGCTCGATCTACAAGCAGATCGCCGAGACGGGTGAGCTGCCGGACGACCTCGCCGAGAAGCTGAACGGCGCGATCGAGAAGTTCAAGAACGGCTTCAACGTCCAGGAAGAGACGGCCTTGGTCTAGTGGCGTCGCTGCAGGACATCCGCCGGCGGATCACGTCGGTCAAGAACACGCGCAAGATCACGAAGGCGCTCGAGCTCGTTGCCGGTGCACGGCTCCGACGTGCGCAGACGCGCATCGAGGAGATGCGGCCGTACGCCGACCGGATGCAGGAGTTGATGGTCGGTACGGCGCGCGCAGCGTCGTCCTTCAGGAATCTCGCGCTCCTGCAACGGCGCGAGGTGAAGAAGGTCGCCCTGCTCGTGCTCACAGGCGACCGCGGGCTCGCCGGGCCCTTCAACGGCCAGGTGCTGCGACGCGCATTCGAGTTCGAGCGGAACGAGCGCGCAGAGGGACACGAGATCGCCTGGGCGGTCATCGGCCGCAAGGGTGCGTCGACGCTCAAGTTCCGCCGCTACGAGCTGACGGCGCAGTGGGCCGGATTCGTCGACAAGCCGACGTATCGCGACGCGCAGGCCGTCGCGCATCAGCTCGCCGAGCTCTACACGTCCGGTGAGGTCGACCGCGTCGTCATCGTCTACAACCGCTTCGAGTCGGCGCTGGTGCAGCGCGTCACGGTGTCCGACCTGCTGCCGATCCCGGAGGAAAAGCTCGAGGCCGGCGACGACCTGACGCCCCGCGAGGAAGCGCTGCGCGGCGACTTCATCTATGAGCCGGAGCCCGAGGAGATCCTCGAGCGCCTGCTGCCTGTCTATCTCGAGACGGAGATCTATCGCGCGCTGCTCGAATCGGCGACGTCCTTCCTCGCCGCGCAGATGACGGCGATGCGCAATGCCTCGAAGAACGCCGGCGAGCTGATCGACACGTACACGCTGCAGATGAACCGCGCGCGGCAGGCGCAGATCACCCAGGAGATCCTGGAGATCGTCGCCGGCGCGGACGCGCTGACGCAGTAGCGGAACCAAAAGCGGTGCCAGGCACCCGCTGCGCGGGGGCCAGGCACCAGGATCTGGTGTCTGATACCGCTTCGCGCACCGTCCTAACTCCGCAGCAGTACGTGCGTCCTACTAGGTATGGGAGCCGTCCTAGCCGCAGAGTGCGAGCGCGCCCGTGCCTGGGCATCGCTCGGGCTCGACGGGGAGTTGTCGCAGGTCGAGCAGGCGCTGTTGCGCGCGCACGTCGGGCGCTGCGCGGTCTGCGCCGAGTTCGCGAGCGACGTGGGCGCGCTGACGCAAGAGCTCCGCACGACCGCTCTCGAGCGCGTCGTCGTCGGCTGCCTGCCGGCGCGCCGGCGCAGCTCCCGCAGGCGCACGCTCCAGCTCGGGGCCGCCGCGGCCGTGGTCGTGATCGCGGCGGGTCTCGGCAGCCTGGCCGGCTCCCTCTCGTCTCGCCAACACGGCCGGCAGTCGGCGTCGCCGCAGTTCACGCCGCAGGCCCTTCGCGTCGCAGCGCTCTCCGCGCTCCGGCCGCAGCGGCTCCCCGGCACGCGCCTCCAGAAGCCCGAAGCCGTCTAAGCGTCGGTTCACGCTTGGCGCGTGCAGCGGGTCGGCTAGATTTCGCCGCGCCCGAGCCCACTCGCCAGGAGACCCATGGCCGACAAGACTTCGAACGGAAGCAACAAAGGCAGCATCGTCGAGATCAAGGGCGTCGTCCTCGACGCCGTCTTCCCGCACGGGCTGCCGGACATCTACAGCGCCCTCAGCATCGAGACCGAGCACGGCGAGTTGATCGCCGAGGTCCAGCAGCATCTCGGCGACGACCGCGTCCGCGCGGTCGCCATGGATACGACCGACGGCCTCGCACGCGGCACCGAGGTCGTCGACACGGGTGGGCCGATCTCCGTCCCGGTCGGCGACCAGACCCTTGGGCGCATCTTCAACGTCATCGGCGATCCGGTCGACGGCAAGGAGAAGGCAACGGGCGAGCGCTGGCCGATCCACCGCGATCCGCCGCCGTTCGGCGAGCTGTCGGCGAAGATCGAGATCTTCGAGACGGGCATCAAGGTCATCGACCTGATCGCGCCGTACGTCCGCGGCGGCAAGATCGGCCTCTTCGGCGGCGCCGGCGTCGGCAAGACGGTGCTGATCACCGAGCTGATCAACAACATCGCGAAGCAGCACGGCGGCGTGTCGGTCTTCACCGGCGTCGGCGAGCGCACGCGCGAGGGCACCGACCTCTTCCTGGAGATGACCGAGTCGGGCGTGATCGACAAGGTCGCGATGGTCTACGGCCAGATGAACGAGCCGCCGGGCGCGCGCCTGCGCGTGGGCCTCTCGGGCCTGACGATGGCGGAGTACTTCCGCGAGCAGGGTCAGGACGTCCTGCTGTTCATCGACAACATCTTCCGCTTCGTGCAGGCGGGCTCCGAAGTCTCCGCTCTCCTCGGGCGCATGCCGAGCGCGGTCGGCTACCAGCCGACGCTCGCGACCGAGATGGGCCAGCTGCAGGAGCGCATCACCTCGACGCGCACGGGCTCGGTCACCTCGGTGCAGGCGATCTACGTCCCGGCCGACGACCTTACTGACCCCGCACCGGCGAACACGTTCGCTCACCTCGACGCCACGACCGTGCTCTCGCGGGCGATCGTCGAGAAGGGCATCTACCCGGCCGTCGACCCGCTCGACTCCACGTCACGCGCGCTCCAGCCGGGAGTCGTCTCCGACGAGCACTATGCGACCGCGACCGCCGTCCAGCAGATCCTGCAGCGCTACAAAGACTTGCAGGACATCATCGCCATCCTCGGCATGGACGAGCTCACCGACGAGGACAAGCTCGTCGTGACGCGCGCGCGCAAGATCGAGCGCTTCCTCTCGCAGCC
>JANMQZ010000123.1:0-14067 GCA_031370755.1 Actinomycetes bacterium
CACGAGACAGACGTCCGCGCGCGCGATCCGCTCGGCGAAGGCGTCGACGTGCGCGCGCGTCAGCCGCTCGAGCGCGCCCGGGACGATGACGATGCGGTTCTGTCCCGACGGCTCGACGAAGATCGGCGCCGTCATCGTCGCCGCCGGCGGCGCGAGCACCGCTTCCGCGTGCACTCCTTCGGTCTCCCAAAGCGCGATCGCCTCGTGCCCGAACGCGTCGTCGCCGATTGCCGTGAGGAAGTCGACCTCGGCGCCGAGGCGCGCCGCGCCGACGGCCTGGTTCGAGCCCTTGCCGCCGTGGTCCCTGCGGAAGGAGCGGCCGACGACGGTCTCCCCCGCGTCCGGCACGCGATCGAGCTCGACGGTCAGGCCGACCCCGTAGCTGCCCACGATCGCGACCCGCGCCACCGCGTCATCCTATGAGTGACCGAGGCTTTGTCGTAGCGGCCTTTCAAAAGCGGTGCCAGACACCGCTCCGCGGCGTCAGGCACCTACCTGGTGTCTGACACCGCTTTCGGAAAGCGTCAGTCGATCGCGGTGACGTACGCACCGACGAGCGTCGCGGTCTGCTGGTCGACGCCGCCTTCGCGGCGGTCGCCGTGACCGTCCTGGAAGTGTGCGAAGGCAGCCGTCGACGCGATCGGGTTCACCTCGTCATCGGTGTGGTCGTGGAACGACACATGCACGAACGAGTCGTCGGCGAGGCGCAGGACGATGTAGCTGACCTTGCCGGGCTTGTCCGCGTCCAGCGCGGCGAAGACGCCCTCGACGCGGCGCTGGTTCTCGTCCGCGTCCTCGGCGGACTTCATTGCGTAGCGCGTCACGAGTCGCTTGTGCATGG
This sequence comes from Actinomycetes bacterium, assembly GCA_031370755.1. Taxonomy (GTDB): domain Bacteria; phylum Actinomycetota; class Thermoleophilia; order Gaiellales; family Gaiellaceae; genus Palsa-739. The sequence continues at coordinate 842 of JANMQZ010000123.1, forward strand.
CGTTGCTCCTTCGGTTGACGAACGAGAACCTAGCGGTAGAGCGTCACCCCGCCCTCCTCGGCGCGGGCCGCCTGACCGCGCTCGACCAGCTCGTCGAGCGTCTCGCGCGCGCGTTTCACGCGCCAGCCGAGCGCGCCGCCGAGATCGGCGGCGGAGATCTCACCGCACGACGCGAGCACGGTCGCGGCGAGCGTCCGCTCGGCCTCGTCCGCCGGCGGCAGCTTCTTCTGCGGCCACCGCCGCGCGAGCAGATCGACGGCGATCGCGCCCCAACCGTTCCGCTGCTCGACGACGTGTGAGTTCGTCAACACGAGCAGCCGCTGCAGGACGATGACGGCCGCGTCGACCTGCTTCTTGTCCGCGCCCGTGAGCGCACGCAGCTCCGGGCCGGTCGACGGTCCGGCGCCGAGCACCGCCTCGCAGACGTCGAGCTGCACCGGCGTCAGCTCCGCCTCGCGGAAGTCGTCGGCACGCCCGCGGCGGCCGGTCAACGCGTAGAGCGGCGGCAGCAGCCGCGGCGCGACGAGCGCCGCCCAGCGGCCGAAGTGCTTGCCGACGACGCCGAGATCCTGCGCGGGCAGCTCGTCCTTCCATGCCCAGCACTTCGCCATCTCCGGCGTGAAGACGTTCCGCCCCTCGTCGTCCGTGTCGGCCCACTCGACCGCGCGCGTGCCGGCGATCGCCTCCCAGAGCGACGGCAGGACGAGCTCCGAGCCCGGCAGGAGCGCCGCGATGCCGACCCGGTCGAGCCACGCGGCTGCGCCGCGGATGCTCTTAATCGGTCGCTGCGTACTGGTGGAACGACGACTCGTCGACGAGGACGCGCCGCGGCTTCGATCCCTCATAGCCACTGATGATGCCTCGCCGCTCCAGCATGTCGATCAGTCGGCCGGCGCGGGTGTAGCCGACGCGCAACCGGCGCTGGATCAGCGAGACCGAGGCCGTCTGCGTCTGCACGACGATCTCGATCGCCTTGTCGAGCAGCGGATCCTCGTCCGGGTCGAACTCGCCGTTGTGGTCGTCGCTCTCCGGCTCGGCGAAAACCTCAGGCAGCTCGAGATATCCCTCGTCGAGCTCCTGCTCGCGCTGCCGCGTCTGCTCGACGACGAGCGCGATCTCCTCCTCGGAGACGTAGGCGCCCTGGACGCGCTGGAGCCGCGACGTGCCGAGTGGCTTGAAGAGCATGTCGCCCTGGCCGAGCAGCGATTCGGCGCCGCCCTGGTCGAGGATCACGCGCGAGTCCGTCATCGACGACACGGCGAACGCGATGCGCGACGGCACGTTCGCCTTGATCATGCCGGTGATCACGTCCACCGACGGGCGCTGTGTCGCGAGCACGAGATGGATGCCGACCGCACGCGACTTCTGCGCAAGCCGGATCACCGCGTCCTCGACCGCCTGCGGCGCGATCATCATCAGGTCGGCGAGCTCGTCGATCACGACGAGGAGGTACGGCATCGTCGGCTCGCCGCGCTGCCGGAACGCGCGGTTCGCCTCGTTCAGGTTGCGCGCGCGCACCGATGAGAGCCGCTCGTAGCGGCGCTCCATCTCCGCCGTGCAGTTGGCAAGCACGGCGCTCGCCTCCTTCGGGCTCGACACGACCGGCGTCAGCAGATGCGGGATCGACTCGTAGTGGTTGAGCTCGATGCGCTTCGGGTCGATCAGGATCATCCTGACCTCGTCCGGGGTTGCGCGCAGGAGAATCGACGTGAGGAGCGCGTTGATGCAGCCGGACTTGCCCGAGCCGGTGGTGCCGGCGATCAGCAGGTGAGGCATGCGCGCGAGGTCGGTCCAGACGGCGGCGCCCGAGATGTCCTTGCCGAGCCACACCGAGAGCGGCGACGCGGTCGACGGCAGGTCGTCGAAGATGTCGCCGAGCGTGACGAGGTTCGGCGAGAGGTTCGGCAGCTCGACGCCGACCGCCTGCTTGCCCGGGATCGGCGCGAGGATGCGGATCTCGGTCGTCGCGAGCGCGTAGCTCAGGTCGTCCTTCAGCGCGGCGACCTTCGACACCTTCGTGCCGGGCGCGAGCTGGAGCTCGTAGCGTGTGACGCGCGGGCCGGAGATCTGGCCGATCACGGTCGCCTCGACGCCGAAGTGCGCGAGCGTCTGCACGAGCAGCTCTGCGACGCGCGCCGCCGTCTCCCCCGACACGTCGGTCTTCTCGGGCGAGACGCGCAGCACGTTGCGGTCCGGCAGCTTGTACTCCGGGTGCTCGATCGTGATGTCGTCGAAGAGCTGTTCCTGCTGCGTGACGAGCGGCTCGTGCTCCATCGTCAGGAGCGGCGAGGGCGCGAGGCGCGCCGGCTCGACGACGTCCGGATAGGCGGTGACCGCGTCGACGAGCGGCTTCTTCGGCGCGGCAGGCTTCACGGCCGGCTCGTCCCACGTCTCGATCGGCGCGGCCGACCGGCGGCGGCGCTCGGACACGTGGTGGTGCAGCTGATGGCCGGAGCGGCGGAGGATCGCGCCGAGCGACGCACCGGACAGGAGCAGCGCGCCGACGAGCAGGGTCAGCACGCCGAGGATCGTCGAGCCGGTGGCGCCGATCGCGACACCGACGGCACCGCCGAGCGCCTGGCCGAGATAGCCGCCCTGGTCCTTGCCGAGCGTCTCCATCAGGCCGAACGAGACGACAGCGAGGCCGGCGCGGAACGGGCGGACCTCGACGAGCGCGCTCCGAGTCACCATCAGCCCGCCGATTGCGACGAACGCGACCGGGACGACCCACGACGCGCCGCCGATCAGCGCGTCGAGCCCGTCGGCCATTGCCGCGCCGACGTACCCGCCGTTCCAGCCGGCGTAGATGACACTGCCGAGGAAGAGTCCGAGCGCGACGAGGCCGAGCCCCCAGAGCTCCGGGTGCTGCAGGCTGCGCGGCCGGGCGGCCTTCTTCGTCCGCTTCTTCACGCGGCTCGGCGTTTTCGGGCGCAGCTTCCTCTTGCGCTTCGGGCGCGGCATGCGCACCTTTTCGCCCGGCGCGGGCGCGCTCCTGCCAACTGCGGCAACCAGGTTTCAACCTGGTTGCGGTCGTCGACCCGACCAGGCGACGCAACGACCGCAACCTGAATGAAGTCAGGTTGCCGGAGCGACTACCGCAACAGCCATGCCGTAGTAGGTCGGGGCTGCGTACGCAAGGAGCTTCGCGCTGCCGGAGGCGGCGCCCTGGAGCACGAGGAGCTGCCAGAGCGAGTCGGCCTTCGCCGGCTCGACGAGCTCGGCCAGCGGTCGAAAGTCGAGCGGCTCCGCGCCGAGCAGCTCGAGAAAACGGGCGTCGTAGGTCCCGGCGGCCTGGTCGAAGCCGTACGGCCCCTCGGGATCGTGCGCGTGCGCGTGGTCGGCGCTCGCGACGAGGCCGACCCGGCGCGTGCCCGTGCCGCGTGCGATCGCCTCGCCGAGCCGGACATGGTCGTCGAGGGACAGGTCGCGCGCGGGAGCGACGACGACGACACGCGCGGCGCGCACGAAGTGCAACGGCACCTCGGTGCCCCAGTCAAGCGGGAGCTCCGCCTCCGCCGGGTCGTTCCCGCCGTACGAGACGGCGACGACCGGCAGCCCCGCCTCACGAATCGCCGCGACGAGGTCGGCGGCGAGCGCGCGGTCGGTCTCGTGCTCGCCGACGCGGCTTGCCGTCACGACGGCGAAGTGGCCCTCGACGTGAACGTTGTGCGGCGTCACGACGACGACCGCCTCGCACCCGATCGCCGCGAAGCGGTGGCCGAGCTCGTCCATCGCGGCGCGAAGCTCGGGTGCCGCATCGACGTCGCCGTGCGGCGCGATCGCGGCGAAGCAGATCACGGCAGCGTGGAGATCCGCTCGACGAGCAGCTCGAGGAACCGTTCCGCGTCGACGTCGATGCCCACCTTGCAGTTGCGCGGGCGATCGGTGACGAGCCAGCGGTCGACAACCGTGCGCCCATCGCACCACTGCGACGCCGTCTCGATCTCGACGTTGCACTCGACGGTCGTGACGAGCGACGGGTCGATCACCTCCGCGACCGCGAGCGCGTCGTGAATCGGCGATCCGTCGAAGCGGTAACGCGCCTCGTGAAAGATCTGGAAGAAGTCGGAGAGCTCCGCGACGGCCTTGCCCGCACGCCCCGTGCCGCGCAAACGGTCGGCGTGCGCGCGCGTGAAGAGCGCCTTGTGCGTGATGTCGAGCCCGATCATCGTCACCTCGATGCCGCTCGCGAAGACGCGCGCGGCCGCCTCCGGGTCGACGAACGCGTTGAACTCCGCAGCCGGCGTCACGTTTCCCTCGGCGATCGCTCCGCCCATCCAGACGATCCGGTCGGGCTTCACATCGGGATGGCGCTCGAGGAGCAGCGCGACGTTCGTGAGCGGGCCGGTCGGCACGAGGACGACGCCGGGCTCGAGCAGCTCGGCGAGCAGGTCGGCAGCATGGGCGTCGACCGTTTTCATCGTCGGCTCCGGCAGATCCGGCCCCTCGAGGCCGGACTCGCCGTGCACGTGCGCCGCGGTGCGAAGGTCGCGCACGAGCGGACGGTCCGCGCCGGCAGCGACCGGGATGTCGGTCCGGCCCGCGAGCTCGAGGATCTTCAGCGCGTTCCGCGTCGTCTTCTCGAGGGTCTGGTTGCCGGCGACGGTCGTGATACCGCGGAGCTCGACCTCGGGCGACGCGAGCGCGAGCAGGATCGCGATCGCGTCGTCGTGCCCGGGATCGCAGTCGATGACGATGGGCGTGCTCATAGCAGGGCGTCAACCTCCTCGGCGGTGGGCAGGGACGTTTGCGCGCCGAAGCGCGACGCGGCGAGCGCTCCGGCGACGCAGGCGCGGCGCAGCGACTCGTCGCGGGAGCGGCCCTCGAGCAGGGAGACGACGAGGCAGGCGGTGAACGCGTCTCCGGCCGCGGTGCCGTCAATCGCATCGACCGTCGGCGGCGCCGCGCGCGCGACCTCCTCCCCGTCCTCGAGGAGGAGCGCACCTTCGGCTCCGAGCGTCACGGCGATGACGCCGTCGCGATGTGTCAGTGCCTCGAGCTCGTAGCGGTTCACGATCGTCACGTCGGCCGCCGGCACTGCGCCGCGCGCGGGAGCGGCGTTCAGGAAGAACTCGCCCGGCGCCGTCGCAGCGACGTGCTCGACCGTCTCGAGCGGGATCTCGAGCTGGCAGAGAACGCCGTCGCAGTCGGGCAGGTCGACGTCGCCGGGCAGGAGCTCCGTGTTCGCGCCGGGCGCGACGACGATGACGTTCTCGCCGTCGGTGTCGACCGCGATCAGCGCCACGCCGGTCGGCGCATCGACGACCTTGAACCGCGTCATGTCGACGCCCGCGCGCTCGAGCTCGACCGCGGCCTGCCGGTGGAAGTCGTCGTTGCCGACACACGCGATCATCGTCACCGCGGCGCCGAGGCGCGCGGCCGCGACCGCCTGATTCGCGCCCTTGCCGCCCGGGATCTGCGAGAATGTCGCGCCGGTCACCGTCTCGCCCGGGCGCGGCAGCCGCTCGGTGCGCGCGACGAGGTCGAGGTTGACGGAGCCGACGACGGTCAGACGGGGAGCCACCGGAGCGGCAGGTTACGAGCTCGCGAGGACGCGCACGTCCTCGAGTGCCTGGCCGAGCAGGTTGTCTCGCAGGTCGAAGAGCCCCGCCCAGAGGGCCGAGCGGTCGGGCGTCGCCTCGAACCGCGCTGCGGCGGTGAGTCCCTCGAGCGCACGTACGAGCACCGCGAGCTCGAGGTACGCCTGCGCAACACGCTCCGCGGGCATGCGCACGCCGGCGCGGGTCAGCACGGGCTCCCAGTCGATCAGCTCGGCGGCGCCGGGGCCGCCGTACCACGACCGCCCTTCGAGCACCTCGGCCTCGAGCTCGAGCAGGTAGCGCTTGAGCGGCTCCTCGAGCCCCGCGAGCGCGGTCTCGACGCGGTCGGCTGCGCGGCGGATCGCCGCCTGACGCTCGCCGGGAGAGGACGGCTTCGCCTCGCCGCGCGCCCACTTCTCGAGCAGCCGGCAGAACGCGAGCGCCGAGACCTCGCACGCGCGCAGCTGCCCGACGAGCCTGCGCGCAGTCTCCGGCTCGGCGGCGAACTCCTCGAGCACGTCGGCCCAGGTCGGCGAGTACGCGGTGCTCATACCTCCACCAGCACCGGCAGGATCATCGGCCGCCGGCGCGTGCGGTCGTAGACGATGCCGCCGAGCGCGTCGTGCACGTGCTCCTGCAGCAACTTGATCTCACTGATGTCGTCGGCGAGCAACTCGTTCAGCACGCGCTCCGCCTCCGCGCGCAGCTCTTCGAGGAGCGCGTCGGCTCCGTCGCCGAAGCCGCGCGCGATCAGCTCGGGCGCGGCGGTAAGCGAGCCTTGGCCGTCCGAGCCGGACAGGGTCGCCACGACGATCAGGATGCCGTCCTCCGACAGGCGACGGCGGTCGCGCAGCGCGACATCGTGGACATCGCCGACGCCGAGCCCGTCGACGAACGTCATGCCCGCGGTCACGCGGTCGACGATCTTCACCTTGCCGTCGGTGAGCTCGACGACGCTGCCGTTCTCGGCGAGGATGATGTTCTCCTCGGCGATGCCGCTCTCGCGCGCGAGCTGTGCGTGGGCGGCGAGCATGCGGAACTCGCCGTGCACCGGCATCACCGCCGTCGGCCGGACGAGCGCGAGCATCGTGCGCAGCTCCTCCGCGCGGCCGTGGCCGGAGACGTGGACCGGTGCGTTGTCCTCGTGCAGAACCTCTGCGCCTGACCTCGCGAGTCGGTTGATCGCGTCGTGCACGCGCAGCTCGTTACCCGGGATCGGCTTCGCCGAGATGATCACAGTGTCGCCCGCCTCGACAGTCACGGCGGGATGGTCGTTGTACGCGATGCGCGTCATGGCCGACATCGGCTCGCCCTGGCTGCCCGTGCAGAGGATGAGCTGCTCGCCGGGTGGCAGCTCCGCAAGCTCGTGCGGGCGCATGATCACGTTCTCCGGCACCTCCATGTAGCCGAGGTTGCGCGCGATGTTCGAGTTCTTCCGCATCGAGCGGCCGACGAAGGCGACCTTGCGACCGCAGTCGATGCCGACGTCGACGGCCTGCTGCATGCGGTGGACGTTCGACGCGAACGAGGCAACGAGGATCCGGCCTGTGCGCGACGGGAAGATCTGGCGGAACGCTTCGCCGACGACGCGCTCCGACTGCGTGACGCCGGCGCGCTCGGCGTTCGTCGAGTCGCCGAGCAGCAGCGCGACGCCGCGGTTGCCGAGCTCGGCGAGCTTGCCGACGTCGGTGCGCTGGCCGTCGACAGGCGTGTGGTCGATCTTGTAGTCGCCGGTGTGTACGACACGGCCACCGGGCGTCTCGAGGACGACGGCGGCCGCATCGGGGATCGAGTGGGCGACGCGCACGAACTCGATGCGGAACGGGCCGAGCTGGAACGGCTCGTCGCCGGGCGAGACCTCGCGCAGGTCGGCCTCGCGCAGGAGCCCGTGCTCGTCGAGCTTCGACTTGACGAGGCCGAGCGTGAGGCGCGTCGCGACGATCACCGGGATCTTGCACTCGCGCATGAGATACGGCAGCGAGCCGACGTGGTCCTCGTGCCCGTGCGTGAGGACGACGCCGCGGATCATGTGCTGCCGCTCGCGGAGGTACGTGAAGTCCGGCAGGACGAGGTCGACACCGAGGTGCTCGTCGCGCGGGAAGGCGAGACCGGCGTCGACGACGACGATCGAGTCCTCCGCCTCGTAGGCGGTCATGTTCTTCCCGACCTCGCCGAGCCCGCCGAGCGGGATGATCCTGCAGGTTCCCATCGCGGGCGAAGTCTAGGCGGAGGCCGTCGTCAGGACGCCGGCCCGCTCGAGGCAGGCGCGGATCTGGTCGAGCTCGCCGTCCGTCGGGTCGACCATCGGCAGCCGGAAGCCGCCGACCTCATGGCCGAGCAGGTTGAGTGCCGACTTGATCGCGATCGGGTTCGTCACGACCTTCAGGAGGTCGAACGCAGGCGCCATCTCGTCGTTCAGCGCTCGCGCGCCTTCGACGTCGCCGTCCTTGTAGCGCCGCACCATCGCCTTCGTCTGCGGTCCCCAGACGTGGGTGTGGACGCAGATGCCGCCGACGCTGCCGAGCTCGAGGAACGGGAAGATGAGGTTGTCGTCGCCTGCGTAGAGGTCGAGGCCGAAGGGGGGGATGCGGCGAGCCTGCTCGAGGTCGTCGTGCGCCTGCTTCACGGCCTTGACGTTCTCGATTCTGGCGAGCTGCTCGATCGTCTCCGGCTCGATGTTGATGACCACGCGGCTCGGGATTTTGTAAACGACGACAGGCTTGTCGGTCTTCGACGCGATCTCCTCGAAGTGGCGGACGATCGCGCGCTGCGGCGGCTTCGAGTAGTACGGCGTCACGACGAGCATCGCGTCAACGCCCAGCTCGTGCGCCCGCTCGGTCAGGTGCATCGAGTGGCGCGTGTCGTAGGTGCCGGTGCCCGCGACGACGGTGGCGCGGTCGCCGACCGCGTCGAGCGCGGCCGCGAAGAGCGCGAGCTTCTCGTCGTCCGTGAGCGTCGGGCTCTCGCCCGTCGTGCCCGCGACGACCACGCCATCCGAGCCGTTGTCGACGAGATACGTCGCCAGCTCCCGGAACTTGTCGAGGTTGACCGAGCTGTCCGCGTTGAACGGCGTCACGATCGCAGTCAGGACTTCGCCCAGCACGGGGAAAGTCTACGGCACGGCGGCTTCGAGACCCCGGTCGGTTGGAGCCGGCGGAGGGCCGGCGGCGAACTTCCCGCCCGCCGACCCGCCACCGAACTCCCTTCAGCTACGCGAGACCGTTCGCCTTGAGGAACGCAAGCGCGACTGCAGCGGGCGTCTGCTTGTCGATCGCGACGGCCTTGTTCATGGCCTGCATCGCGCCGAGGCTCAGCTTCGCAGAGACCGCGTTCACGACCTTCGCGAAGTCGGCGCCGCCGGCGCCTGCGAGAGTCTTCGAGACGACCGGAGCGATGTTCTGGAAGCCGAAGATGTGCTTCGTGTCCGTCAGCACCGTGTACTTCTTGCCCTGCAACTGCGGATCGGTTGAGAAGACGTCACCCGAGGTGACCTTCTTCGAGTCGAGCAGCGTGTAGACGCTGATGCTCCCGAGGGACACGAACTTCGTCTGCTTCAACCCGTAGATCTTCTTCAGGCCGAGCAGGCAAGTGATGCGCGTGCGGCACTCCGGGAAGCCGGCAAACGTGAAGGACTTGACCTTCTTCATGTCGCCGATCGTCTTGACGCCGAGCTTCTTCGCCGTCGACGTCAGCATCCCGAAGGAGTCCGTGTCGTAGAACGGCGTCTGCTTCAAAAGGGTGGCGTTGCGGCTCGACTCCTCGAACTTCTTGGCCGCCGCGTAGGTCGCAGCCGCGGTCTTCGGCGCCGTCTGGTGCGCAATGTTCGAGACGATGACGCCGGTGTACTCCGGATAGAAGTTGATCTTGCCGCCCTGGAACGCGGTGTCGATCAACTCCGAGCTGCCGATGTTCTCGTGGTAGTCGACGGTGTAGCCTTTCGCCTCGAGCGCCTGCTTGTAGAGCTGGCCGAGGATGTACTGTTCCGTGAAGTTCTTCGTTCCGATCGTGACCGTCGGCTTCGCAGCCGGCGCCGCACTTGCGCCGATGCTGGCCACTAGGCCGATGAGAAGCGCGACTCCGAGTGAGACGGCGAACGATGCCTTCGCAGCCCGTCGTGTGTGCTTGCGGTACATCTATCCCTCCTTCGTGGATGAGCCTTGAGCCTATGCTCCGGGTACAGGGCTGGGCGACAGTCGCCGGCGCAGCAGGCCGAGCGCGAGCGCCGCGAGCAAGGTGAGCGCCGAGACACAGAAGGCCGCGCCGACGACGCCCGCGAGGCCGTAACTCGCCTGGTCGACGATGATCTCGCCGAGCCCGCCGCCGCCCGCGACCGCGGCGATTGTGGCCGTCGCGATCACGAAGATCGTGGCAATCCGAATACCGGCAATCACGAGCGGCAGCCCGATCGGCAGCTCCACCTGCATGAGCACCTGCCGCTCGCTCAGCCCCATCCCGCGCGCCGCCTCGACGACGTCGCGGTCGACGCCGTCGATCGCGAAGTACGCGTTCGTCAGGATCGGCGGAATTCCGAGCACGACGAGCGCCGCCGTGTTGTTCCAGAACCCCACGCCGAAGATCGTCAGCCCGAACGCGATCAGCACGACGCTCGGCAGGGCACGACCGACGTTCGACACGCTCGCAGCAAAGAAGAAGCCGCGGTGCCGATGACCGAGCCAGAGCCCGACCGGCAAGGCGAGCAGAAGCGCGATTCCGAGCGCCACGAAGGACAGCTCGAGGTGCTCGCCCGTCTTCGACAGGAGCAGCGAGCCGTGATCCCCGATGAAGCGGAACGCATCGACGAACGTCCCCGGCCGGAACTGGTCGGCGACGATCATCGCGCCCGGCTCCAGGGCGTGACGACGCGCTGCATGAACACGAGCAGCCCGTCCGCGACGAGCGCGAGCGCGACGGCGAGCGCGCCGGCGGCGAGGATCTCCGTCTTGAAGACGTCCTGGCTCAGCGCGATGAAGATCGGCCGGCCGAGCCCCCTGGGGATCACGAAGGCCGCCACCGTCGCGATCGAGATCGTGGACACGGCCGCAACCCGAAGGCCGGCGATGATCGCAGGCGCTGCAAGCGGCAGCTCGACGCGCACGAACGTCTGCCTCCGCGTGAGCCCCATGCCGCGTGCTGCCTCGAGCGCGTCCGCCGGCACGCCGTGCAGCCCCTCGACCATGTTGCGATAGAGGATGAGCAGCGTGTACGAGACGAGGGCGATCTCGACCGTCGTAACGGTCAAGCCGGTCACCGGGACGAGCAGCTGGAAGAGCGCGAGGCTCGGGATCGTGTAGAGAAAGTCGGCGAACACGCCGATCGGCGCGTCAAGCAGCCGGTAGCGCACGCCGACGAGTGCGAGCACAAACGCGAGCGCAAAGCCGATCCCGACCGCGATCAGCGAAAGCTCGATGTGCTGGACGAGCGCGGGCTGGAGCGTGTCGCCCCAGTGCGCGTGCAACCAGTCGGTGCACCACCAGCCGTTCGTGCGCTCGCAGTGCGACCCCTGACCGAAGTTCGGGATTACCGGGCCGGCGGCGACAACCGCGTTCACCGGAGCAGGTCGTCCCGAGTGAGCGAGCCGACGACCACGCCGGCGTCGTCGGTCACGGCGAGTGTCTGCGCGTGCTCGGCGATGAGCAGCGCGAGCGCGTCGCGCAACGTCGTCGAGCGCGGCAGGCGCGGGCCACCGTCGGTTGCCGGCCGCAGCTCGAGCTCGCCGAGCGTCCGCAACGCGAGCGCCTTGAGCGCGCGGTCGGCGCCGACGAACTGCGCCACGAAGTCGTCGGCGGGCCTTGCGAGGATCGCCGTCGGGGTGTCGTACTGGACGAGCTTGCCGCCCTGCCGGAGGATCGCGATGCGGTCGCCGACCTTGATCGCCTCGTCGATGTCATGCGTGACGAAGACCACCGTCTTCCTGACCTCCTGCTGCAGGCGCAGAAACTCGTCCTGAAGCCGCGCGCGCACGATCGGGTCGATCGCCCCGAACGGCTCGTCCATCAGCATTACGGGCGGGTTCGCGGCGAGCGCGCGCGCAAGGCCGACACGCTGCCGCTCGCCGCCCGAGAGCTGTGCCGGATAGCGCTTGGCGTAGGACGGGTCGAGGCCGACGAGCTCGAGCAGCTCGTACGACCGCGTGCGGATCCACTCCTTCGAGCGGCCGAAGAGCCGTGGCACGGTGCCGATGTTCGCCTCGATCGTCATGTGCGGGAAGAGGCCGACCTGCTGGATGACGTAACCGATGCCGCGGCGCAGCTCGGTGACGTCGAGCGAGTTGACGCTCGTGCCGTCGATGCGGATGTCGCCGCTCGTCAGCTCGATCAGCCGGTTGACGAGCTTCAGCGCCGTCGTCTTCCCGCCGCCCGAAGGGCCGACGAGCACGCAGATCTCCCCCGCCGGCACGGTGAGCGAGAGCTGGTCGACCGCGGGTGCGCCGTCGCCGTAACGCTTCGTCGCCTCGTCGAAGACGAGCTCGGCGGCAGCGCTGTTCACTCCGGGTCGACCTCGATGTCGACTCGCTCGTTCCAGAACGCAATCATGTCCCGCACGCGCTCGGCATCGTGCTGCGGCTCCGGGTAGTACCACGCGAGATCCTTGTGCAGCCGCGCCCCGACACGCACGTTGTAGTAGGACGCGAAGCCCTTGTACGCACAGCCGGTGTGCGAATCGCTCTCCTCGGCAAGCTCGAGCCGCACATCCTCACGCGGGAAGTAATAGCGCGTCACGAGACCCGTCTCGTAGAGCGCAAGCGCACGGTCGCTCTCCGCCAGCACCTCGCCGTCCCGGAGCACGCGGACGCGCCGCGACAGCGGATAGACGTCGATGCGGGTGAACGGGTCCCGGGCGTGGACGATCAGGCGCTCGTCGTCCGCGTACCACTCGTAGAGCTCGCCCCAGTAGAACGCCACGTGGCCACGGAGGAAGGCGGCGTCCTCGATCGGCTCCGGATACGTCCAAAGCGCGTCGACGGCCGTCCGCTCACCGACACGAAGGGTGCGATAGCTCGCCTCCCCTTTGTGCGGGCAGTGTGTGTGCGTCCCGCTCGAGTCGAGCAGGTCGCCGCGAACGTCCTCCTCCGGGAAGTAGTAGACCGGGATGTGGCCGCTCTCGTGTAGCAGGTGCGCGCGTTCGGAGTCGACGACGGTCTCGCCCGCGAAGACGCCGCGGATCCGCTGCGGCACGGGGTTCCAGAAGAGCACCGAACCGGTCGACGGCTCGATGGCCACGTTGAAGCGGCCTGCCGGCGTGCCGGAGAACGGAGCTGTTCCTTTGGTGAGCGACATAACGCGAGTCTGCCGCAACGGTCCTGCCCTACGCAGGATCGTTACAGCAGCGCGTCGAGGCCGACGGTCAGCCCCGCCGGCAGCGAGTCGAGCTTCTCGAGCGCGAGCAGCACGCCGTCGGCGAACGACTCGCGCGCGGTCGTGTCGTGGCGGATCGTCAGCAGCTGCCCTTCGCCGCCGAAGATCACCTCCTGATGCGCGACGAGACCCGGCAGACGCACCGAGTGGATCACCGGGTCGCCGCCGATCAGCTTGGCCGTGAGCGCCGCGGTGCCCGACGGCGCGTCCTTCTTCGCCTCGCTGTGCAGCTCGATGATCTCCGCGCGCGGAAAGTACTGCGCAGCCTGTTCTGCAAACCGCATCATCAGTACGGCGCCGAGCGAGAAGTTCGGCGCGACGAACAGGCGCA
>JANMQZ010000131.1:0-5676 GCA_031370755.1 Actinomycetes bacterium
CGACGAGCTCGATCGCGTCGCCGCGCGGACGCCAGAAGTCGAGCATCGACACGCATGGGATGTAGGTGCTGTCGGTCAGTGGCTCGAACGTCGTGATCGTCGCCGACCGCGAGGCCGGGTCGGCACGCAACCGCTCGACCACCCACTCGACCTGGTCGCGGCCGCCGTAGTCGCGTAACCGTGCGCCGTAGCTGCGGGCGCCGCCGAGCTCCGTCACGTCGTCCGGCCGCGTGAAGTTCGCGTGCATCCAGGCGAGCCACTCGGGATCGGCGAGTGCTGCGATCACCGGGTCTCTTTCGTCAGGCTCGGCGACGCTCAGCGTCACGACCGCGAGCTCGCGCATCGGCAGGCCGTCGTACGCGGCGTCCGTGCCGTCGTCGAGGATCCGCGCGCTCAGCGCGAGCCATGCCTCGCCCAACGTCCGTGCCTCGACCGTGACCACGGCCGTGATTCTAGGAGGCAGGCAGGCGCTTGACCCGGCGGCCCCGAGGTGAGATAACCGGCACCTGAATCATCTCTCAGGTTGGAGGTCTCCCGTGAAGCGGTTGCTGCTCGTCGTCTCCTTGTTTGCCCTGATCGGCGCCGTCTCGGCTTCGGTGGGTGCCGGCGCCGCGCCGGCCATCGGGACGTCCTTCCCGGCGGGGTTCGTCGTGCCGACGGATGCATCGCTCGGCGTACCGGTGATCGGCTTCGGCGCCGCCGGGCGGGTGACGCGAACGCCCGTGATCTTCCTGCACGGCAACAACGACACGCCGTTCGCGACCGCCTGCAACCCGTACGGCAACGTCCACGACATGGCGCAGTACTTCCTCGAGCACGGTTACCGCGCGAGCGAGCTGTGGGGCCTCGGCTACCAGGGCGCCCAGTGCGATCTCGTCACGTCTCCGACGAACCGCTCCGGTGAGGCGCACTCGACCGTCGCGAACGTGCCCGACTTGCGCGCGTTCGTGCGCTCGGTTCTCCTCTATACCGGCGCCGCGCACGTCGACATCGTCGGCCACAGCCTCGGCGTCACTCTCGCGCGCGAGTGGATGCGTCAGGACAACGCCTACGACATCGTCCGTCATCTCGTCGCAATCGACGGCCCGAACCACGGCATCGTCGACTGCTCTCCTTCGCCGTTGAACTACTTCGCGCTTCCGGCGCTCGGCGGCTTCACTCCCGACAGCGCAATCTGCCGCGAGTACGGGTCCGATCACACTCCGTTCCTCGCGACGCTCAACCGGAACGAGCGGAGGGGCCCGACGAAATACCTCGTCATCCGCAACGCGGACACGAGCTTCGTCTATTTCTCGGCGCAGGACGGGTTCTTCGCCCCGCTGCCGGCGCTCGACCGGGACGGGAACCCGCACGACTTCTCGCAGAGCGCGAAGCTGCGTGGGGCGAAGGAGCTCGACCTCACCGGCCAGGGCGTCCACGACCCCTTCCTCGGCACCGCGCACCTCGGGATCGCGAACTCGCCCGACACCTGGGCCGCGGCCATCGCGTTCCTCAGCCACGGCGACGACGAGGGCGATGCCGACGGGTAACGCCGACCTTCAACTCGGGCGGCCGGAGGAGTAGCGTTTGGGCCGCGATGGCTCGGCGCCGCAGCGTCAAGAGGATCCTCAACTGCGATCCCTCCCGCCTCCAGGACCAGGACTGGTCGGTCGCGCATGCGAAGGAGGCCGGTGCCATCGCCGCGGCGCCGTCGATCCCGAGCTCGAAGGATCTGCGCGCGACCTGGTGGACGGTCGGTAACCAAGCCGATACGGGCGCCTGTGTCGGTTGGGCGAGTGCCGACGGCGCGCTGCGCTGGCATTTCGTCAAGGCCGGTCTGATCAAGAGGACCGATCGACTCTCGACGCGCTTCCTGTGGATGGCGGCCAAGGAAACGGACGACTTCAAGGCTCAGCCGACGACGTTCATCGACCTCGACGGTACGACGATCAAGGCCGCGCTCGATGTCTCCCGCAAGTACGGCGCGGTCAAGGAGAAGGTCCTGCCGTTCGCGTCTGGGAAGCTCTATGGCAAGGACGTCAAGAGCTTCTACGCCCTTGCCGCTCAGCTCAAGATCACGTCGTACTACAACCTCAAACTGGACCTGACGCACATCAAGGCCTGGCTCGCGAACTCGGGCCCGGTTCTCGTCCGGGTCGTCGTCGACGGAACCTGGCGCGACGCGACGACGAAGGCGAAGAGCAACCTCGACCTCTACGACGCGAAGTCCGCCGACGAGGGCCACGCGGTCGTGCTCGTCGGCTACACCCCCGACCGGTTCATCGTCAGGAACAGTTGGGGGACGACCTGGGGCGACCGCGGCTTCGCCTACGCATCGCTCGCGTATGCCGAGAAGGCTTTCACCGAGAGCTACGGCGTCGTCCTGAACAAGTGACGCCCGCCCAGGATCTCAGCCGCCGCTGATCGCGGCGATCACGTCGACGCGCGAGCGCTCGTCGAGCCCGGTGTCGAGCCCGGCGCGCTCGCGGTCGACGTACACGTGAATGTGCGGGCGCAGCGCAGGGCCCTGCTCGCAGAGCCGGTCGCGCAGCCCCGGCCACTGCGCGTCGAGGCGGTCGATCGCCTCCGCGACCGTCGCCGCCTCGACGTCGAGCTTCCGCGGTAGCTCGCGAAAGAGCGGCTGCAGCGTCGTCGGGAGATGCAGTTCGGCCACGGCTATGCCAGAACCGCCACTTCGACCGAGGAGATCGACGGTAGGTAGCTCGCGATCTCGTTCCAGCTGTCGCCCTCGTCGGCGCTCGCGAACACCTGGCCCGTGCTCGAGCCGAAGTAGAGGCCCGGCGAGTCGTAGCCGTCGATCGCCATTCCTTCGCGGAGGACGCCGAGGTGCGCGTCGCGGTGCGGCAGGCCCTTGTCGAGCCGCTGCCAGCTCGAGCCCGCGTCCTTCGTGCGCCAGACGGAGGCGTGGCCGTCGTGCATCACGCGGCCGTGGCCCGGGTCGACCGGCACGACGTAGAACGTGTCGCGGTCGTGCGGGTGCGCCGCCGCCGCGAACCCGAACTCGGACGGCAGGCCCTCGGTGATCTCCGTCCACGACTGCCCGGCGTCGTCGCTCCGGTGCATGCCGACGTGGTTCTGCTGGTACATGCGCGTGCGGTCGGGTGCGAGCACGAGCTTGTGCACGCAGTAGCCGACTTCCGGATTCTCGATCGGCCAGTCCGCGCGCAGGCCGCGGTTGCGCGGCGTCCACGATGCTCCGTCGTCGGTCGTCTCGAACGCGCCGTGGCCCTGGACGATCACCCAGAAGCGCGACGCCTCGTTGGGGTGCTGGAGGATCGCCGAGAGACCGAGATGCCCCGGCGGCTGGTTCGCCGGGTCGTTCCAGAGCTCGCGGTTCGGCTGGCCGTCGAGCGTGCTGACGAGCGACCAGTTCACGCCGCCGTCGCGGCTCTCGAAGACGCCGGCGGCCTCGGTGCCCGCGAGCAGCCGGCCGTGACCGGCGCTCAGCGTCGAGACCTTCGAGAGCTTCAGCCCCTTGTCCTCGTCGAAGGCGAACCCCTCGCTCGAGAGCTCCCAGGTCTCGCCGAGGTCGGTGCTGCGCCACACGCCGGCACCGTGCCATTCGCTCGCCGCCGCCGCGTAGATCGCGCCGGACTCCGCGTCGTGCACCGCGTGATAGACGGGCCAGCCGTCGCAGTACGGGCCCCGCAGCTTCCAGTCGCGGCGGTCCGCGTCGCTTTCGAGGATGAAACAGCCCTTCCGTGTTCCGACGAGCAGGACGGTCGACGACATGCGGGACTCACCTCCGGGATTCGACAGCTCTTGCTGCATTAGACCGCGTGCGAGCCAGGAACTCATCGGTAACGGCGAGAGAGCCGCTGCGACCACCCGAAAGCTGGGCTTGTGACGCCTTTTGGGGGCCCACGCTCATCCCCCGGCGTGGGTGAGATCTCCCCCCGCTGGGGCGAGCCCGTGTTGCCTCGTGCACCGATGGAACATAGACGCACGTCTCCGTCACAACTCGCAAAGGGAGAAACAACAGCTCATGACAAATCGTCTCAAGTCCCGCCTCGGGGCCGAGCAGGGTTTCACCCTGATCGAGCTCCTGGTCGTCATCATCATCCTCGGCATCCTGCTCGCAATCGCGGTGCCGTCGTACCTCAGCTTCAAGGATCGCGCCAACAAGTCGGCAGCGCAGGCCAACGTTCGTGCGGTGCTGCCGGACGTCGAGTCGTACAACGCGGACAACACCGTCGGTAACACGACGGGCGACCCGGACGGTGCGACCGACACGACGCACTCCAACAGCGGCTACGTGGGCATGACGGCCGCCCTGTTGAAGAGCGATTACGACCAGGCGTTCCCGCCGTCGGTGTGGATCATCGGCGCCGTCGACGCGACGAATGCCGCGGCACCGGTCGGCACGGGAATCACTGCTGCCGGCGCACCCAGCGCGACGACGTACTGCCTCGTCGCCCAGAACGGCAACTACTACGCCTGGAAGCTCGGCCCCGGCGGCACGATTCTCGTCGGGACGATCCTCGACAAGGTCTGCACGACCTCGGCGACCTAACCTTCACAAGTCCTCAGTTGATCTCCTTCTGAGGCGGGTGGCAAACGGAGGCGGCGCTTGCGCCGCCTCCGTACCTTTTCCCAGTGTCGACAGAGCCGTCGGCGGCTTGCCTAGGATGTCGCCGATGGCGAATGTCGCGACCGAGGCCCGCGAGCTCGAGCTCGAGCAGCACCGCGGCGAGCTGACCGGCTACTGCTACCGGATGCTCGGGTCGCCGTTCGACGCCGAGGATGCGGTGCAGGAGACGCTCGTCCGCGCCTGGCGCAACCTCGCGCGCTTCGAGGGCCGCTCGACGCTGCGCTCATGGCTCTACTCGATCGCGACGAACGTGTGCCTCGACATGCTGAACGGCCGCGAGCGCCGGGCCCGGCCGATGGATCTCGGTCCCGCGATGGAGCCGGTCGCATCGAATCTCAACGTGCTGCCCGAGGTGACGTGGATCGAGCCGATCCCGGACGGCCTCGCGGTACCCGCGGACGGCGATCCCGCCGACGTCGCCGTCGCGCGCGAGACGATCCGTCTCGCCTTCGTGGCGGCGCTCCAGCACCTGCCGCCGCGGCAGCGCGCGGTGCTGATCCTCTGCGAGGTGCTGCGCTGGCAGGCGAGTGAGGTCGCAGAGCTGCTCGACACGAGCGTTGCGTCCGTGAACAGCGCGCTCCAGCGCTCGCGCGCGACACTCGCTGCAAGCGACCTCACGGCGGCGACGACGCCTACGCACCTTGACGACGCAGACCGTGTACTTCTCGCCCGGTACGTGGAGGCGTTCGAGCGCTACGACATGGACGCTCTCACTTCGCTCATCCAAGAAGATGCGCAGCAGTCGATGCCGCCGTACGACCTCTGGCTGCGCGGCCGCGACGACATCTTCACCTGGTGGTTCGGTCCCGGCGCCGGCTGCCGCGGCTCGCGCGTCATCCCGACGACGGCCGCGAACGGCTCGCCCGCGTTCGGGCAGTACAAGCCGAGCGAGGGCGGCGGCTACGAGCCCTGGGCGCTGCAGGTCGTCGAGATCGACGCGGGGCAGATCGTCGAGCTCACGTTCTTCCTCGACACACAGCGGTTGTTCCCGCTGTTCGGGCTGCCGCTGCAGTTCGACGGGTAGCGCTGCTACTCACCAGCACGTCCGCGAGGCCCATGAACGCGACGAGCTCGCGGAGCTCCAC
>JANMQZ010000148.1:0-20164 GCA_031370755.1 Actinomycetes bacterium
GATGTTGCGCTGACGAGCTGACGGCACCAAAGACTGGTTGCAGTCGTCGAAACGCGTGGGACGAAGCAGCTCGGTTGAGAGGACGCTCGCCCAGGCGGACGTTGCCTCGTTGGGGGGCGAGGGTTAGGGTCGTGCGGGAGCGATGGCGCACGATCGGAAGCAGATCGAACAGCTGGCACGCACCTACACCGAGGCGTGGTGCAGCCGCGATCCCGTGCGCGTCGCCGCGCACTACGTGCCGGGCGGCACGATCGCCATCAACGGTGGCGATGCGGCTGGGATCGCCGACGTGGCGGAGGCCTTCATTTCGGCCTTCCCGGACATCGAGGTCTTCATGGACGACCTCGTCCTCCGGGAGGACGGGATCATCGAGTACCGCTGGACATTCACCGGGACGAGCGTCGAGACCGGCAAGAGCGTGCGCGTCCCAGGCTTCGAGGAGTGGACGATCGCCCCGGACGGCCTGATCGCCGGGTCACGCGGTCACTACGACCAGGCCGAGTACGACCGCCAGGTCCAGCACGGCATCGGCCCGCCCATCTAGCGGATCTCAGGCGTCATTCCCGGACGTTGGCGCAGCCAACTGCAGGGTGCTGTGGGAGGATCAGTCGGTGACCGGCGCGAACATCGGCTTCGCTCTTTACGCGATCGGCGAGACACCTGGGACACTCGAGGCCCGCTGGTCTTACGAAAATACCTACAGCGGCTCGGGACGGGCGACAGGTGGTCCGAAGCAGGGATTCGTCGGCGACTTCCACATTCGCTACTTCCTTGAGAGCGGTGAGTTCTCCGACGAATACGACCTGCAGATCCGGAGGGCAGGCGCGCTCTACGATGTGACGTGGCTGACCGACGGCGCGATTAGCGCTGTCGGCGTCGGCATGGAGGTCGGTTCTCGCCTCGCAGTCGGATGGCGAAGGGTCGCCGACTAGCCTCTGGCGTCATTCCGGAACGCTCGCGCAGGCGACGATCTAGTTGCTCCGGCTCTTCTGCGTACAAGCGTGCGTCGATCGGAGCCAGCGGGATGCGGCCGCTTCGTCCAAGTACACCGTCACGTCGGGACGGATCGAGTGCCGGTAGACGACGCCGAGGCGATCCACGTAGTAAGAGATGCCGAAGAACAACTCAGCGCCGTTCGCGAGCCGAAACACGCGCGGCCCGGTCGTGTACCCGCCGGTCGCTGCGCCGAAGCTGCGTGTCTGCGTGCGCCCTCGAAATGCGACCGTCACGAACTCTCCCGCGCTCGCGGTGAGCTGACTCGTTAGGACCGCCACCGGCCGCCTCGGTGCGATGGGACGAACAATGAGGGGTGCGCGGGCGGTGTAGCCGCCGCCGGAGAGAGTGCCGCGACGGTAGGTGATCCAGTACACGAATCCGTTCCTGCCAGTGAACCCCGCAACTTGGCCTTCGCCGATGATCGGCCCGATGCTGAGCAGCATCGGATAGACGTTCCCGCCAGTATCGCCACGCAGGTCGATGATCCAGCCGCACGGGCGGTACCGCGACTGAAGCGACTCGATCCCGGACAGTACGGTCGTCACATAGCGGCGCGCATCGCGCGGCTCGGACGGCCCGATCAGCCCGGGAAGCGTCACCTTCCCAAGCCGACCCTGCACGAGTGCGACGGCGGGTGGCTGAAGCGGTGGCGACGCCTGTGCGAACGCGTCGGCTTCCGACGGGTAGAGGAACGTCGCGTGCAGGTCGCCAGCCTGGCGGAGCTGGTCGAGCGCGTACCGGATCGCGGGGTAGGTGTCCTCCGGCGTCCTCGCATCTGCCGCCATCCGGCGCGCCTCGCGGGTCACCGTGACCCAGTCCACGGCCGGAGCAGTGACCGCCTTGCTCCGCATCACCGATAGCGCTCGGTCAAGGTAGACGCCCGGCGCAAGCGGGTTGAGATCTTTCTGGCGGGCCGCCGAGAACATCACGAGCGCCGCGAGACTGAGGACAACCCCCCAATCCTGACCGCCCTCATGACCCAAGACTAGGGATCAACGTCAGCGAACGGAGACCCCAGAACACTCGCCTAGGCTGAAACAGCGCTACGCCCGAGCCTCTAGGGACATTCCGGAACGCTGGCCCACGCGACGCGTCTGTCGCATCAAGTCGCACCGTGACCGTGCTCAGAACCTGCCGGAGTTGGCCGCCCGGCGGCGCGCCCAACTCCGACCGTGCAGGGACTACGGCTTGTGGACGCTGTGCAGGTTGATGACCTCTTGCGTGATCTCGAATGGGACGTTCGGCTTCACGTTCTCGTTGAACCAGGTGTCGTGCTGCTCCTGTGTCTCCCACACCTCGGCCACGACGAAGCCGCTGGCGTCTTCATAGGAGACGTGGAGCAGGAAGCCCGGCTGCTTCTTGATCTGCTCGACGAGGGGCGGCGCGGTCTCGTCGTACTGCGCTGTGCTCATTGGGGCACGGTGACGAATCAGGACAGCCATTGATGATCCTCTCTTTCGTGGATACCGAGATGGGACCGTATACGCGACGTCTCGCATCCGCGACCAAGACACCAAACGTTCACCTAGCAGTCTGTCCAAGGTTCAGGGGTCATTCCGGAACACTGGCGCAGGCGATGCTCCGGCCCTCACACCTACCGGTCGCCGTGCCGGCCTCGCGGGTTGTGCTGAAGTGATCGAGGTGGCAACGTCACATACATGACGCTCATGGACGAAGGCCTCCCTGAAGTGGAACTCGCCCACATCGAGCAGCTGCGCCTTCGGGCGCTCGTTGAAGCCGACGTCGCCGTGGCAGACCCACTACACGCGGACGATTTCCAGTTGATTACTCCGAGCGGAGACTCCGTCACGAAAGCCGAGTACCTCGGGGGAATCGCCTCCGGCGAGATTAACTACTTGCGCTGGGAGCCGCGAGACGTCGCGGCGCGGGTCTGCGGCGATGCCGGCTGTGTTCGATACCACTCGATCCTGGAGATCGTGGTCGGTGGCCGCGAGATCAGTGCGAGGCGCTACTGGCATACCGACTACTACGAGCGACGGGGCGGACAGTGGCAGGTGATTTGGTCGCAGGCCACTGAGATCGTCAATGTGCCCGACGTGACCTAGGCGCGTTCAGTTCGGGGGACATTCCCGGACACTCGCGCACAGCAGGGCTTAGTACCATCTACGCGTGGAGGCGGGAGTGCGCACCGGCGGATGCCTCTGCGGCGCGGTCCGCTACAGCGTGCGCGGTGACCCTGTGCACGTCGGGCGCTGCCACTGCGCGGATTGCAGAAAGGAGTCTGGGAGCGCGTTCACTGTGTATGGGCAGTGGCCTGTCGAGGCGTTTGAGGTGAGTGGTGAGATCTCGTGCTATGACGGACGTGGCTTCTGCGCTCGCTGTGGGTCTCGACTGCTTGATCCCGTCGGTCCCGGTGACACGCTCATCGAGATTCGGCTTGGAAGTCTGGACGAGGCGCCCTTCGACTTGAAGCCGGAAGCCGAGGTCTGGGTAAAGCGGCGCGAGAGCTGGCTCCTGCCGGTCGAGGGGGCAGCGCAGCACGACGAGAATCGTCACTAGCGCCAGGTTGTCCGGCGCGGTTCAGTGGCGCTACGAACGTCAGGGGTTCATTCCCGAACGGTGGCCCAAGCGACGAAACGTCCACGTCCGGAGCTTCGTCACCGATCTCTAGCCGAGGGGGTGCAATCAGGTTGCTTTGACCGCGGTACCCTAGGTCGCCATGCGCCGCTACCAGGTCACCACTTGATCCGCAAGAGCCAGATGTAGGCAGAAGGCGATCCGCGTCGTATCATCGGTCCGCCCCCGCCGAACGGAGGAACGATGTATCGCGCTCGCTTCATCGTGCAGGTCAGGTACGGCCACTTCAAGGAGTACCTGGAGGCGTGGCATCAGTTGAATGAGCTTGCCCGATCCCGGGGTTGGGCCGAGGCAACATTCTTGACGCCCACCGTCGGCACCGCCAACGAGTTCGTCATCGAGACGGACTATCCAGACCTGGCAACTTTCCAGCGGGAGGGAGAAGCCTTCTACGCCGATGCCGAGGCCATGGAGCTGTTCCGCAGCACGAGTGAACTCGTGATCGAAGGCACGGGACGAGGCGAACTCCTCGAGACCGCTCCGACGCTCGCCTAAGCCGTCACGCTGGTCGACCCCCGCCGACCTGCTTCTCATCATGGCGACGAAATGGCTTCATTTCGGCCAAATGCGCCGCGATGCATTTGAGGTGAGGTCGTCCCGTCCCGTAGCCGGGCGGCCATAAGCCCTGGTGGTCACCGCTACCCTCAGCGTCGATGGACTGCCGTAGATATTGGTTGACGACGTTCGGGTGCCAGATGAACGCGCACGATTCCGAGCGCATCAAGGGGATGCTCGAGGAGCTCGGCCTCGGCGAAGCGTCGACGCCTGACGAAGCGGACGTCGTTGTCTTCAACACGTGCACGATCCGCGAGAAGCCCGACACGAAGTTCGCCGCGTACATGGGCGACGCCGCGGCGCGGAAGCGCGAGCGGCCCGACATGGTCATCGCCGTCGGCGGCTGCTACGCGGAGGCGCAGCGCGAGCGGCTCTTCTCGCTCTACCCGTCCGTCGACGTCGCGTTCGGGCCGGGCACGATCCCGCACCTCGGCGAGTGGCTCGGCGCCGGCGGCTTCGGCGTGCAGCGCGGGGCGTGGGGGACAGCGGACGAGCGGCAGTTCGCCGCGACGCTGCCGATGCACCGCGAGCGCCGCTTCCAGGCATGGGTGCAAATCTCGATGGGCTGCAATTCGACGTGCTCGTACTGCATCGTCCCCGCCGTGCGCGGCCGCGAGGTCAGCCGCCGGCCTGGCGACGTGCTCGCCGAGGTGACGCACCTTGCGCAGCAGGGCGTGCGCGAGCTGACCCTGCTCGGTCAGAACGTCAACTCGTGGGGCCGCGACCTCCTGCCGGACATCCACACCGAGTTCGGCGAGCTGCTGCGCGCCTGCGACGCAGTCGACGGGATCGAGCGCATCCGCTTTACGAGCCCGCACCCGAAGGACTTCCGCACGCCGGTGATCGAGGCGATGGCCGAGTGCCCCGCCGTTTGCGAGCACGCGCACCTGCCGCTCCAGTCCGGCTCGACGCGCATCCTCAAGGCGATGCGCCGCACCTACTCGCGCGAGCGCTACCTGAAGCTCGTCGACGCGATGCGCGCCGGCATCCCCGATCTCGCGCTCTCGACCGACATCATCGTCGGCTTCCCCGGCGAGACCGATGACGACTTCCGCGAGACGATGGAGGTCGTCGAGGAGGTCCGCTTCGACAGCGCTTTCACATTCGTCTACTCACCGCGTGCCGGCACCGATGCCGCGGCGATGGCGGAGCAGATCTCGGACGAGGTCAAGCGCGACCGGATCGAGCGGCTCGTCGAGCTCGTGCAGAGGCTCGCGGCCGAGCGGAACGCCGAGCGGATCGGACGCGTCGAGCAGGTGCTCGTCGAAGGGCCGAGCCGCACCGACCCCGCCTATCTGCGCGGCCGCACGCGCCGCAACACGACGGTGAACTTCCTCGGCGACGCGGCGCCGGGCGACTTCGTCGATGTCCGCATCGAGCGTGCGACCTCGACGACGCTCGGCGGCGCGCAGCTCGAAGTGGCTGTGGTCTAAGCCGCAGCCGCGGCACGCATCGAGCGCACGCCGAGCGCCGCCGGAACGATCGGGAGCCAGAGGTTGAAGACGCGGTACGCGAACACCGCGAGCACCGCGGCGGCGAGCGAGATGCCGCACCACGAGAGCGCGAACGGTAGGAGCGCGTCGACGGCGCCCGCGCCGCCGAGCGGCAGGGTCCGCCGCGTCAAGGCGTAGCCCGTCGCGTAGCCGAGGAGCAGCAGTGAGATGTCCGGCGTCCCGTGCGTGAACGCCTGCAGGCACGCCCAGAGGCAGAAGATGTCGCCGAACCAGTAGAGCGCAGTGCCGATCGGCCCGAGCGCGTGCTTCGGCTGGACGAACATGCGCTTGAGGACGTAGATCGAGTCGAGGGCCTGCGCCAGGTGCCGACGCCGTCCCGCATGCGCGCGCAGTTCCTCGCGGCGCTCGACCGCCCAGAGTGCGGCGACGAACCCGAGCGGCACCGCGATCGCCCACGGCAAGGTCAGCCCGAGTGACGGCGAGTGCCCGTCGGCGAGCAGTTGGATCGCGACGATGCAGGCCGCCGGCGCCAGCAGCGCATACTCGAGGGCGCCGAGACCGAGCACGCGCACGCGCACCTCCTGGTCGGTCAGCCCCGCCTGCTTGAACGCGTGGACGTCGACCGCGAAGCCGCCGCGCGCGACGAACGCTCCGAAGCCTGCGGTCACAGCGGCAACGACGCCGCGGGTGCCGATTTCGCAGTCGTGCTCGACGCGCGCGACCTCGCGGTACGCGAGCACGTAGCCGAAATACGCGACGAGTTGCGCGCCGAACGCCGACGCGAACCACACCGGGTCGACTGCGTGCAGCCGCGCGGAGACGTGGTCGAAGCCTGCGACCCACGTGACGGCAAATAATGTGCTGAGGGCGATGACGGAGCTGGCGATGACGAACACGAGCGACTCGGCCCGTGACCGCTCCATATGGCTTTTGAGGGCGAAGTTCGAGACCTTCACGAGGGTGTAACGGGCGCGAGAGTGCACTGGTGACGGTTATCGGCATATTCGGCCCGACCGCCAGTGGCAAAACGAGGGTAGCTGCGACCCTGGCCGAGCGTTTTCCCGCGGAACTCGTGTCGGCCGACGCAATGCAGGTCTACCGGGGCCTGCCGATCCTCACGAATCAGGCACCCGGGCGGCTCGTGGCGCTCTGGCCGCTCGACCACGAGGCATCCGTCGGCGAATACGCACCCCTGGCCCAGGCTGCGATCGACGAGATCCTCGCGGCCGGGAGGACACCGATCGTCGTCGGGGGGACCGGCCTCTACCTCCGCGCCGCCCTCGCCGACCTCGCCGTGCCAGGCGCGCCTGCTCCGGGCGAGCGCGAGCGCTGGGAGCGCGTCTACGACGAGGATCCGGCGCTCGCGTACGAGCGGCTCGCCACGCTCGATCCGGCGGCCGCGGCGCTGGTCCACCAGAATGACCGCCGCCGCGTCGTGCGGGCCCTCGAGCTCGCCGCGGCCGGCGCGTCGCTCGCACCCGCCAAGGACCGCCTCTGGGCGGAGGAGACGCGCCACCCGACCGTCCTCGTCGGCCTCGACGTCCCGAAGGACGTGCTCGAGCGGCGGATCGAGGAGCGCACCCGCGCGATGTTCGACGCGGGCGTCGTCGACGAGGTGCGGGCCGCGCTCGCCGGGCCGATCTCGGCGACCGCGCGGAAGACGCTAGGCCTCGACGAAGTGGCCACCCTGCCACGCGAAGAGGCGATCGACGCGATCGTCGTGCGGACGCGCCGTTACGCCGCGTATCAGCGCAAATGGATGCGGCGCGTGCCCGGCCTCGTTATGGTCGATGCGGATCGCCCGCCGGGCGAGATCGCCGATGACATCGTCTCGCTGGCAGGCACACGGGAACACCTACCTCGTCAGTGAGTCCGACGAGGTGTCGATGGAGCCCGGCCTCGACGGCGTCATGCAGGTGCTCGAGGTCGACGGCGACGACGTGCACGTCGCGATCGTGAACCCCGACGGCTCGCTCGCCGAGATGTCCGGCAACGGCACGCGCATCGTCGCGGCCTGGCTGATGGACCGCACCGGCTCGGACGTGGCGCGCGTGCATGTCGGCCCGCTGACCGTCGAGGTGCGCCGCGTGGGCGCGCGGCTCTATGAGTCCGACATGGGAGCAGTTGCGGTGTACGAGCGCGAGCGCGTGGCCGGCCTCGACGTCACGTCGGTCTCGGTCGGCAACCCGCATGCGGTCGTCGTCGGTGATCCCGACGACCTGCCGCTGATCGGCCCGCTGCTCGAGACGCATCCGCGCTTCCCGAACCGAACGAACGTGCAGGTGGTCAGGATCGACGGGCCGGGCGAGGTGACGGCGCGTGTCTGGGAGCGTGGCGTGGGGGAGACGAGCGCATCCGGCTCGAGCGCGGTTGCGGTCGCGGCGGCGACGCACGGCGAAGGAGACGTGCTCGTGCACTTCCCGGGCGGGGACCTCCGCGTGCGCCTGCACGCGGGTCGGGCGACGCTTACCGGGCCTGCGGAGCCCGCGTAGCGCCGCGGCTCGAGCGCACCGCGACGAGCACGCCGCCCGCCGCGAGCAGCACGGCCCAGACGACGAACGCGATGGTGATGAAGACGTCGGCATTCATGCCAGGAGTTTGCCCTATGCGCCGATCTCGTACTCGCGCAGCACGTCGTTGAGGGAGGTCTTCAGGTCGGTCTGGGCGCTGCGCTTGCCGATGATCAGCGCGCAGCCGATCTGGAACGTTCCGGCCGGGAAGTCCTTCGGCCGTGTGCCAGGCACGACGACCGAGTACGGCGGCACGTAGCCGCGATGCTCGACGGGCTCGGGCCCGGTGACGTCGATCACGGGCACCGAGCCGGTGAGCGAGACGTTCGGGGCGAGCACCGCGCGCTCACCGATGAGCACGCCCTCCGTGAGGATGCAGCGCGAGCCGATGAAGGCGCCGTCCTCGACGATCACCGGCCGCGCCTGCACCGGCTCGAGTACGCCACCGACGCCCACGCCGCCGGCGAGGTGCACGTCCGCACCGATCTGCGCGCACGAGCCGACCGTCGCCCAGGTGTCGACCATCGTGTTCGGGCCGACCCACGCCCCGATGTTCACGTAGCTCGGCATCATCACGACGCCCGGCGAGAGGTACGACCCGTAGCGGGCGGTCGCAGGCGGGACGACGCGCACGCCGAGCTCGAGGTAGTTGTGCTTCAGCGGGATCTTGTCGGCGTACTCGTATGGGCCGAGCTCGACGAGCTCGACCTTGCGGATGCGGAAGTAGTCGAGGATCGCCGCCTTCGCCTCCTCGTTCACCCGCCACTCGCCGTCGATCTTCTCGGCCACGCGGATCTCGCCGCGGTCGAGCGCCTCGATGGTCGCCTCAGTGCTCACAGCTCGGCCAGTATCGCGGCCGCACGGCGGCACTCGTCGAGCGTGGGCACGAGCGCGAAGCGGATGTAGCCCTCGCCGCTCGGGCCGAAGAACGACCCGGGCGAGACGATGAGGCCGCGCGCGAGCAGCTGCTCGACGACCGCGTCCGCATCCGGGACGGCGAGCCAGAGATACATCGTCGCCTCGCTCGCGACGACCTCCCAGCCCCGCGCGGCGATCGCGGGGAGGAGGACGTCGCGTTTGGCGGCATAGCGCGCGCGTGTCTCCTCGACGTGCCGTTCGTCGTCCCAGGCGACGACCGAGGCCCGCTGCACGAACTCCTGCGGTGCGGTGCCGACCGTCGGGCGGTACGACTTCAGCGCCGCGATCACGTCTGCCGGCGCCGCGACGAACCCGGAGCGGTACCCGGTCATAGACGACCGCTTGCTGAGCGTCTGGAAGACGATGACGCGCGAGCGGTCCGCGACCTGCAGCGCCGACGGCGGCGGCTCCGAGAACCAGAGCTCGGTGTACGCCTCGTCGGACGCGATCACGAAGTCGAGCTCCTCCGCGCGCGCCGCCAGCTCCTCGTAGAAGGAGAGCGGTGCGAGCGCACCCGTCGGATTGTGCGGATAGTTGACCCAGACGATCGCGGTGCGCTCGTCGAGTGCCGCGAGGTCGGGCAGGAAGCCGCTCTCGCGCCGGAGCGGCAGGGCTTGCACCTCTGCGCCTGCGAAGAGGGCGCCCCGCTCGTAGACGGGGTACGCGGGCTCGCCGTACGCGACGACGCGCTTGTCGGAGTGCGGGTCGACGAGCACCTGCGCGAGCGAGAAGATCGCCTCCTTCGAGCCGTACGTCGGAATCAGCTCCGTGTCCGGATCGAGGTCGACACCGAACCGCCGCCTGCACCACTGGGCGGCCGACTCGCGCAGCTCCGGCAGGCCCGCGGCGAGGGGATACGGCGCGCGCACGGGCAGCGCGTCGATGAGCGCCTGGCGGATCATCGGATCGGTCGGCTCGTTCGGGTCGCCCTTGCCGAAGTCGAGCACCTCGACGCCGCGGGCGGCGAGCGCGCGCCGCGTCTCCTCGAGCTTCACGAAGGGATAGGCCGGCATCCCGGCGAGCACCGGGTTGATCATGCGAGGAAGGCTCGCAGCGTCTCGAACGCGCGATCGAGGTTCTCGACGGGCACCTGCTCATCTTGCCGGTGCGCGTAGCGGGTCAGCCCGGGGCCGTAGTTGATCGCGTCGATCCCCTGCTCGGCGAACTGCGCAACCGGCGTCCACGCCTGCTTCGGCGCGACGTCGGGCACGAGCTCGCGCAGCCGCGCGACGAGCGGATTGGTCAGGGCGGGCGGGGCGGACGGCGAGTTGCTGAGCACCTCGAGGTCACCCTCCGGCACGAGCGAGCGCAGCTGCCGCTCCGCCTCGTCGCGCGTGCTCCCCGGCGCGTAGCGGTAGTTCAGCTCGACGCTTGCCTTCGCAGGCACGACGTTCGCGGCGATGCCGCCCTCGACGCGGACCGCGCTCACGACCTCGCGGTAGGTGAGACCGTCGAGCTCGACGTCGAGCGGCTCGAGCACGACGAGCCCCTGCAACCCCCGCACGAGCTCGTGGATCGCGTTCACGCCCGTCCACGGCCGCGCCGAGTGCGCGCTCTCACCGGTGAACGTGACGCGCGCCTGGATGTTGCCGAGGCAGCCCGCATGGAGGATGCAATCCGTCGGCTCGAGCACGACGGCGAGCTCCGCGTCCGCGACAAGGCCGCTCGCGAAGAGCGCCGGCAGCGGGCTCTCCGTCACCGGCACCTCCTCGCGCGTGAAAAAGAGGTAGCGGCCGGGGACACCCGCGAGGGCGAGCTCGATCATCACGGCGACGCCCGCCTTCATGTCGCTCGCGCCGAGCCCATGAACCGCGCCGTTCTCGATCCTGCCCGGGATGTTCGCCTGGGCCGGAATCGTGTCGAGGTGCCCGGCGAGGACGACCGGGCCGTCGCCGTAGAGGAGCACCTCGCCGTCGTCGAAGCGCGGCTCGCCCGGCATGACCGCGCGCACGAGGTCGACGAGGACGGCCTCGGAACGGCTCTCCGAGGGCACGTCGACGAGCTGGAGCGTCCTGGCTGCGAGGTCGGGGGCGGGCACCGCAGTCGTCATAATGACCTCCAATGGCGGTCAGACAGCCCGATCCAACGCCGGGCCTCGAGCCCGAGCGTGGGCTCGTCCTCGCCGTTCTCGCGCAGGGGGTGGACCCGGACGACGAGCTCGCGGAGCTCGAGGAGCTCGCACGGACCGCGGGCGTCGAGCCCGTGGAGCGGCTCGTCCAGCATCGCCCGCATCCCGATCCACGGACGTACATCGGCAAGGGGAAGCTCGACGAGCTGAAGAGCGCCTACAAGGAGGCGAACGCGGAGGTCCTGCTCGTCGACGACGAGCTCTCGCCCTCGCAGCAGCGCGAGCTCGAAAACCTCCTCCAGGCACGCGTCGTCGACCGCGCCGAGCTCATCCTCGACATCTTCGCGCAGCACGCCGTCAGCGCCGAGGGCAAGCTCCAGGTCGAGCTCGCGCAGCTCGAGTACAACCTCCCGCGCATGCGCGGCATGTGGCAGCACCTCGAGCGCCTCGGCGGCGGCGTCGGCACGAGAGGCCCCGGCGAGTCGCAGCTCGAGACCGACCGCCGGATCGCACGCCGCCGCGTCTCGCTCCTGAAGAGCCGGCTCAAGGGTCTCCAGAAGCAGCGCGACGTCCGCCGCAAGGAGCGCCGCCGCACCGAGACGCCGACCGTCGCGCTCGCCGGCTACACGAACGTCGGCAAGTCGACGCTCCTGAACGCGCTCACCGATGCCGCCGTCTCCGTGCGCAACCGGCTCTTCGAGACGCTCGACCCGACGACGCGCGGCTTCGAGCACGAGGGCCGCCGCTATCTCGTGACGGACACGGTCGGCTTCATCCGCCGGCTGCCGCATCAGCTGGTCGAAGGCTTCTCGGCGACGCTCGAAGAGACGCTCGTCGCCGACCTCGTACTGCACGTCGTCGACGGCTCCGCGCCGGAGGAGAAGCTGATCGAGCAGATCGCCGCAGTGGACGCGGTCCTCGACGAGATCGGCGCGTCCGATCTGCCGCTCGAGCTCGTCGTGAACAAGATCGACGCGGTCGACGCGCTGCACCGCCGGCGGCTCTCGAACCGGTATCCCGATGCGCTGCAGGTCTCGGCACTCACCGGTGAAGGGATGGACGAGCTGCGCACACGCATCGCCGACCGCTTCGCGGAGCGCTTCGAAGCGGTGCGCCTGCTGCTTCCCTACGACGAAGGCGGGAAGCTCAACGAGCTCTACGCGCTCGGTGCGCCGATCGAGCAGCGTGAGGACACGACCGAAGGCGTGCTCGTCGTCGCGCGGCTGCCGCGGCGTGAGGTGCGGCGGTTCGCCGCGTACCTCGTTGCCAGCTCCGAGCAAGATCGCGCCACGGGCCGCGCGTGATCGAGCTGCCGATTCGCCGCCTGCGCGAGGACGCGACCGTTCCCGCGCGTGCGTACGACGGCGACGCAGGACTCGACCTTGCCGCGTGCGAGCGCATCGTGCTCGCACCGGGTGAGCGTGCAACGGTCGGCACCGGCCTCGCGATCGCGATCCCCGACGGGTATGCGGGCTTCGTGCAACCTCGCTCCGGGCTCGCCGCGAAGAACGGCATCACGATCGTGAACACGCCCGGTCTCGTCGACTCCGGCTATCGCGGCGAGCTGAAGGTGATCCTCCTGAACACCGACGAGCGCGACGCGTTCGTCGTCGAGCCGGGCATGCGCATCGCGCAGCTCGTCGTCATGCCGGTGCCGCTCGTCGATCCGGTCGAGGTCGAGGAGCTGCCGGAGAGCGAGCGCGGCGTCCGCGGCTTCGGATCGTCCTCCCGGGCGTGATGGAGCCGCGCATCCGCGTCTCGGCGTTGCTGCGGTGGCAGGACCGGATCCTCCTGTGCCGGCACGAGAAGGCCGGGCGCGGCGAGTACTGGCTCCTGCCGGGCGGCGGCGTCAACTCGGGTGAGAGCCTCGTCGACGCGCTGCACCGCGAGCTGCGCGAAGAAGTCGGGATCGAGGACGAGATCCCGGTCGAGGGCCCGGTCGCGCTCGTCGACTCGATCTCGCCGGTGCGGGCGTTCGCGGCGAAGCACGTCGTGCACATCATCTTCGCGGGCGACCTCTCCGGGCGCTCGCTCGAGGCCGTCACCTCGAGCGACGCCGCCGTGCGCGGTCACCGGCTGTTCGACCCCGCCGACCTCGACGGCATCGTGCTGCACCCGCCGATCGAACGGTTCCTCCGGCGCTGGGTGCCCGGGGATCCCGCCGTGTATCTCGGCTCGCTCTGGGCACCGTAGGGAGCAATGCCGCCACTGCAGTGGATCTCGATGCAGGGCTACCGCGCCGCGCGGGAGCTCGAGTTCGAGCCCGGCTCGATGTGCGCGCTCGTCGGTGAGGCGTCGAGCGGCAAGTCGACGGTCCTCACCGCGATCTGGACGCTGCTCGAGGCTGCGGCGCCCCCGCCGACGATCGCCGACATCTCGCACGGCACGTCGGGGCGCATCCACCTCGAGGCGGAGCTAGAGAAGGGGGCCACGATCTTCCTCGACGCGCGTCCGCCCGACACGCTCAACCTGAACCGCGCCGGCTCGCCGCCCGTGCTCTTCATGCCCGCGAACCTCCGGCCGCGGAACCTCGTCGCGCCGGCCACCGGTTCGGGCGCCAGTGACGTTGCCGAGCTTTTCCAGCCGCCGTACGCCGAGCATCACTGGTCGCAGGCAGACGGCGGCCTTCAGCTCGTCGCAGGGATGGAGCGACTGCTCGCGTCGAACCTGCGCCGCTTTGTGCTGCTCATCGAGGAGCCGGAGCTGTACCTGAGCCCGCACCTCCAGCGCCACCTGTTCAACGTGCTGCGCAAGCTCGCGCACCGCGGGAACCAGATCCTGTACTCGACGCACGCGCCGGTGTTCCTCAGCGTCGACCGGATCGAAGACCTCGCGCTCGTGCGGCACACGAACGACCACGGCACGACGCTCTTCCAGCCGGAGCCGCTCGCGGAGGCGGAGGCGTTTCGTGTTCTGTCGGAGTTCGACAGCGACCGCGCGGAGCTCTTCCTGGCGCGCGCGGTGCTGCTCGTCGAAGGCCGTACGGAGAAGCTTGCGTTCCCGTTCGTCTTCGAGGCGCTCGACATCGAGCCCGACAAGGAGGGCATCCTCGTCCTCGAGTGCGGCGGCAAGGGGAACATGCCGCTCTTCGCGCGCATCTGCAACGCGTGCGACATCCCGTACGTGATCGTGCACGACCGCGACGCGCCCAAGGGCCAACGCCCCGTCGAGTCGGAGTTCGTGATCAACCAGCAGATCCAGGACGTCGCCGGTCGCAGGCGGACGGTCGTCCTCGTTCCCGATTTCGAGGCGGTGTCGGGCGTGACCTCGCGCGGGAAGGGACGGAAGCCGCGGCGGGCGTACCGGCACTACACCCGCAACGACGACGTACCGCAGCAGCTGCGTCTCGCGGCCGAGCGTGTGCTGAAAGCCGCTCGGACATAGCGTTCACGTTTCCTGCGTACGGGCGAGGCGACGGGTGCGCCGGTGTTGGGGGAGTGACGCAACAGCCATCGGAGTCATCGTCGATGCGGAGATCGCAGTTCAACTCGGCCTGATCTGGCTCACGCACATCGGCGTCGATCGCGCGGTCGGCTACGGCCTGAAATACCGCACGGGCTTCAAAGACACGCACCTCCAGCGCGTGTAGCTGCGGCTCAGCGCGGTGGGATCTCCTGGAGCGCCCAAGAGTTGCCGTCGGGGTCGCCGAAGAAGGCGTACTTGACGCCTCCGAGGTCTTTGATCTCGCTGATCTCGACTCCCCGTACCGCGAGCTCCGCTCGCGTCGCGACGATGTCGGTCACGACGAGATGGAGGTTCTTGACGCGGCAGCCGTCACTCGAGTCGCCCATCCCGGTGCCGATCACGATCGAGCAGGCAGAGCCCGGCGGTGTCAATTGAACAACACGCATCCCGTTGCCCGGTTCGACGTCGTGATCGAGGACGAACCGACCTGGTCGACGTAGAACGCCTTGCTGATGTCTACGTCCACGACGGGTAGCGGGACGACCTCGAGTCTCATCTCCATCTCAATCTCCATTCGTCGACACTAGAGCCTCCCGCCGCGCGACCTCGCGCGCCCGGCGGAGATCTCGTGCGCACGCGCCTCGAGCTCGTCGTCGAGCGGGTCGAGCACAGGCGCGTCGCCGCCCGTGCGATGTGCGATCGCCTGCGCAAGCAGCCAGTCGGCGAGCCACGGGTTGCGCGGGAGGAGCGGGCCGTGGAGGTACGTGCCGATCGCGCGTCCGGCCCGGCAGCCTTCGTAGCCGCTCTCGCCGTCGTTTCCGAAGCCGGCGACGACGCGGCCGAGCGGCTGCGCGCCCGGGTCGAGGCGCGTGCGGCCCGCATGGTTCTCGAAGCCCGCGATCGTGCGCACGACGCCCGGCTCGAGCTCGGTCTCGAGGAGCACATCGCCGATCATCCGCCGCGCGCCGGCGACCGTCTCGAGCGGCAACAGCCCGACGCCCGGCATCTCCTCGCCGTGGAAGCCGCGGTAGCCGCGGCCGAGCAGCTGGTAGCCGCCGCAGACTGCGAGCAGCGCCGCGCCGCCGCCGACGACAGCCTCGCGCAGCGGCTCCGCCTTCGTCGCGAGATTCTCCGCGACGAGGAACTGCTCGCGATCTTGGCCGCCGCCGACGTAGTAGAGATCGTGCGCGCCCGGCACGATCGCGTCGTCCAGGCCGAGTGGTATCACCTCGAGCTCGTGGCCGCGCCACGCCGCGCGGCGCGCGAGCACGGCGATGTTGCCGCGGTCGGCGTAGATGTTCAGGTACTCCGGATAGAGGTGGCCGACTCGGATCCTCACGCGGCCCGCTCCCAGTACGGCTTCGCGTGGCCGCGCGCGGCGACGAGTCGCTGCAGCCCGAGCATGGCGGTGTAGGTCGGCAGCACGACGAGCTCTCCGCCGTCTGGTGTGAGCGCGAGACCGCGATCGAGCGCGAGCTCGAGATCGGGCTCGACGACGATGCGCGATTCGTCGAGGCCGCCGTACTTGAAGCGCAGCGCGAGCTCGGCCGCGCGGTCCCCGCTCGCGACGAGCGTCTCGAGCCCCGAGAGGAGCGGCTCGAAATCGACGTCCCAGATCCAGGAGACATCGCGGCCGTCGGCGATCCCATCGTTCAGGGCGATCACGGCGACACGCGGCGGGCCGCCGTCGACGAGTGTGCGGACCGCCTCGTTCGCCCCGGCGGGGTTCTTCACAAGAAGAAGAAGGAGACGCTTGCCGTCGATCGGGATGCGCTCGAAGCGGCCGAAGGCTGCGCTGAAGCGCGCCAGCCCGTCGACGATCTCGTCCGGTGTCGCCCCGAGCGCGCGCGCGAGCGTCGCGGCGCCGAGGGCGTTGTAGACGTTGTAGAGGCCCGGCAGCGCGAGCTCGATGCGACGGGTTCCCTCGGGGGTGACGAGATCGAACGAGGCGCGCTCGAGCCCTTCCAGCTCGACCGCCCGGCCGACGACCTCGAGCGGCGGCCTCGAGTGACCGCAGTTCGGGCAGCGGTAGTCGCCGAGGTGCCCCACATACGCCGCGGCATAGAGATAGGGAGTCCCGCAGCGGATGCAGTACTTCGAGTCGGAGGCGTGCTGGAGCGAGAGGCGCGCGACCGAGGGGTCGTCGAGACCGTAGACGACGCCGTGGCCGAGCGAGCCGACCTGCGGATCGTCGCCGTTCAGGACGAGCACCGTCTCAGGCGGCAGCTCGTCGACGGCCAAGCGCCAGCGCTCGGCGATCAGCTCGAGCTCGCCGTAGCGGTCCAGCTGGTCGCGGAAGAGGTTGCCGAGGCAGACGGCACGCGGGCGCACGCGCCGGAGCACCTCCGGCAAGGCCGCCTCGTCGACTTCGAGGAGGCCCAGCTCGGCGTCCTGCGCGGCGAGGAGGGTGGAGGCGACCCCGGAGACGAGGTTCGCGCCCGAGTGGTTGTGCGCCAGCCGGAAGCGGCGGCGCAGGATCTCGGCCGCCATCGCCGAGGTCGTCGTCTTGCCGTTCGTCGCCGAGATGACGGCTGTCCCGGCGGGCAGACGGGCCGCCAGGCGGTCGATCGCGCCCGGGTCGAGCTTCGAGAGGAGCTTCCCCGGCACGGTCATGCCCGCCCCGGCGCCGACGAGCCGCGACAGCGCGGCGACACCGCGCGCGGCACGAATCTCGACGGCCAGACGCACGGGGCGAGGGTACGCGACATCGGGGGTAACTCGTTCGAGTGAATCGTGCGCGGTGCGCGGGTCCTGACCCATCCGGGGGAGGTGTCACCCCGGGTGGCGGCCTACCTTCACCCTGCTTCACGTGTTTTTGCGGCCCATGTGCGTCTGCGCATGGACATTCAGGAGAGGAAGGGTAGATGCGGCATAAACGAGCGAATGTAAGCGGTGATCGCTCGAACGCACTGTGGGGACGCGGCTCGCGAAACGAGTTGCGTTCGAACGCGTTGTGGGGCCGCGGCGGCCGTCGTGCCGGTGCGGTTGTTTCCGTGATTGCAGTCTTCGCAATGGCCTCCGTGGCCGGCGCAGGGCTCAGCGGCGGAAGCGCATCCGTGGTCAAAACGGGTGGCCTCAAGGCGTTTGTCCCCTCAGAGCTTCTGAGCTCGATCGCCCAGAACCCCGGGCAGACGTTCGACGTCATCGTCCAGGGGGACAAGAACGGAAATGCGAACGGCCTGATGAAGCAGCTGGCCGGCGACAACATGAACAGTTCGGTCAAGGCACAGTTCACGTCGATCAACGGCGTGCGCTCCACCCTGACCGGAAGCCAGATCCTGTCGCTCGGCAAGCGGCCCTACATCACGTCGATCATGGCCAACGAGTCGGTCAAGACGTCTGCGGTTCAGCTGCCGCTCACCAACTCGCAGCTGTGGCCGTGGGCGACCGGCGCACCGGTGGACTGGTTGAAGCAGAGCCCCGACGCGGCGACCATTGCCGTCGTCGACTCCGGCATCGACCCGTCCCGCGTCGCCGACTTCGGCAGCCGTTTGCTCGCGCAGGTCAACATGGCGAGCCT
The DNA here is from genome assembly GCA_031370755.1 of Actinomycetes bacterium. Taxonomy (GTDB): domain Bacteria; phylum Actinomycetota; class Thermoleophilia; order Gaiellales; family Gaiellaceae; genus Palsa-739. The sequence continues at coordinate 18,025 of JANMQZ010000148.1, forward strand.
CGGTCCGAACTCGCCGGGTGACGGCTACGGGCACGGCACGTTCGTCGCCGGCATCGCCGCCGGCTCCGCAACGGGTTACGCCGGTGTCGCGCCGAAGGCGGAGTTGGTCTCGCTCGACGTCATGAACGACCAGGGTCAGGCAACGGTCGGGGACGTCGTCAAGGCGGCCGACTGGATCCTGGCGAACAAGGCGAAGTACAACATCAAGGTCGCGAACTTCTCCCTGCATGCGGTCAACCGGGCGAGCGTCCTGTTCGACCCGCTCGACCAGGCAGTCGAGAAGCTGTGGCTGAACGGGATCGTGGTTGTCGCAGCAGCGGGCAACTACGGCAGCGCGGCCGGGCCGAGCGGTGTTCCGTTCGCACCGGGCAACGACCCGTTCGTGATCACGGTCGGCGCGGCGGACATCGGCACCAGCCTCGGCGCAGGTGACGACACCGCGGCACCGTTCACGGCCTACGGCTACACAGGGGATGGCTTCGCGAAGCCGGATCTGGCGGCACCTGGGCGCTACATGATCGGCCCGGTCCCGGCCAGCGCCACGCTTCCGTTGACCCGCCCCGATCACGTCACCGCGCCCGGCTACATGCAGCTGAGCGGAACGTCCTTCGCAGCGCCCGTTGTCGCGGGGGCTGCGGCGATGCTGATGGCTCAGCATCCGGACTGGACGCCCGATCAGGTGAAGGGTGCGCTGATGGTGACCTCGACCCCCGAGCCGAGGGCGCCCAAGGGCTCTCTCGGTGTGGGTGAGATCAACATCGCGGCCGCCCGTGGACGGCTGAAGAGCCCGCCGAACCCGAACGCCGGCCTGAACAAGTACGTCCTGGGCCTCGCGGATGGATCGCGCGTGTTCGATGCCTCGGCGTGGCAGAGAGCGGCGAAGGCCAACAAGGCCTGGGACGCGGCTGCCTGGTCGGACGTCGCCTGGTCGGATGCAGCCTGGTCGGATGTCGCCTGGAGCGACGCGGCCTGGGCCGATTCGGCTTGGGCGTCCGTTGCCTGGGGCGACGTCGCCTGGAGCGACGTGGCCTGGAGTGACGCGGCGTGGTCGGATGCAGCATGGGCCGACAACGCCGGGGATCCCTCGGTCGGCGATGCCGCTGACGCGACGTCGGCCGAAATGGACGCGGCTCTCGCCGAGCTCGGCATCGTCGATGCCTCGTGCGATCCGATCGTCTCACTCTGCACCGCGCCTGATGCCGCAATCGCGCCGGTGACGGACACGCTCGGAGCGCTGCTCCCGTAGCAGCGCCGATCTACCCTGAATCACCGCGAGCGGGCCCCGGCAACGGGGCCCGCTCTTCGTTGCAGCCATGCGGTGCGAATCCTCCGAACGGGTGACGCCACCCGCTCGGGGCGGGCCGACAATCTCGACATGGCTCTGCGGCCACGAATTCACGTGCAATTCGGGATGACGCGATGACCGCCGTCCCTGAAGAGCTGTCCGGGGAGTTCTTCCAGGACATGCCGCCGGAGCCCGCTGGGCACGCGGTTCGCGGCGGCGGCCTCCCTCGAACGGCTCGGATCTACCTGACAGTCCTCGCGCTCGCCACCGTTGCGGCGGCCGGCAAGTTCTACGTCGGCGCCCCGAACATCAAGCACGGCTGGCTGACCTTCGTCTTCCTCGCGGTCGCGGCGACGCTCGCGCACACCTTCCCGGTCAAGTCGCCTCGGAACCAGATGTATCACACGTCGGTGGTGTTCCTCGTCGCGGCGGCGCTGCTGCTTCCGCCCGAGCTGATCGTGCTGATCCCGCTCGTGCAGACGGTTCCGGAGTGGCTGAAGGAGCGCTACCCGTGGCCGATCGCCGGGTTCAACATCTCGAACTACACGCTCGACTCGCTCGCGGCGTGGGGCACCGCGTATCTCGTCAACCGTCACGGTGAGACGCTCATCGCGAACCCCGAGGCGCGCTTTGCCGTCGCGGGCCTGGCAGCCGCAGTCGCCTTCGTCGCCGTGAACCACGTGCTCGTCGGCGTGATCCTGAAGCTGGGCCGCGGCCACAGCTTCCGCGAGAGCGGCCTCTTCGGCGTCGAAGCGATCTCGGTCGACGTCGTGTTGACGATTCTCGGCGTCTCGCTCGCCGCGTTCTGGAACTGGAACCCGTGGCTCATCTTCGCGGCGCTCGCGCCGCTCGTCG
>JANMQZ010000221.1:0-2706 GCA_031370755.1 Actinomycetes bacterium
CCGGTCCTGTCCGGCCATGTCACCGGCCAGGTGGTCACGGTCGCCGGCGGCATGGAGGGCCGGGTCATCCACGACTAGGCGTCGCTTGCGATGCCGGTCAGAGGTCGTGTGGGCTTTGCCCGCGCGACCGTCTTAAAAGAAGAAGGCGGCGGAGTCCTCGTCCGCCGCCTTCAATGCTCCGCAGGCCGCAGGAGTGATTGCCGTCAGTCCCTGGCCCTGGAGTCAGGACGGGAATCGGCAGTAGGTCCTTCCCCCTTTAGCGCCGCAGCGCGGAGAAATCTTCCGTGAAGCGGGCCAGTCAACCGAGAACGGGTGATGGATCAAGTGACCCCTCCCCGCGATAGTCAGAAGGCACACCGAGACGGGCCCCGATGCGGCGGGGGCAACCTCGGAAACTCTCCTTCCAAAGGAGACACAGGAGGGGCCAGGCGGCGGCCCCTCTTGCGTTTTCTGGACACGGTCTCGACAGGTGCCCTGCCTATACTTCGTCACGGAAGCGGGCGCGTGTCCCGCTCCGCATCGAGAGAGGCTGAGGGAACCGGCCCTGTGAAGCCTCGGCAACCTGCCTCCGCGGCAAGGTGCCAAACCCGGCCGGGCGCGAGCCCGGGTGGATGTGTCGAGCGAGTTCGGAAGGAGACGAAGTGCCCGCGCAAAGCCAGACCCGCAACCGTTTTCTAGAGCGCCTCGAGAATGGGCCGGTGATCGTGGGCGACGGAGGGATGGGCGCGCTGCTCTCCGCAGCGGTGCCTCGCCTCCGCAGCCCGGAGGAGGCGAACATCCGCGCGCCGGATGCGGTCGTGTCCCTGCACGTCAGCTTCATCAACGCCGGGGCGGAGCTGATCGAGACGAACACCTTCGGGGCGAACCGCCGGAAGTTGTCGCATCATTTCCTCGAAGACGACCTCGAGAAGATCAACTCTGCGGGCGTCAAGCTCGCGCGCAACGCGAGGGAGGTCACCGGTCGCGACGTCTTCATCGGCGCCTCGATCGGACCGCTCGGCGAGCCCGCAACTTCGCGCGTTCGCCGTGAGCTGTTCGCGGAGCAGGCCGCAGTGCTCGACGACCGCGGCGCCGACCTCTTCATGATCGAGACGTTCTACGACCTCGAGGAGGTCGTCGATGCGATCGAGGCAGTGCGCGGCGTGTCGAGTCTGCCGATCGTCGCGCTGCTGACGTTCGACGAGAGCGCCGAGACGCTGGCCGGCGTGACGGCGGCCGAGGCAGCCGCACGGCTGATGGAGCTCGACGTCGCCGCGATCGGCGCCAATCACGGTGCCGGCCTGCTCGCTGCGCTTGCAGCTCTGGAACAGATGGGCAAAGGCAAACCGCTCGCCGCCCTTCCCAACGTGGGACTGGCCAGCCTGACCGGCGGACGTGTCATCTACCCGCACGCGACACCGGAGTACTTCGGCGAGTTCGCCGCGCACGCTCGCAATCTCGGCGCAATGGTGATCGGCGGCTGCTGCGGCACCACCCCTGCAGAGATTTCCGCGATCCGGGCGGCCGTGGAGGAAGAGCGCAAGCCGCGTGCACCTCTCGTCTTCGATGCACCGGAACTCGTCGTGGCGCTCGGCGAAGAGCAACGGGAGACAGGCCTCTCTCGCGCGCTGAACGCCGGTGAATGGGTCGTCTCCGTCCAGCTCGATCCGCCACTTGGCGGCAACAGCGCCGGGCTCATCGAGGTCGCAAGCACGCTGAACGAGTCGGGGCGCGTCGGCTGGGTCGACGTCAACGACAACGCCACGGCCCGCGCGGGAATGAGCTCGCTGATGGTTTCGGCGACGATCGAACGCCGTGCCGAAATCGAGACGATCCCGCACCTGACGACAAGGGACTGGTCGGTGATGGGACTCGAGTCCATGCTGCTCGGCGCGCACGCGGAAGGTGTGCGCAACGTACTCGCCGTCACCGGCGATCCACCGGAAGTCGGCGACTACCCGGGCGCTCGCGGCGTGTACGAGATCGACTCGATCGGGTTGACGCAGCTGATGACGAGCCTCAACCGAGGCGAGGACTTCAACGGCCGTCCGATCGATGCGCCCACGTCGTTCTTCCCTGGCGTCGCCGTCAATCCGACGCCCGACGACATGGATGTAGAACTGGAGCGCTTCGAGAAGAAGCTCGAGGCGGGCGCGAAGTTCGCGATGACCCAGATCGTCTTCGACGCCGAGCCCCTCGACCGGTTCGCCGAGCGGCTGGGCGGGAAGTGGCCGATCCCGGTCCTCGTCGGCGTCTTTCCGCTCACGAGCCACCGGCTTGCGCTGCGGTTGCACAACGAGGTGCCGGGCATCCTCGTGCCGCAGGCGTTGCAGGACGCGCTCGAACGAGCCGGCTCCGATGCCGCCGAAGTCGGGTTCGCTCACGCGCGCGAGTTGATCGCCGCCTCACGCGAGCGGGCCGCAGGCGTGTATCTCGTTGCGCCGTTCAGACGCCCGCTGCGCGTCCTGGAACTGCTCGCCGACTAGGGAGCGCAGTCGCCGGTCGATACCGGCTGGCCGGCGGCCTTGAGATCGGCGCGCACAACGTCGGCCGGGACACCGAAACCTCCGGGGGAGCGGAGACGAGCCGCGAAGATCGTCGCCTGCACGGCCCCGTGCGCGTCGACTGCCGGTGCGCCCGAGTCCCCATGCCTGACGCGTCCTCGCAACGACGTGATCGTGCGTGTCACCGGTCCCGTCCCGTACGCGTCCTCCGCCAGGTCCATCG
>JANMQZ010000118.1:0-2686 GCA_031370755.1 Actinomycetes bacterium
AGAACGCACGTCGACAAGTAGAGGCCGACGCAGAGCAGCGCTGGCTCTCGAAGCTCGACGAAGTGCGTGCGGAATTCGGTGCGCGTCTTCAGTCAGAGGTCGCGGCTGCCCGCTCGGACGTCGAGCGGCAGATGGTTGCCGAATCGACGCGCGTGCGTCTCGAGGCCGACCAAGCGTCAGCAGAGGCCGCGGCCCAGGCGCGTCGCGAGCTGGACGAAGCGGTGGCCGCGGAACGCACGCGCGCGCAAGCCGACCTCGAGCGCGCGCAAGCGGAACGCGAACGCGCCAACACCGATCTCGAACGTGCGCGCGCCGATCTCGAGCGCGTGCAGGCGGACCGCGAGCGTGCGCAGGCCGACCGCGAACGCACGCAGGCAGACCTTCAGCGGGCGCATACGGATCTCGAGGAGACGAAGGCAGACCTTCAGCGCGTACATGCCGACTTCGAACCCACGAAGGCGGATCTTGGACGCGTCCGCGCCGATCTCGAGTGCGTGCAGGCGGATCGCGACCGCGCGCAGGCCGACCTCGAGCGCGTGCACGGGGACCTCGAACGGACGCAGGCGGACCTCGAACGGGCGCAGGCGGAGCTCCAGCGCGCCCACGCGCACGCGGAGGAGATTCGTGACGGCGCTGCCCGCGAGCTGGATCAGGCGAGGGAAGCGCTCCACGCGGAGCGGTCGGCCGCGGCAGATGCCGTGGCTGCCGCCCACGACGCCCCCGCAGGTTCCCCGCGAGGTTCGTCCGAAGTGCTCAGCGCCGTGCGGGCCATCGACGAGTCCTCGTCGCTGACGGCGGCGCTCGCCGCCGCGGTGCGTGGCGCGGCGCTCGAGTCTCCGCGCGTCGCGCTCTTCATCGTCAACGGCGCCGTCCTGCAGGAATGGCCCGTGGACGGTGTGCCATCGGTTGATGCCGGGCCCATCCGGTCGAACGGGCGTGAAGCCGGTTTCCTCGCGGACGTATTGCGGCGCGGCGAGGCGCTCACGATCGACGGCACGAACGGCGCCGTCGCTCCAACGTTCTCGGGACTCTCGCCGGGACGCCGCGCCATTGCGGTGCCGTTCGTGCTCGGTGGCCAGCCGGTGGCGGTGCTGTATGCCGACGAAGGGTCGGATGGTCAGCCGCTGGATTCATGGCTCGAGACGGTACAAATCCTCGGCCGGCACGCGGCGTCGGTCGTGACCTCGTTGACGGTGGTTCGCACCGCACAGGCGTTGAGACTCATCAGCGGTGTACCGGGGGACAATGGCGGCACGGTCGCCGCGGGAACGATGACGGCTGCGGGCGGGAACGAGGACGAGGCGCAAGGCGCGCGGCGGTACGCGAAGCTCCTCGTCTCGGAGATCAAGTTGTACAACGAAGGTGCCGTGCGCGTGGGACGCGAGCGGCGCGATCTTCTGCAGCGTCTCAAGGACGAGATTGCGCGCGCGCGGCGCCTCTACGACGAGCGCATCGCGGCAACCATTCCCGCGCGCGACGCGTACTTCCAGCAGGAGCTCGTGCAGACGCTTGCTGACGGCGACCCGTCGCTCCTCGGCTGACACCCGGCACTGATTACGGCATCGTGTCCATTAACTGCCTGATTAACCGACCCGCGATTCTTTCCTTCGCCTGCGCGCTGCTGTTTGTCCCGGCGCCCCAGTCTGTTCCCGCCACGCCGCAGCTCGGGCCCACCGTGCATCCGGTGCTGCCGTCGAGCCCGAGCGAGCTGTGGCTGGTGCCGTCTGAGAAAGATCGCGCGGCCCGCTCGACGTCGACCTTCGAGGCGCTGTCGACCGGGGTGAAGCGCTTTCAAGAGGGAAACTACCCGGCCGCGCTCGGCCTTTTCATGGACCGCTCGCTGGCGAGTACGGCTCTGGCGGAGTACGCGAGGTACTACACGGGGCTGACGCAATTGCGCCTGGGACAGCCCGCAGACGCGCGGCGGACCCTGGACGGCGTCATCGATCGCAAGGCGCCCGGCTACGTCACCTTCGCGGCCGGCCTGGCATCGGGAGAAGCCGCGGAGCTCGCAGGAGACTACCCGGCCGCGGTACGGATGTACGAACGCATTGCCGATCACAAACCCGCGATCAGCGAGGAAGTGCTCTCGCGCCTCGGGCGGGCCGCGCTCGCGGCGTCGAACCGGCCCAGGGCGGCGGATGCGTTCCTCCGCGTGTATTACGAATTTCCCCTGACGGACGCGGCGACGGCGGCAGCCGCGCAGCTGTTGCCGCTTCAGGATCTCATCACGCACACGGGTTACAAAAGCGACCTCGGGCGCGCGCAGGTGCTCTTCGGCGCGCGGCGGTTCGACGACGCGCGGGCCGCGTTCCAGGCACTGCAAGGGGTCGCCGACGGAGACGACAAAGAGCTCGTGAACCTCCGCATCGCGGAGTGCGACTTCAGCCTGAAGCGGTACGCGGCCGCACGCGACGGCGTGCTGCCGTATCTCGAGCGCGCGTCGCGTAAGGCCGAGGCGCGCTTTTTCTACTTGAGCAGCCTCCGGGAGCGGGGCGATCGCGATCGCTACATCGCGCTGACGGCCGCGCTCGTCGCGGAGTTCCCCGACAGCTCCTGGGCCGAAGAGGCGCTGAGCAATCTCGGCACCTACTACATACTCGTCGACGAAGACGACGAGGCGGCGAAGACGTTCAAGGAGGTCTACGACCGCTTTCCGACGGGCGCGCGCGCGGAGCGCGCGGCG
>JANMQZ010000244.1:0-2437 GCA_031370755.1 Actinomycetes bacterium
GCAAGGGAGCTGCGCTTCGTACCGCGCTCGCCGACGCTCGCGGCCGCTTCGCGACGGTGCTGGATGCCGATCTCGAGTATTCGCCTGTCGACCTGCCGTCACTGCTCGAGCCGCTGCGAAGCGGCGATGCGGAGGCGGTGTTCGGCACGCGTGGCTTCCAGGCGCATTCCGCGTACAGCTTTTGGTATGTGATCGGCAATCGCGCCGTGACCTTCGCTGCGAACCTGCTCTACAACAGCTGGGTCTCCGACATCATGACCGGTCACAAGGCGATGCAGACGGAGCTCTTCCGTTCGCTCGGGCTCCGCGAGCGGGGTTTTGCGATCGAGGCAGAGATCACGGCGCGCCTGCTGCGGCGCAGAGTCCGCATCTACGAGGTCCCGGTGACCTATCGTGCGCGAACACGCGAGGAGGGAAAGAAGCTCACCGCGCTCGACGGGTTGCGAGTGATCGCCACCCTTCTCCGCTGCCGCCTGCTGTGAGCACGAACGGCGTCAGCGCGACGACGATCGACGTCACGCGAAGCAGATCGCGCTGATTGACCGTCGCCGCGGGCGCGAGGCAGGCGATGAGCGCGAGCTGCGGCAGGAAGACGGCGTCGAAGCGCGTGCGCAGGCGGAGTGCGGCGAGCCCCATCACGAGGAGCAGGCCGCCGAGCGCGACGACGACGATCAGGTTCGTCTCGCCGAGCTGAGCCCTCGTCGGGTCGGGCGAGTACGAGAAGACACCTGCGTCGAGAATCGCACGCCTCCAGCCCTCGAGCGGCGAGCTGAAGGCCGTGTGCTCACCCTTGAAGAACCAGGCGCCGAGGTGGATTCGCATCGCGAGCCACCACGCCGCTGCGGGGAGTGTGGTCGCGCAGAGCAGGAGCGCCTCGCGGATATTCGTCTGTCGGCGCGCGAGCCCCCAGGCCGCGAGGGCAACCGCGACGACGACGAGCGGCTCCTTCGCGAGCGGCAAAAGGACGAAGCAGGCCACCGCTGCGGCTCGGTTGCCGCGACGGTACGCGAGCAATCCTCCCAGGAGCAAGAGCGCGCACAGCGGCTCTGCGAGGTCGTGACTCGCGGCGTAGAGCAGGCCCGGATTGAGGGCGACGAAGAGCCCGGCCCAACCGCGGCCGCCGCCGGCGCGGCCGAGGAGCCCGGCAGCGATCCCGGCGAGCAGCATCGAGACGAGCCCGATCGCCGCGAGCGCGTCGGGCGCAGCCCGCGCCTGGCCCGCGCTGAAGAGCCACCCGAGCCACCCGTAGAGCGGATGGCCGTACCGGTACGACGCCGTGTCGAACGATTCATGGACGTCGCCGGTCGCGATCGGGTCGACCGCGATGCCCCAGTAGAACTGGCCGTCGTATGCACCCGGGTGCACGGTGTGGAACAACGGGTCGCGCGCACGTGCTGCGGCGCCCATCGGCGTCGCGGCATCCACGCGCGGGAGCGCGGTTAGGCTCCAGCCTTCCGGCCGGATCGATGCGACCATCGCAGTGGCAACGAGCGCGACCGCGAGGACACCGCAGGCAAGCGGTGCCGCCCAGGCGTGATGGAACCACCGTCCTGGCATGCGGGGATGCTAGAACCGCCGTGTGAATCGCGTCGCAGACATCGCGCTCGCTGGGACGGCGCTCGTGCTCGCCTCCCCCGTCCTCGGCATCGCGGCACTCGCGGTCAGGCTCGGCGACCGCGGGCCGGTGCTCTTCCGGCAGACGCGCGTCGGCAAGGACGGCAGCGACTTCGAGCTGCTGAAGCTGCGCACGATGGTCGTCGGCGCCGAGTCGATCGGCGCCGGCTACGCGGTGAACGAGGGCGACTCGCGGATCACGCGGGCGGGACGTATCCTGCGGCGTCTGTCGTTCGACGAGCTGCCGCAGCTCTGGAACGTCGTCCGCGGCGACATGAGCATGATCGGCCCGCGGCCGACGCTGCGCTACCAGGTCGAGCGCTACGACGACCGCCAGCGCCGGCGGCTCGACGTGAAGCCAGGGATTACCGGCTGGGCCCAGGTACACGGGCGCGCCGCGCTCCCGTGGGCCGAGCGCATCGAGCTCGACGTCTTCTACGTCGAGCACCGCTCGCCGCTGCTCGACCTGAAGATCCTCGCGAAGACGCCGCTTGCGCTCTTCGGCGGCACCTACAAGGGCGCGACCGGCGGCTGGAAGCCCTAACGGCGGCGGAAGAAGCCGTTGCCGGCGAGCAGGTCGCCGTTGGCGCGGTCGCGGAGCGAGACCTCGAACCCGGTCAAGACGAAGCCGGCGTCCTCGCACCAGTGGACGACCTCGCCGAGCAGCGGCTGGCCTGCGTGCAACGTCACGGCCGAGAGCTCGAGCTCGAGCAGGCGGACGCGGTCGAGCAGGCCGCTCGCGCCCTCGAGGACGTCGAGCTCGCCGCCCTCGACGTCGGCCTTCAGGTAGATGCGGTCCTCCGCGGCAGCCAGGTCGGGGACC
>JANMQZ010000120.1:0-1680 GCA_031370755.1 Actinomycetes bacterium
CCCGTCGCAGCTGGACCTGAAGGATACGGTGGTCAACATCAGCCGCGTCACCAAGGTCGTCAAGGGCGGCAAAAATCTGAGCTTCAGCGCGCTCGTCGTCGTCGGCGACGGCCACGGCGTGGTCGGCTTCGGCGTCGGGAAGGCGAAGGAAGTGCCCTCCGCGATCAAGAAGGGCATTGAAGCCGCGAAGAAGTCGCTCATCCGCGTCCCGCTGGCGGGGACGACGGTGCCCCATCCGGTGCTCGGCCGCTTCGGCGCCGGGCAGGTGCTGCTCAAGCCGGCGCCAGACGGCACCGGGATCATCGCGGGCGGGGCCGTCCGGGCTGTCGTCGAAGCCTGCGGGATCCAGAACGTGCTGACGAAGTCGATCGGGTCGGCTAACTCGCACAACGTCGTGCGGGCGACATTCACGGGCCTGATGGGCCTCAGAGATCCGGGCGTGGTGCGCAGGCTGCGGGGCAAGGAAGAGCAGCCGGGCGATCTCGCCGCGACGACACGATAACGATCATGGCGAAAAAGACTGCGAAGAAAAACGCCGGCGCGCGCAAGGTGAAGATCACGCTCGTGCGGAGCCCGATCGGGTTCGACAGGACCCAGGCCGCGACGGTGCAGGGCATGGGCCTGCGCCGGATCGGACACAGCGTCGAGCTCGTGGACACCGACGCCACGCGCGGCATGATCCTGAAGGTCCGTCACCTGGTGACGGTGCAGGAGTAGATGGTGAATTGCTGATTGCTGATTGTCGATTGATTGACGAATCGATCAATCACCAAATAAATCAGCACGCAGCACTCAGCAATCAGCAATTCAGGGACAAGCATCATGGATCTGAGTAATCTCCGTAAGCCAAAGGGCGCGACGCACTCGAAGAAGCGGGTCGGGCGCGGGCAGGGCTCGGGCCAGGGCGTTCAGGCCGGCCGCGGCCACAAGGGCGCGAAGTCGCGTTCGGGCTTCCACCACAAGCGCGGCTTCGAAGGCGGCCAGATGCCGCTGCACCGGCGCGTCCCGAAGCGCGGGTTCCACAATCCGTTCCGCGTCGAGTTCGAGGTCGTCAACCTTGATGCCCTCGGTGAAAAGTTCGAGGCCGGCACCGAAGTGACCCCCGAGCTCCTCCGGGAGCACGGCCTCATCGGGCGCGCGGGCCGTATCAAGGTCCTCGCGCGCGGTGACATCTCGAAGGCGCTGACGGTTCGCGCGCACAAGTTCAGCGGCAAGGCGGCCGAGAAGATTGCCGCCGCCGGCGGTAAGGCCGAAGTCCTCGCGTAGGGACGTTATGGAAAGCCTCAAGAACATCTTCGCGGTCGCGGACCTCAGGAAGCGTGTGCTGTTCACGCTCGGTCTGCTCGCGGTCTATCGTGTCGGCGGCCACATCCCGACCCCGGGCATCAATCCCGAGGCGCTGGCGGCGCTGGTCGATCAGGCGAAGAACACGATGTTCGGCCTGTACGACATGTTCTCCGGCAAGAACCTGTCGCAGATGACGATCTTCGCGCTGGGCATCATGCCTTACATCAGCTCGTCGATCATCCTGCAGTTGCTGACGGTCGTGTGGCCGTACCTCGAGCGGCTGTCGAAGGAAGGCGAACTGGGCCGGCGGAAGATCACGCAATACACGCGCTACGGCACGATCCTGCTGAGCGTCGTCCAGGCGCTCGGGATCGCCTACTTCCTCGAGAAGAA
>JANMQZ010000294.1:0-4630 GCA_031370755.1 Actinomycetes bacterium
CGCGGCAGTGAGCCGAGCACGGGATCGTCGACGCCCTCGTCGGTCAGCTCGACCGCGCACCAGCCGAGCTCCGGCCCTCCCGGCATGCGCCCGACCCACGCGCCGGCCGCCCGCGCGAGGAGCTGCACGCCGAGGCAGACACCGAGCACAGGCGTGTGCCGGTGCAGCAGCTGCTGCAGCCACATCGTCTCCTCGCCGAGCCACGGATGGTGGTCGTCCTGGTCTGCGTGCATCGCGCCGCCGAAGACGAGCACCGCGTCGTAGCTGTCGAGCGGCCGCGGCGGTGGAGCGCCCCAGCCGAAGCTCCACTCGTCGAGCTCATGGCCGGAGTCGGCGATCGCGGGCGCAAAGAGCTCCGTCCGCGCGTCGGTGCCGTGGATCACCGAGAGGACGTGCACGGCCGGATTCTACGCCTCGCCGCCCGTGGCCGGGATGCGGTTGACGTCGAGCAGGCGCCGCAGCTGGTGTGCGTTCGCGGCCGCCTGCGAGATGCGGCCGAGCGGGTTCTCGGGATCCTCCGCCGTCGAGTTGTTGTTGAAGAACGCGAAGGACCGCTCCGACTGCTGCGCGAGCTCGTTGAGCGTGGGTACGAGCTCTTCGAGCTCGTCGTCGGAGTAGAGATAGTCGAACCGTTCCGCTGCCGAGCCGCCGCGCTTGTTCCACGTGCCCAGGTTCCGGCCGTGGAAGCGCACATACGACGTCGCCGAGGTCACCGCGGGAACCGTCGGCACGAGGTTCTTCGCCGTGTCGGACTTCGGCGCGTCGACCGTGACGTACGTGGCGCCGAGATCCTCGAGAAACGCGAGTGTCGCCGCGCGATTCTCGTCGTCGAGCCACGAGCGGTGGCGGAACTCGACGAGCATCTCGTCGCCACCGAGCTGCTCCTTTGCCCACGTCAGGTAGTCGAGCGAGTGATCCTTGTAGACGACGTACGGCGGCAGCTGGAAGAGGATGCCGCCGAGCTTCCCGGTCGTGCGCAGCGGCTCGAGCGCCTCGAGGAAGCGGCGGAAGACCTCAGCGCGGAGCTCACGCGGCGGGCGGTCGACGCGGCCGCGCTCGTCGACGGGCATCGCATCGCGCAGATCCTCGGGGATCACCTCGACCTTCACGGGATGCCGCGTCATCAGGCCGAACGCCTTGACGTGCATCGTGAAGCCGTCGGGCGTGCGGTCGGCCCAGCCCTGCACCATCGACTCGCCGGGCAGGCGGTAGTACGTCGAGTCGACCTCCACCGTGTCGAAGAACTGCGCGTAGTAGGCGAGGCGTTCCTTCGCCGGCAGCTTCGGCGGATAGAAGTACTTCGAGAGGGCCTCGTCGGCCCAGGAACAGGTGCCGATGCGAATCGGAGTCAGGCCGTGCAGCGTTGGCCACGGCCTGACTCCTGGGATTCGACTACTTGTTCAGCTTGACGACGACGCTCTTGGCGCTCCACGGCGACAGCGTCGCTGTGACGCAGCCGGCGGGGGCGAAGGGCGTCAGCGGGCTTGCGCAGCCCGTGGCGGTGTAGTCCCGCTCGATGACGGAGCCGCTCACCTGGAAGAAGTTCGTCGCCTTCTTCGCGAGCTTGCCGCCGAGCGAGTAGCCGCCCGTCGCGCTCGTCGTGGCCGAGCCGATCCGCGTGAGCTTCTTCGCGGTCAGGCCGCGCAGCACGGAGAGCTTGAGCCCGACAACGGGCGCGCCGCCTTCCGTGACCTTGCCGGAGACGACGTACGTGCGGGCCTTCTTGTTCTTGTACTTGACCTGCACGCCGAGGATGATCGGCAGCGGCACGAACGCGCGTGCCTCGAAGGTCCCGGCCTTGTTGACCGTGCCGATGCCCGGGTTGTACGGCGTGAACAGCGTCTCCCACTTGATCAGGCCGCCACCGGTGGGCGTGGTGAAGATGTTGTTCAGCGTGAGCTTCGCGTCGAGGAGCTGGGCGCCCTGGAACGCGCGGCCCGGCGTGCCGACCGGAACGTCCGGCGGCGGCAGGCAGATGCTGAGCTTGTAGCCGCCGAGCGTCTGCTCGGGGCCGGCGGTCGGGTTCACATAGACCGGAATCGCGAGCGTCTGGCCGGCGACGCTCAGGTTCATGATCCACACGGCCTGGCTCTGCGGGACGGCCGCGCACTGAGCGGAGCCCGTCTTGTTCGCAGCCGCCGCGGCGTCCGAGGTGACGACGGTGCCGCTCAGCGGCAGCGTGAGGTTGTTGTCACGCGAGAGAGCCGTTGCCTCGACGGTGCCGATCTGCGTGTTCGCAGCCTGACTCGTGTTGATCGTGTAGCCCGTGCCGCTGTAGATGTTCACGGCGGCGATCGGGTTGGTGGTCTCCGGCACCTTGACGTGAATCGTCGTCGACGCCGAGTTGGCCAGCGTCTGCGGCGTGTGCCACACCGACACCGAGCCCGTGTTGGCGGCGAGTGCGGTGCTCGCGAACGCGAGCGTCGCGAGCGCGCTGACGGCGACGAGGGCCGTCCGGATGCGTTTGCTCATTGGCAGAGTCCTTTCAACGTTACGAGGTCGTGAGTGGTTTCCCGAGGACGTTCCAAAACCCGTTCTTGTAGCGAACGAGATAGGTCTTGCCGAGCGGGAAATAATCCTTCGGAGTCGTTGTTACCTTCAACCCCGGCAGGAGAAACGGATTCGTGATGTTAAGGTTCTGCGCGGCGCGAAGCAGGCTCGCGCGAGTCGGGCTCTTGCCGGCGCCCTTCAGCGCCTGGACCATGGAGTACGCCGCCATCATCCCGTACATGTGCGCCACCGCCTTCGGGTCCTCGCTCGGCAGGTACCGCTTCATGATCTGGAGGTAGAGCTTCACGCCTGCCGAGCCCTTCTGCGTCGGGTTCGTCGGGTCGTGCAGGAACGCCGTCGACGTCGCGCCGGCTCCGGTTCCCGGCGGCGCGCTCAGGCGGACGATCTCCATCACCGCCGGGTCGATCGACACCGACGTGACGTATTCCGCCGGCTTCCAGCCGAGCCTCCCCGCCGCGACGAACGCCTGGATGGCCTGCTTCGGCAGCGCGAAGATCACGAACGTGTCTGCGCCGGTCGCCTTCAGCGACGTCACCTGCGAGATGACGCTGTCCGCGTTCAGCGCGTACGACTGCGTGCCGACGATCTGCTTCGCCTTCGCGCCGAGGCCGCGCTTGAGGCCGGCGAGCAGCTCGTTGCCGTACTCGTCGCCCTCGTAGAGGACGCCGATCTTCGCCTTCGGGTGATCCTTCGCGATCAGCCGGCCGTAGATCGCGCCTTCGCCGCTGAAGCTCGGCAGCAGCCCGATCGTCCACGGAAACTTCGCGTGCTGTTGGGCGATCGTCGTCGCCCCGCTGCCGACGAAGAGCTGCGGCACCTTGCGCTGGTTCAGATACTCGCGGACCGCGAGTGCGTGTTCGGTTCCGATCGAGTTGAAGATCGCGAAGACGTTGTCCTGCTCGACGAGCTTCTGCGTGAGGCTGACCGTCTGCGTCGGGCTGTACTGGTCGTCCTCGATCTGGTAGACGATCTTGCGCCCGTACACGCCGCCATGTGCGTCGACGTAGTCGAAGTACGCCTTCGCACCGCTCAACACCGGCTGGTACTGCGACTCCGAGCCCGTGAGCGGGCCGGTCCCGCCGAGCAGGATCTGCGTCGGCGTGACCCCTGGAGCCGCGGTGCGTCCCGCTCCGGCGGCCGGGACCGCGACGAGCGCCGCGGCCGCGAGCGTGACGAGCGCGCGCTTCATCGCGAGATCGCCTTCTTGAGGACCGAGACGCCGAGCGTGACTCGGCCGATCGTGATCTTCGCGTCGGGTTGAACGGACGCGAGATAGAGCGCGTTCGCCGAGCTTTGTGCAAGCGAGGTGGGTGCGAGGTAGAGCGTGAGCTTCTTGCCGGCGGGGACCCGCAGCATCTGGTTCATCAAGTTGATCGTCACGGTTCCCTGCGCGGCGTTGATCTTCACGCCGCCGGCGGTGATCGGCGTCGTGCCGACGGCGAGCACGGCGACGAGCCGGTCCCAGTTCTGCGCTCCCGAGTACCGCACGACGACCTTCGTGACGCCGAACGTCTCATGCGGACCGCCCGTGATGCGCGCGCCGCGCACGACCTTGCCGGTCGAGCCGGTCATCGTCGTCGAGCCGGGAAGCGTGACCGACGAAGTCTTCACGGCCGGCAGCGACGTATAGGTCGTCGTCTTGCCGTCGTACGGGTCGTGCCCGAGCTCGATGACGTTCTTGTCGATGCCGTTCGCCGTGCCCTTCAGGAAGCGGTCGAACCACTTGACCGCTTCGCCCCAGTAGATGGCTGCGTCGGGTGCGCTCGCGGGCGAGATCCCCGGCGCGTGCCCGAGGCTCCCGACGTAGAGCCGCTTCGGGCCCTTCAACGCCTTGTACGCCGCGAGCGCCTGGTCGATGTCGAAGAGGAAGTCGCGGCGGCCCTGGATCATCAGCGTGGGCGTCTGGAGCGAGGAGAGCTTTGCGAGCGGCGAGCGCGAAGCGGTGAGCGCGTTGACCGCCGCCATGTTCGTGCTCGACACGAGCGACGGCTTCGCCGCGAGGAGCTCCGGATCCCAGCGGCTCTCGGGCACGAGCGCCGCGAGATAGTTGACGAGCCCGGACTTGGAGAGGCCTTGCGGAGCGAGCGCGGACGCGAGGTTCGTCCACGTGATCACCGGG
>JANMQZ010000307.1:0-2065 GCA_031370755.1 Actinomycetes bacterium
ATCAGCTCGCCGCTGTCCATCACGTAGACGTGTCGGCAGAGGCGCCTGATCACGTCCATGTCGTGCTCGACGACGATCGCTGCCACGTTCCGCTCGCGCATGTGCTCGCCCATCCTGAGGATCACCTCGCGCCGCTCCTCGAGCGCCACGCCGGCGGTCGGCTCGTCGAGCAGCACGAGGTCGACGTCCGCCACCATCGCCCGCGCGAACTCGACGATCTTCCGCTGTGGATAGGCGAGCTCCGAGACGGTCCGGTTCGCAATCTCGAGCAGGTCCAGCGTCTCGAGGATCTCGAGCGTGCGCGCCCGCCGCCCCGAGCGCGACGCGCGTGCTGAGCGGCTCAGCCGGTGAGAGATCCCGCTGCGCATGATCGCATCCGCGTGCGCGATCACGTTCTCGTAGACCGTCATCGACCCGAACAGCTCGATGTTCTGGAACGTCCGCGCCATCCCGAGGTGCGCGCGGCGGTCGGGCGCGAGACCGTGCAGGTCATTGCCGCGCAGGAGCACGCGGCCGCCGGCAGGGCGATAGACGCCGAAAACGGTGTTCATCAGCGTCGTCTTGCCGGCCCCGTTGGGGCCGATGACGCCGACGATCTGACCCGGCGCGACGGAGACGCTGACGTTGCTGACGGCGGTGAAGTCGCCGAACTTGACCGTGATGTCCTCGAGGTGCAGCAGGGGCTCGGCGACGGTTGCCATCAGTGAGACACGTACGCCTTGAAGATGTCCGATTGCTTCAGCTCGTCCGCCGTTCCCTCCAGCACGACCCGGCCGCGATTCATCACGTACCCCCGGTCGGCCAGCGACAGCGCGTGCGTCAGGTTCTGCTCGACCACGAGAATCGAGACGCCTTCGGCCCGAATCAGAGGCAGCGAGTCGAAGACCCTGTCGACCATCAGGGGCGAGAGCCCCAGCGAAGGCTCGTCGAGGAGCAGGACGCGCGGCTTTCCCATCAACGCCCGCGCGATCGCGAGCATTTGCTGCTCTCCGCCCGAGAGCGTGCCACCCGCCTGCGTCAGTCGCGGCTTCAGGGGTGGGAACAGATCGAGGACGTTGTCGTAGACTTCCTTGACTTCGTCCCTGTCGCGCCCGAGCGCGAAGGTGCCGAGCGTGAGGTTGTCAGCCACGCTCAGGCCGGGGAAGATCGCGCGGCCCTCCGGCACGTGCCCGACCCCGAGGCGTGAGACCTTGTGCGCCGACGGGCGCTTGATCGTCTCGCCGGCGAACTCGATTCGACCGGCTCGCGGCGGCACGACGCCCGAGATGACCCGCAAGAGCGTCGTCTTCCCCGCCCCGTTCGGCCCGAGCACCGTCACGACCTCACCCTCGCCAAGGGTGATCGACATGCCTTCGAGGACGGCGATCGAGCCGTATCCGGCGCTGACGTCGACGACGCGCAGCAGCGGGTGCGTGGCCGTCGGGGCGGCCGCTTCAACCGACAACGTCGGCCCCCTCGAGCCTCGGCGACGCCGGCTCCCGATCGCCCGGCGGCGCGATCGCGTGCTGCTTACGGATCGTGACCAGATTCGAGAGCCCCTTCGGCGCGAACAGAATCACTCCGAGGAGCGCCGCCCCGAAGATGATCTCCGTGAGCTCAGGCAACGACGACGTATGGATTGGCAGCAACACCACGAATGCCGCGCCGAGCAGCGAGCCCAGAATCGACGACGATCCGCCGACGATCACCGCCGCGAGCAGGTAGATCGACGTCCACAGGTTGAACGACTCCGGCGCGAGGTACCGGATCGCGACGAGGTTGAGCGCACCGGCGAGGCCGGCGAGCGCGCCGCCGAGCGCGACGATTGCCACCTTGACGCGCGGCACCGAGATCCCGATCGAGGCGGCTCCCGCCTCGCTGTCACGCACCGCACGCCACGAACGGCCCGGCGCCGAGCGTGCGAGCAGGTAGAAGGTCCCGGCGGCGAGCAACGACGCCCCGAGGATGAAGAGGTACGTCCGCGTGTTGCCGGTGATGTGCAGTCCCATGATCGTCGGGGGCGCCAGCGCGATCCCGGTCGCGCCTCCTGTGAGGCTCTCCGGGAAGCTCGCGAGCTCGGGCAGCG
>JANMQZ010000130.1:0-3211 GCA_031370755.1 Actinomycetes bacterium
TCTGCATCACGCGCTCGATCTCGTTCTGGCGCCCGACGACCGGGTCGAGCTTGCCCTCGGAGGCCTGCTTGGTCAGGTTGCGGCCGAACTGGTCGAGCAGCTTCGAGCTCTTCGACTTCTCGCCGGGAGGTCCGCCCGACCCGGCGCCCTGACGGCGCCCGGGGCCGGAGAGCATCCGGATGATCTCGTTGCGAATCTTCTCGGCGTCCGCGTCGAAGTCGAGCAGGATGCGCGCCGCGACGCCTTCGTTCTCGCGCACGAGCCCGAGCAGGATGTGCTCGGTGCCGATGTAGTTGTGGCCGAGCGACAACGCTTCGCGCAGTGCGAGCTCGAGCACCTTCTTCGCGCGCGGAGTGAACGGGATCTGGCCGCTCGTGACCTCGTCGCCCTGGCCGACGATGCGCGCGACCTGCGCCCGCACCTCTTCGACTGTGATGTCGAGGGACTCGAGCACCCGCGCCGCGAGACCCTCTTCCTCGCGAAGCAGCCCGAGCAGGATGTGCTCGGTGCCGATGTAGTTGTGCTTGAGCGCCCTGGCCTCGTCCTGTGCAAGGACGACGACCTGGCGAGCCCGTTCAGTAAAGCGTTCGAACAAAGTCCCTCGACACCCCTTTCCTCTTGATCCCCGCAGGCCCTTCCTGGGTGCCCGCTGGTCGAAGGTTGGGCCATCGTACCCGAGGGTCCCGTCGCCACCGAGTCGCCCACACAGGTTCCATACAGGGATTATCGACCCTTGCGGGCGGTCTTATGAGACCAACTCGGCGAACGTGTCCTGGATCAGCCAATCGAAGGTCGCGGGCACCGTTCCGTCCGCGGCCGCGTATTCCCGCAGGAAGAAGAGATGCGACGTCCAGTCGTCGGCGCGCTCCGGAAACTCGTGCTGTTTCTCCTCGACGAGCTTCTCGAGCGCCTGGAGGTTGTAGCGGCCGTCCGCGGCCGGTGCGGCCGTCGGCGCTGTGGCGGCGACCGGCGCCGCCACGGGGGCTTCGACCGGGGCGGGCGGCGGCTCGGCGGGGGGCTCCGGCTTGCGGGCGCGCGTCTCGAGCTCGGCGGCCCGCCGGGCGACCTTCAGCTCCCGCTGCGTCACGGCTGCGATCCGCTCCTCGAGCTTCCGCTCGCGGCGCACGAGCTCGGAGTCGTCGGGCGACTTTGCTGCGGTTGCCTGCGCCGCCTTCAGCTCGGCGAGCGCCTCCTGGAGGTCGCGCTCCCGCGCCGCGAGCGCGGACTCCCGCGCGACGAGCCGCGCTTCGAGCCGCGACACGACCTGCTCGAGCGCCTCGTCCGGCATGCCGCGATCGTAACCCGCTCCCGCGCGGCTGCCGAGACGCCGGAAGGCGAGGATCAGGAGGGCGACGAGCGCGCCGAGCAACGCGCCGATCCCCGCGCCGAGCCCGGTTAGCTCCGGCACGTTCGGCCACACGGACGACGTCGGCGCCGTCGCCTGGCCGGCGTGCTTCAGCGTCGGGTCCTGCTGGCCCTCGAGGGTCTGCAGCACGGCGAGCCGGCGGGAGAGCTCGGCGCCGGACGGCCCGGCGCGCTCTGCTTTCGTCATTCCGGCGAGCAGCGAGTTGTAGCGCCGGACGACACCCGCGAGCTCGCTCTGGAACGACGCGGTTCGCTGGTTCACGAGCGTGTCGGCGAAGGCGTTCGCGATCTGCGCGGCGCTGTTCGCGGAGGTGTCCTCGACCGTGACGGCGACGACGTCACTCGAGTCCACGACGTACGAGTCGAGGGCGTTGAGGAGCGAGTCGCGCGAGCGCCGGATGCCGAGCAGGGCGCGCACCGCGTCGGCGACGAGCGGGCCGCGCACGAGGGCGGCGGCGCTCGCCGCCGCGGTGCGCTTGCCGCCCGAGTCGCGCAGGACGTCGATGCCGGTGAAGGTCGTGTCTGTCGCCGAGACCGGCGAGACGAGGAGCTGCGCAGTCGCGCGATAGTGCTTCGGCGCGGTCAGGCCGTAGCCCGCCGCTGCAGCGGCGCCGGCGGCGGCGAACGTGATCACGGCGAGCCACGGCCCGAGGCCGCGAGGGTCGAATGCGCGCATAACTCCAAGCTATTCGCCGCCGCAGGTCGGTTTCCGCTGACACCTCCGTTACAACCGCCGACTAGGATCGGCCCGTGACCGTGGAAGCACCCGGGAAGAGCGCCCTCATCACGGGCGGAGCCGGCTTCATCGGCTCCCATCTGGCCGAAATTCTCCTCGACGCCGGGTGGGAGGTCTTCGTGCTCGACGACCTCTCGACCGGGTCGGAGCGGAACGTCGCCCACTTGCGCGAACGGCGCGACTTCCATCTGATCGTCGACTCGGTGCTCAAGTCCTCGGTCGTGAACGAGCTCGTGCACCGCTGCGACGTCGTCTTCCATCTTGCGGCCGCGGTCGGCGTCCGGCTCATCGTCGAGCAGCCCGTGCACACGCTCGTCACGAACATCCAGGGGACGGAGAACGTCCTCGACCACTGCAACCGCTTCGGCAAGCGCGTGCTCGTTGCCTCCACCTCGGAGGTCTACGGCGACCGCCGCGAGCCGGAAGCGCTCACGGAAGAGAGCCTGCGCATGTACGGGCCGACGACCGCGCGCCGCTGGGCGTACGCAGAGTCGAAAGCGCTCGACGAGTTCCTCGCGCTCGCGTACCACCAGGAGCGCGGCCTCGACTGCGTCATCGTGCGTCTCTTCAACACCGTCGGCCCGCGCCAGAGCGGGCAGTACGGCATGGTCATCCCACGCTTCGTATCTGCAGCGCTCGCGGGCCGCCCGATCGAGATCCACGGCGACGGCTCGCAGACGCGCTGCTTCTGCCACGTGCAGGACACGATCGGGGCGCTCGCACGGCTCATGGACGCAAAGAACGTCGACGGCGAGATCTTCAACGTCGGCTCCACGGAACGCGTGACGATCGACGAGCTCGCACAGCGCGTGCTCGCGGCGACGCGTTCCGAGTCGGAGATCGTGTACATCCCGTACGGCGAGGTCTACGGACAGGGGATCGAGGACATGCTCCACCGCCAGCCCGCAATCGAGAAGGTGACGGGCGCGATCGGCTGGCAGCCGACGCGGACGCTCGACGAGATCCTCGCCGACGTGATCGCACACGTCCGCACCGCCCCGGTGCTGGACGAGTCTCTGGCCTAGCGGATCGAAAGCGGTGCCAGACACCGCTGCGCGGAGTCAGGCACCTACGAACCGAGCCTTTGGTGCCAGGCTCGCGCGAAGCGCG
>JANMQZ010000331.1:0-2102 GCA_031370755.1 Actinomycetes bacterium
TCCGGTGACCGCGGCTGGTTCCGCCCGGAGACCGTGCGACGGCTGCTCGACGAGCACGAGTCCGGGCGTGCAGATCACGGGCACCGGCTCTGGTGCCTGTTGATGCTCGAGCTCTGGGTGCGCGAGCACGTGGAAGCGCCCGTCCTCGTCCCCGCCGCGTGAAGCGCGTCCACCTCTGGCTGATCGCCGTCGCGGCGATCGCCCCGCGGCTGGCCGTCCTTCTGCACGAGCGCGGGCGCATCCTCACGGCCTTCACCGACAAGAGCGACGACTTTGCGCAGACGTTCGTGCATCACGGGACGTTCGGCTTCATTCCGGGTGAGCCGTCCGCGTACACCCAGCCGCTGTACGGCTTCTTCCTGATCCCGATCTACTGGATCTTCGGGCGCAACTGGTGGGCCGTAGGCGGCGCCCAGATCGCCGTCGCGACCGTGACCGCGTTCCTCGTCTACGCGATCGGCGCGCGCGTAATGTCGCGGCGTGCGAGCACGATCGCAGCAGTCCTCGCGACCTTCAACCCCTACCTCGTCTGGCACGACGTGCATCTCAACCGGGAGGTGCTCGACCAGCTCGTCGCCGCAGCGCTCATCCTCTGCACGCTCATCGCAGCCGATCGGCGCTCCGCGGGGTGGGCGACTGCTGCGGGGCTCTTCGGCGGGCTCGCCGTGCTCGGCAACGTGCGACTCATCTTCATTCCGCTCGTCGTCGCGGCCTACCTGGTGATCCGCACCGGCTGGAGTTGGGCGCCCGTCGCACTCGTCGTCGTCGCCGCGCTGACCGTCACGCCGTGGGTGGTCCGGAACAAGGTGGAGGTCGGCTGCTTCGCGCTCACGACCGACGGCCGGGCCTTGTGGAAGGCGAACAACGACCAGACGTACGGCCTGCTCGCGCAAGGGAAGTGGATCGACGACGTCAAAGATCCGCCGGGCCATCCGTTCCCCAACCCCGAGGAGGCGCGCGACATCTACACGCAGAGCGGCAAGAAGATCCACGTCGACGAGTGTGCGAACCAGGCCTACTACCAGCACAAGGCCTGGCGGTTCGTGCGTGACCATCCCGGCGAGAAGGCGAAGCTCGCCGCGCAGGCCGTGCGCATGGAGTGGGATCCGCGGACGACGGCCTCCGCGACGGACTCGGGCCACGGGGCGATCCGCAGCCTGGCGCAGCCGCTCTACACCTCGTTTCTGTACGCGCTCGCGCTCGTCGGCATCTTCGTGGCCGCGCGCCGGTTCGTCGGCCTCGCACTCGCGGTGCTCGCCTACCAGACACTCGCGGCGATGGCGTTCGTGGGGGCGACTCGCTACCGCGTCGCGACGGACTTCCTACTTGCTCTTCTGGCCGCGGGCGCGATCGAGTGGGCGCTCACGCGACGGCGGCGCAGGTTGCGGTGAGGGTCCTGCACATCCACCGGATCGGAGGGATCGGCGGCTCCGAGCGGCATCTCCTGACGCTCTTGCCTGCGCTCGCGGAGCGCGGCGTCGACGTGCGCTTCCTCGGGCTCGACGACACGTCGCGCGCACCCGACCCGTTCTACGAGGCGCTGAGCGTGCCGTTCGTCCGTGTTCCCGCGCCGCGCGACATCGATCCCCGGCTCGCGCTGCGCGTCCGCCGAGAGACGCGGAATGCCGACCTCGTGCACACGCATCTCGTGCATGCGGACCTGTACGGAGCATTGGGAGCGAGGCGACTCGTCTCGACGAAGCACAACGACGACCCGTTCCGCGCCGGCGCATTCCGCTTCGTCGAGCGGGCGCTCGCGCGGCGCGCGTCCAGAGTGATCGCGATCACCGAGGCGTTGGCGCGGTTCCAAGTCGAACGCGTCGGCCTTCCCGCCGACAAGGTGGAGGTCGTCCATTACGGGCTGGACAAGTTGCCGGCGGCGTGGGGATCGAATCCCGCAGACGACGTGGAGCCGGACGCCCGCGTGCTGCTCGCCGTCTGCCGGCTCGAACCGCAGAAGGGCCTGGACATCGCGGTGCGAGCCTTGCCGGACATCCGCGCCCGCCACCCGAAGGCTGAGCTCGTCGTGCTCGGCGAGGGCGCGCAGCGATCGGAGCTCGAGCAGCTGGCGATTGAACTGGAGGTGCCGGTGCATCTGCTCG
>JANMQZ010000134.1:0-5709 GCA_031370755.1 Actinomycetes bacterium
GACATGCAGCGGCACCGAGTCGCGGCCGACTACCTCCAGACCTCGGCGATCATCGCGGCGGACGGCACCGTCGTCTCGGCCGTGAACGACGAGAACCGCTACTCCGGGCCGGGCACGGGCTACCGCCTCGAGGGCGACCGCTGGGAGCGGCTGCAGCGGCTGCCGTACGCGATCGACGCGCGGCTGCTCGGCGCGACGCCGGGCGCCGCGAGCCCGGTCGAGGCGCTTGGCCCGGCAGCGCACGGCGAGCGCGCGGACGAGGTCGTGATCGCGGTCGGGCCCGCGTTCGGCGCGGCGCTCTCGGAGACGATCAACGGCCTCGCGCACGGCGACGTGCTCGCAGAGCTCGAGGCCGGCGTGCGCGAGGAGGGCGGCGTGCCGCGCATCGTCCGGATCACGCGGTCGGCCGACGTCGCGTTCATCGGCCACGACGGCGCCCGGCTTTCGGGCTCGGGCATCGCTGTCGGTCTCCAGTCGAAAGGAACCGCGCTCATCCACCGCGCGGATCTCGAGCCGCTCGACAACCTCGAGCTCTTCGGGATGGCCCCGTCGCTGACGCTCGCGTCGTACCGGCAGATCGGCCGCAACGCCGCGGGCTACGCGTTCGGCCGCGCAGTCTCCCCGGTGCCGACGGTGCTTGACAACTTCGCGCGCGCGAAGCTGATCGTGCGCACGACGCTGCTGCACGCCCGCGAGACCGCCGAAGTCGTGCGCGGCGGCGAGCCGGTCGAGCTGACCCTGCAACCAAGGTTGCAACCTGGTTGCAGTTGTTCCGGAAACGACTGCAACCTGACTGAAGTCAGGTTGCTGAGGGCGATGCCCTAGCCCTGCGCCTTGCCGGCGATGCCCCAGTGCTTCGGCGAGACGCCCTGGACGACCACCTGGATGTGCTCGCGGGCGGCGCCTGACGACTCGGCGAGCGCTTCGGTCAGCGCCTCGATGATCTTCGGCACCGATTCCTCCGTGACGCGCTTGTCATAGAGCTTGACTTCGATCATCGGCATGTCAGCTTCCTCCTTCGTCCCACGGTTTGGCGTTGCGGCCCCAGCGATGCGCGTCGTGGCCCTCGACGATCACCCAAGTGTGCTCCTTCAGCTCCGGCGCGTCGAGCACCTCGAGCAGCGTCTCCGTCAGCCGCTCGATCAGGGCCGACTCGAGCTCCGGCGTCAGCCGGCGTTCGAACAGCTCCACGCGCACCAACGGCATTACTTCGCCACGTGCTGCGAGCCGCCGTCCGGGCCGAGGACGAGGTCGAGCTCCTTGTCGGGAACGTGGTCGAGCGGCACCGGCGCGAGCGCCTCGATGAACGTGACGCCGTTCTCGGAGAAGACCTTGTGGTGCTTGCCGCGGTTGACGACGACGACGTCGCCCGCGCCGAGCGTCTTCGTCTCGTCCTCGATCGTCATCTCCACCCCACCCTCGACGATGAACATGACCTGCTCCGCGTCCTCGTGTACGTGCCACGGCACCTGCTTGCCGGGCTCGTAGCGCACCTTGCAGAGCAGCACCTGCTCGCCGCCGATCGCATGGATGCGCACGCCGTCGACGAACTCCCACGCGTCGCGGCCGTTCCACGTGCGAAACGGGCTCGACTCACGCATCGACGCCGTAGAAGCCCTCGCCGTCGTTCGAGGAGAACGCCTTCACCGAGATGTGCTCGTCGAAGATCACGCGCTTGCCGTCGCGCCGCCCCTCGCGCTTCGCCTCGAGCGCCTCGAGCACGCGCTCCGGCGTTGCGGGCATCTCCGTGATCCAGACGCCGACCGCGTCGAAGATCGCGTTCGCGATCGCCGGCGGCTGCGCGTTGTTCGCCATCTCGCCGATCGCCTTCGCGCCGAACGGGCCGTCCTCGGACGGGTTCTCGAGGATGACGTTGTCGAGCTCCGGCAGATCCTCCATGGCCGGGCCGAGATACGCGCCGAACTCGCCGCCGCGATGCTCGGGTGACGGGTAGTGCGGATAGCTCGCCTCCGTCAGCCCGAGACCGAGGCCCATGATCGCGCCGCCCTCGATCTGCCCCTCGACGAGCGTCGGGTTGATCGCGCGGCCGACGTCGTACACCTGCACCATCTTCAGCACGACGACGTCGCCGGTCTCGTCGTCGACCTCGACGTCCGCGACGCACGCGGCGTACGAGATCGCTGTGTGCGGCTCGATCTCGACCTGCCCGGTCGCGTCGTCGACCTCGGCGAACGGCTTGAGCGCCGTCGACGAGCCGCTGATCAGCTCGCCGTAGTTGTACGTCGCGGCGCCCGCCACGTCGGCGACGTTGATCGACTTCTGCGGCGCACCCTTCGCCGTCACCTCGCCGTTCGCGATCTCGAGGTCGCTCGCGTCGATCTCGAGCTCCTTCGAGGCGATGTCGAGGATGCGCTCGCGCACGCGCTCGGCGGCGAGGCGCACCGCGTTGCCGCCGATGAACGTGCCGCGCGAGGCGAAGGTGCCGGTGCAGACGGCCGACGAGTCGGTGTTCGTGTTGTCCATCGTCACCCAGTCGTACGGCACGCCGAGGGCATCGGCGACGATCTGCGTGTGCACGGTCTTCGATCCCTGGCCGATGTCGACCGTGCCGGAGAACACGTCGACACGGCCGTCCGGCTTGAGCTTGATCCACGCCTGCGACGGGTCGCCGTTCTGGTTCATGCCCGTCGGGTACTCGATCGTCGCGAACCCGCGACCGCGGTGCTTCGCCATCAGGCCCGCTCCCCGTTCAGGCGCTGCTGCGCGACGAGATGCTCCGGCAGGAGATCCCCGGAACGCGGGTCGGACGTCATCTGCCGGTACTCGGCGGGAAGCTCGATGCCCACGCGTTCCGCCGCTGCGAGCGCGACTGCCACCGTCGACGGATCCTTGAGCGCGACGCCGTTGCCGCTCGTGTCGCCGATCCGATTTGCGTTCCGGAGGCGCAGTTCCCAGGGGTCGATGCCGAGAACGCTCGCGACCCGGGTCAGGTGCGTCTCGACCGCGAGCGACACGGAGGTGACGCCGAAGCCGCGCATCGCGGTCGACGGAACGCGGTTCGTGAAGCAGACGAAGCCGTCGAAGCGCAGGTTCGGGATCGTGTACGCGCCCGAGTGGTGGAACGCGTGCTTCGTGACGCCGTACGGCGAGAAGCGCGCGTACGCACCGGAGTCGTGCAGCGTGACCGTGCGCCGGCCGAGGATCCAGCCGTCGCTCGTCACCGCGTCCGCGATCTCGATGTGCCAGGCGGCGCGGGTGGACGACGCGAGGAACTCCTCTTCGCGCGTCCAGCGCCACTTGACCGGACGCCGGGCCTTCATCGCGAGCAGCGCGCAGACCGTGTCGGCCGCCGTGTCGACCTTGCCGCCGAAGCCGCCGCCGACGGTGCCGCCGACGAACTTCAGCTTGTTCAGCGGAACCTCCAGGTGCGCGGCGACCACGCCCATCGAGAAGTACATCGCCTGCGTGCACGAATAGATCGTCAAGCGGCCGTTCGCCTCCGGCACCGCGAGCGCGACCTGCGTCTCCATCGGCATCTGCTCGATCGCCTGCGGGCGGTAGACGCCTTCGACGATCACGTCGGCCTTGTCGAACGCCCAGTCGATGTCGCCCTTGCGCACGCGCCGGTGGTTGTACGGCCCGTAGTGCGGATAAACGTTGCCCCACTGGTGGATCTTCGGCGCGTCGGGGTCGAGCGCGAGCCGGATGTCGAAGAGCGCCGGCCGCTCGTCGTACGCGATCTCGATCGCCTCGACCGCCGCCTGCGCGGCTTCCTCCGACTCCGCTGCGACCGCGGCGATCGGCTGGCCCTTGTAGCGGGCCTCGCCGTCCGCGAGCAGCGGCTCGTCGCCCGGGACACCGAGCCCTTCGAGATGCCCGTACACGTTCCGCGGCACGTCCTTGTGCGTGATCACCGCGTACACGCCCTGCATCGCCTCGGCCTTCGCCGTGTCGAGCTTCGTGATCGCCGCGTGATGGTGCGGCGAGCGCAGCGCCTTCACCCAGAGCGTCCGCCCCACGCGCACGTCGTCCACGTATTGCGTCCGGCCGGTGACGTGACCGACCCCGTCGTACCGAGGAAGCCGTGCGCCGACAGCTTTCATCGGGACGCCGCCATCACTGCGTCGACGATCTTCACGTAACCGGTGCAGCGGCAGTAGTGACCGCCGAGCGCCTCGAGCACGTCGTCGCGATCGACCGCGCCACCCTTGCGCTCGATCAGCGCAGTCGCGGCGACAACCATGCCCGGCGTGCAGAAGCCACATTGCGCCGCGTACTTGTCGTGGAAGGCGGCCTGCACCGGCGAGAGCTCCTCCGCCTCGCCGAGACCCTCGAGCGTCGTGATCGCCGCGCCGTCGACCATGACGACCGGCGTCAGGCACGACCTGCGCGGCTCGCCGTCGACGAGCACGGTGCACGTGCCGCAACCGCCCTGCTGGCAGCCCGCCTTCGGGCTCGTGATCTCGAGTTCCTCGCGCAGCACGTGCAAGAGCGCGGTGAGCGGCTCGCTCACGATCTGGTGCTCACGGCCGTTGACGGTCAGTCTCATGCCGTCCCCACTTCGTCGAGTGCGCGCTGCGTGAGCACGACCAGCATCTTCTTGCGATACGCGGCGCTGGCGAGCGCGTCGTCGACCGGATCCACGTCCTTCAGGACGTCCTCCGCGTTGCGGCTCTGCTCGACCGTCCGCGCGCGCACGGCCACCGGGCCGATGCCCGACACGCCGACGCGCAGGGAACCGCCGGCGGAGCAGATCGCAACGTTGGCGACGGAGTACGAGTGTGCGTGCCGGCGGCGCAGCGTCTGCGCCGACCAGGCACCGTTCGGCGCGTCGTACTCGATCTCGAGCACGAGCCGCCCGCTCCGGTCGCCGGCGAGGAAGTCCTCGACCGGCTCGGTGCGCTCGCCGCCCTTGCCGTCCGAGCGGACGCGCGCGCCGAGCGCGATCAGCGGCGCGCCGAGATCGCCGCGCTGCGCACCGAGACCTGCGGACGCGCACAGGTTGCCGCCGACGGTGGCGGCGGCGCGCACTTCGCGGTCGCCGATCTCCCGCGCGAACCGCGCGAGCAACCCGTCCGTGCCGTCCACGAGCGCGGCGACCGGGACCGTCGCGCCGATCCGGGCGACGTCACCGTCGACGCGCAGCTGATCGAGCCCGCTGCGATGCAAAAGGAGCGTGCGCGCGGGCTTGAGCCGGCCCGCTGCGATCTCCGGCATGAGGATCGTGCCGCCGGCGAACACCGTGATGTCCTTGCCGTCGCCGAAGAGCTGCACGGCTTCGGCAGCAGAACCCGGGACGAGAGCTTCGGCCGCCATACGGGATTTATCGCTTGCGCCGCCGTCCGCGTCAAACGCGTGCCGGACAACACGCTACGCTCCGAGTGTGCAGTTTGCCTCGATCGACGAGCTCGAGTCTGCGCTCACCGGAGCGTCCTATCTCACGGACCGCGGGCTCTCCACGGCGCTCTACCTTTCGCTGAAGCTCGAGAAGCCGCTGCTTCTCGAAGGCGAGGCGGGCGTCGGCAAGACCGAGGCGGCGAAGGCGGTCGCGCAGGCGGTCGGCGCGCGTTTGATCCGCCTGCAGTGCTACGAGGGCCTCGATGTCGCACACGCCGTCTACGAGTGGAATTACGCGCGGCAGCTGCTGCACATCCGGGCGGCGCAGGAGGGAACGATCGACGAGGCGGAGCTCTTCGGCCCCGAGTTCCTGATCCGGCGGCCGCTGCTCGAGGCCGTCGAGGCGACCGA
>JANMQZ010000059.1:0-6886 GCA_031370755.1 Actinomycetes bacterium
GCAACCTGACTGAAGTCAGGTTGCTGGGGCAGTCGTGGCGTCGCGCGTGCGAAGCCGACCCTGGGCTGGCAACCTGCTTTTCAAGCAGGTTGCGGTCGTTGAGTCGCGCGTGCGAAGCCGACGACCGCAACCTGACTGAAGTCAGGTTGCTGGGGGTTCGTAGCGCGCAAGCATCGGCGGAGTGTGGAGGCACTCGGCGAAGCTGAACGGCCGCGTGACGAGCGGCTGTACCCGGGCGGCATCGGGATGGCGCGGGTTCATCAACACGACGTCCGCCTCCGGGAGGACCTGCGAGCGCACTGCCGCCAGCAGGCTGCGGCGTTCCGCGAGCCAGTCGGTCACCCAGTCGCGGACCGCATCGCCGCCGTCGGCGTTGGGAACGCTCTCGGGAATCGCATCGATCTCGGTCCAGCCGAGCACGTAGTCGTCCGGCGCATCGGCCGGATCGACTTGCAGATATCGCAAAGCCACGAGCACCGCGAGGCCTGCCTCCGAGGCGAAGTTGACCACCGGCACCCCCGGCGGTGAGTAGCGCCCACCATGTATCGACGTCCCCGCGCCGTCGAGCGCCGTCTGGCCCACCCGCGTGAGTCGCCAGAGTCGCATCGGCTACGACATCAGCGTCGAGAGCGGCGCCGGGTGCGCCGCCTCGTACGCGCTGATCGCCGCGTCCTCGCGGAGCGTCAGCGCGACGTCGTCGAGGCCTTCGAGCAGGCATTCGCGGGCGTGGTCGTCGAGCTCGAACGGGAAGCCGCCGGCTGTGCGCGCCTCGAGGTCGACGGTCAGCTCCTCGCCGCTACGCGCGCGCTCCATCAGCTCCTTCACCTGCGCGGCGGGCAGCTGCACCGGCAGCAGCCCGATCTTGAGCGAGTTCTGCCGGAAGATGTCGCCATAGGACGGCGCGATCACCGCCTCGAAGCCGTAGTCCTCGAGCGCCCACGGTGCGTGCTCGCGCGACGAGCCGCACCCGAAGTTCCGCCCCGCAAGCAGGATCGTTCCCTGCTGGTGATGCAGTTCGAAGCCGGGGTCCTTCATCCAGTCGAAGAAGAGGAACTCGCCGAAGCCGGTGCGCTCGATGCGCTTCAGGAACTGCTTCGGGATGATCTGGTCGGTGTCGACGTCGGCGCGGTCGAGCACGACGGCGCGCGAGGTGACCGTGCGAAACGCCTTCACGCGAGCACCTCCACGAGATCGCGTGCCTCCGTGAAGTGGCCGGCGATCGCCGTCGCTGCCGCGACCTCCGGGCTGACGAGATGCGTGCGCCCGCCCGCGCCCTGGCGTCCTTCGAAGTTGCGGTTCGACGTCGACGCGCACCGCTCGCCCGGTGCGAGCACGTCCGGGTTCATGCCGAGGCACATCGAGCAGCCGGCACGACGCCACTCGAAGCCGGCCGCAGCGAACACGCGGTCGAGACCCTCGGCCTCGGCCTGCTGCTTCACCTGCGCGGATCCCGGCACGACCATCGCGCGCACCGACGGATGCACGTGGTGCCCGTGCACGACCGCCGCTGCGGCGCGAAGGTCTTCGATGCGCGAGTTCGTGCACGAGCCGATGAACACCCGCTCGACGTGAATCTCGCGGATCGGCGTCCCTGGCTCGAGCGCCATGTACGCGAGCGCACGCTCGGCCGCTTCGCGGTCGTCGGGATCGTCGAAGTCGGCGGGGTCGGGCACGACGCCGTCGATCGAGACGACCATGCCCGGGTTCGTGCCCCAGGTGACCTGCGGCCTGATCTCGCTCACATCGATCTCGAGCTCGCGGTCGAAGACCGCGTCGGTGTCGGTCGGCAGTGTCCGCCAGCGCTCGACGGCAGCGCCGAAGTCCGCCGGCACGCCGGGACGGCCGCGCAGGTACTCGAACGTGACCTCGTCCGGCGCGATCAGCCCGGCGCGTGCGCCCGCCTCGATCGACATGTTGCAGATCGTGAGGCGTCCCTCCATCGAGAGCGCCTCGATCGCGGGGCCGGCGTACTCGATCACGTGACCGACGCCACCGGCGACGCCGAGCCGCCCGATCGCGGACAGCACGTAGTCCTTCGCGGTGACACCGGGCGCCGGCTCGCCGACGAAGCGGATGCGCAGCGACTTCGGTTTCGACTGCGGCAGCGTCTGCGTCGCGAGCACGTGCTCCACCTCGGAGGTGCCAATGCCGAAGGCGAGTGCGCCGAACGCACCGTGCGTCGAGGTGTGCGAGTCGCCGCAGACGATCGTCAGCCCGGGTTGCGTCAGGCCGAGCTCGGGCCCGATCACGTGCACGATCCCTTCGCGCCCGCTGCCGGTCGCGTAGATCGGCACGCCGAACTCCTCGCAGTTCCGCGCGAGCGCGTCGAGCTGCTGCTGCGAGAGCGGATCCTGCGGCGTGTCGTCGCCGGTCGGCACGTTGTGATCCATCGTCGCGAGCGTGAGATCCGGCCGCCGCACGGGCCGCCCGTTCAGCCGCAGCGACTCGAACGCCTGCGGCGACGTGACCTCGTGGACGAGATGGAGGTCGATGTAGAGCAGGTCGGGAAGACCCTCCGCCCGGCGGACGACGTGGCTCGCCCAGAGCTTCTCGAAGAGCGTCTGGCCCATGCTCCGACGCTAGCGCGGAATCCCAACCCTGTGCCTCGATTGTTCGGTTTTGCGGGCATTCGGGCCTACGCTTGGCTCCATGGCGGTTCAGGCCGACGAGTCGACCGACGCGCCGCTGCGGCGCGACGTCCGCCTGCTCGGCGACCTGCTCGGCCGCGTGCTCGTCGAGCAGGAGGACGAGAGCCTGCTCGACGACGTCGAGCGGCTGCGCGGCCTCGCGCGCGCGGCGAGGGCCGCCGGGCCGCAGGACGACCTCGCGGCAGCCGTGGGCGAGCTCTCGCTCGAACGCCAGGCAAGCGTACTGCGCGCGTTCGCGGCCTACTTCCAGCTCGCGAACGTCGCCGAGCAGCAGCATCGCATCCGCCGACGCCGCGTCTACGCGCACGAGGAGCGCGTCCTCACCGAGTCGCTCGAGGAGTCGTTCACCCGGCTCGAGGACGAGCCGCGCGACGAGATCGCGCGGCGGGTCTCGCTCGAGCTGGTGCTCACCGCCCACCCGACCGAAGCCGCACGGCGGACGGTGCTCACGGCGCACCTGCGCGTCGGTGCGCTGCTCGCCGAGCTCGACGATCCGCTCCTTGCGCACGCGCGCCGCACGGAGATCGAGGCCGAGCTCGCGACGCAGATCACGACGCTGTGGCAGACGGACGAGGTGCGGTCGAAGCGCCCGCGCGTCCTCGACGAGATCCGGAACGGGCTCTGGTTCTTCGAGCAGAGCCTGATCGACGCTGCCGAGCGCCTGCTCGCCGACTACCGCACGCATCTGCCGGACGCGCCGCCGCCGCTTCGCTTCGGCACGTGGATCGGCGGTGACGCCGACGGCAATCCGAACGCCGGCGCCGAGACGGTCACCGAGGCGCTCGAACGCGCCCGGACACTGCTCCGTATGCGGTACCGCGACGAGGTGCGTGCCCTCGCGGCGGCGATCGGCGTCTCGTCGCGTCTCGTCGAGGTCGACGCCGAGCTCGTCGAGTCGATCGCACGCGACGAGCGGGAGCTGCCCGAGTACGCGGCGGAGATCGGCGACCAGAACCTCGACGAGCCGTACCGCCGGAAGCTCTCGTTCATGTGGCGCCGCCTCGACGCGGACGCGTACGACTCGGTCGATCGGCTCACCGAGGATCTCGCACTGCTCGACCGCAGCCTGCGTGCGCACCGTGGGACGCGGATCGCCGACGGGCCGCTCGCGGCGCTGCGTAGGCGCGTCGAGATCTTCGGCTTGCACCTCGCCCGGCTCGACGTCCGCGTCCATGCGCGCGACCTCGTCGATCCCGAGCCGCGCATTCGCGGGCTCTTCGACGCAATCGCGCCGGCGCGCAAGCGGCACGGGGAGCAGGCGCTCGGCACCGTGATCGTGTCGGGCACGACGTCGGCCGAGGACGTGCTGCGCGTGCGCGCGCTGACGAGCGAGCCGTTGTCGCTCGTACCGCTCTTCGAGTCGGTCGACGCGCTTCGCGCTGCGCCGCGCATCTACGAGGAGCTGCTCGATGCTGCCGGCTGTCGCGAGGTCATGGTGGGTTACTCGGACTCCGCGAAGGACGCGGGCTACCTCGCGGCGCAGTGGGAGATCCGCAGCGCGCTCGTCGCGCTCGCCGGCGTTGCCCGCCGGCGCGGCGCCGAGCTCACCGTCTTCCACGGGCGCGGCGGCAGCGCCGGCCGCGGCGGCGGGCCGACGTACGCCGCGATCCTCGCGCAGCCGCAAGGAGAGCCGCCGGGCCGGCTCAAGGTGACGGAGCAGGGTGAGACGATCGCGTTCAAGTACGGGCTTCCCGGGCTCGCGCAGCACAACCTCGAGTCGGCGCTTGCCGCGACGCTGCTCGCCGCGTTCCCCGGGCCCGAGGAAGGCGAGACGTCGCTCGTCGCCGAGCTCGCGACGCACTCGCAGGAGGTGTACCGCGGACTCGTCGACGATCCGCGCTTCGTCCCGTTCTTCCGAGCGTTCACGCCCGTCGACGAGCTTGCGTTGCTCAACATCGGCTCGCGTCCCGCGCGCCGGCCGGACGGAGAGGACTACGTCGCGTCGCTGCGCGCGATCCCGTGGGTCTTCGCGTGGACGCAGAACCGCTCGCTGCTGCCGTCGTGGTACGGCTGCGGCACCGCGTTCGCGTCCGCCGACCTGGCCGAGCTGCGGCGGCTCTACCGCGAGTGGCTGTTCTTCCGCACACTCGTGCAGAACCTCGAGATGACGCTCGCGAAGTCGAGCATGGAGATCGCGCGCGAATATCTTCCTCTCGTGCGTGACGACTCGCTCTGGACGACGATCGCCGAGGAGCACGCACGCACGGTCGCTGCCGTCCTCGAGATCGTCGAGGCCGACGAGCTGCTCGACCGCCACCCGGTCGTCCAGCGCTCGGTGCGCCTGCGCAACCCGTACGTCGACCCGATGAACGCGATCCAGGTCGAGCTGCTGCGCCGCTATCGCGCAGGCGACGAGGCGGCCGTGCAGCCGCTCCTGCGCTCGATCGCCGGCATCGCGGCCGGGCTGAGGAACACGGGTTGAGATCGTTCCCCAAGTCTGCAACCAGGTTGCAACTCCGTTGCAACCTGGTTGCATGAGTAGCGATGAGCCTGCGCGACGACCTCGAACGCGAAGCCGCTGCTGCTGCGGCGGCCGTTCCGCTGCTCACCGACGACGCCGTCACGCGCGCGCTCGAACGTGCCGCGCAGCTCGTCGGTGAACGCAGCGACGCGATCGCCGCTGCGAACGCCGCCGACGTCGAGGCGGCGCCCGGGCTCGACGCGGGCTCACTCGACCGGCTCCGGCTCGACCCGGCGCGCATCGACGCGCTCGCCGAACAGCTCGCGGAGCTCGCGGTGCTGCCGCCGCTCGAACGCGATGAGGAGGCCTGGAAGCTCGACAACGGCCTCCAGGTCTCGGTGCGCCGCATCCCGATCGGAGCCGTCGGCGCAAACTTCGAGGCCCGGCCGAACGTCGCGATCGACGTCGCCGGCCAGCTGCTGAAGTCCTTGAACACGGCGGTGCTCCGCACGGGCGGCGCGGCGCTCCGGACGGTCACCGTGCTCGTTGACGAGATCCTCCGGCCGGCGCTCGAGGACGCGGGGCTGCCGGCCGCTGCCGTCGGGCTCGCCCGCTCCGCCGACCGGGAGGGTGCCCGGATCCTCGTCTCGCTGCCGAGCGTCCTGCCGCTCGTGATCCTTCGCGGCAGCGGGGAGACGACCGCAGCCCTGGCCCGGGAGGCCGCGGCCCACGGAGTCCGGACCCTCGCCCACGCCGAGGGCGGCGGTGTCCTCTATATAGGCGCGGCTGCCGACCCCGCGAAGGCGCGCGCCCTGATCGAGGCGAGCCTCGACCGGCTCGGTGTCTGCAACCGCCTCAATCTGCTGCTCGTCGACCGTCAGGCCCAGGTGGAGTTCGCCGACGTGCTCGCGCGCCTGGAGATCGCGGTTCGCGAGCCCGACAGGATCGGGCACGAGTGGGCGAACGACGCCGAGCGGATCGCCTCGGTCACGGTGCGCACCGTCGACTCGCTCGACGAGGCCGTGGCGCTCGCGAACGGCGAGACGAGCGGACTTGCGGCGGCGATCGTCACCGAGGACGAGGCCGCTGCCCGCCGCTTCCTCGACACCTATCGCGGTACCGCCGCGTTCTGGAACGCGACGACGCGGTTCACCGACGGCTTCGTGCTCACCGGCTCGCCGGAGACGGGCATCAACGTCGACCGCGTCCCAGGCCCGCGCGGGCCGGTGACGTATCGCGATCTCTATCTGCGCCAGTACCGCGTGATCGGCGACGGAACGCAGCACCGGTGAAGCCGCCGCTCGTCGTCAAGCTCGGCTCGAGCCTCGTCGTCGACGCGCAGGGACGGCCGCGCCGGTCGCTGCTGCGCGGCCGTGCGGCGGAGATCGCGGAGATCGTCGCCGCGGGCACGCCGGTGTGCGTCGTCTCCTCCGGCGCGATCGCGCTCGGCATGCGCCGGGGCGGGATGACGCGCCGGCCGACGAGCCTGCCGAAGCTCCAGGCCGCGTCCGCACTCGGGCAGGCCTCCCTTCAGCGCGCGTGGCAGGACGCACTGCACCCGCACGGGCTCGAGGCGGCGCAGATCTTGCTCACCGGCGCCGAGATCGCCGAGCGCCGTGCCTACGTCAATGCGCGCAGTGCGCTCACGGCGCTCTTTTCGCTCGGCGCGATCCCGGTCGTGAACGAGAACGACGCGACGGCGACCGACGAGATCAGCGTCGGCGACAACGACGCGCTCGCCGCGCAGGTCGCCGTGCTCGTGCGCGCGCGCCTGCTCGTCCTGCTCACGTCGGTGCCCGGCGTGCTGAGCGAGGGCGTCCTGATCGCCGACGGCGCC
>JANMQZ010000141.1:0-2181 GCA_031370755.1 Actinomycetes bacterium
CTGACCGGACGCTACGGGAGAATGGGCGGATGGAGCGCGCCTCGGGACGTGCAGTGGTCGCGGTCCCGCTCGTGCTCATCCCTGCACTCGGCGTCGTCCAGGGCGGCTACTCGCCGGACGCATGGGTCTGGTCCGCCGCGCTCGCCGCCTGGGCGTGCGGGCTCGCCGTCGTGCTGTCGTCGAGCCCTGGCGCGCTGCGGCGCGCATGGCCTTGGGTGGCCGCGACCGGTGCGCTCCTGCTCTGGACGCTCCTCTCCGCGACCTGGTCGGCGAACCCCGCGCAGTCGGTGCTCGAGTCGCGCCGCACGCTCGTCTACGCAGCAGTCGTGCTCGCGCTCGTGCTGCTCGCACGGAGCAACACGCAGCGGTTCCTGGTGCCCGCGACGCACGTCGCGATCACGGCGCTGCTCGTCTACGCGCTCGCGCGCTACCTGTCCGGCACACGGCACTACGACGAGTTCGAGCAATACCTCCTGCAGCAGCCGCTCGGGTACGCGAACGCCGTCGGCATCCTCTCCGTGCTCGGGCTGCTGCTCGCGCTCGGCATCGTCGCGAGCGCGGCTCCGGTCGCGGGTCGGGCGGCCGCGGCTGCGACCGTGCCGGTGCTCGCGCTCACGCTCGACCTCAGTCACAGCACGGCGTCGCTCCTCGCGCTCGGCGTCGGCCTCGCCGTGCTTGCGCTGCTCGCGCCCGCGACGCTGCGCCTGGTCGCAGCCGGTGCGCTGCTCCTGCCCGCTGCTGCGATCGCCGCGGGCATCGGCTCGGCCAGCCGCTTCGCCGCGATCGTCACGACGCCGCGCATCCCCGGCTGGGCGGTTGCCGTCGCCGTCCTCGCGTGCGCAGCCCTCGCCGCCGCGGCGGTCATGCGCATCCCGCTCCCTGCAGCGCAGCCGCCGTCGCACCGCCTGCGACTGCTCCTCCTCGGCGCGGTGCTCGTCGTCGCGCTCGGCGGCGCAGCCGCGGTCGCGCGTTCGGGCACGGCGGAGCCGCGCTCGTCGTACTACCACGTCGCCTGGCACGACGAGTTCCTTGCGCATCCGCTCGGCGGCACGGGCGCCGCAACGTTCGGACGCTACTGGGCGTCGTCCGGCAAGGCACTCGACATGGGCGGTGCGCTCGACGCGCACTCGCTCTACCTCGAGACGCTCGCAGAGCTCGGCCCGCTCGGCCTTCTGCTCCTGCTCGCGATGCTCCTCGCACCGCTCCGCGGCGCGCTCGCGCGACGGCGCGCGCCGTACGTGCCGGCCGCCGTCGCCGCGTACGCCGCCTTCCTCGTCCACGCCGGCCTCGACTGGGACTGGGAGCTGCCCTCGGTCGTCGTCGCGGCGCTCTGCTGTGCAGGCGCGGTCACAGCCGCGGAGCTCGAGCCCGGTCGCCCGCTCGGCCGGGCTGTTCGCGGCACGATCCTCGCGGTCAGCGCCGCGTTCGCGGCATGCGCGATCGCGGGCGCACGGAGCGACACGATCCCTGCGGCCGCCCCGGAAACGGCGAGGGCCCCGCGATGCGGGGCCCTCTCCCCGACACCCGCCGGAAGCGGGAGCTACTTGCCCTTGCCGTGGCTTCCGCTCTTGCCGTGGTCGTCACCGCTCTTGCCGTGATCACCGCTCTTGCCATGATCACCGCTCTTGCTCTTGCTCTGGTCCTTGCTCTTGCCCTGATCGTTGTCGTCCCCGTTGTCGTGCTTCTTGCCCTTGTCGCCGTGCTTCCCGTGGTCATTGCCACCGGAAGTCGACGTCGTCGGACAGGGGCCGAGCGTATCGTGATGCCGAAGATGCGCCTTCGCGGCCGATGCACCGACCGAGAGCTCCACCGACGGATGCTTCTTCGAGTGCGTGAAGTGACAGATCGTCACCTTGCCGTGGTACTGGTACTGCGACGAGCCGCCGTACTCGTACTGCGACGCGGACGCCGCGCTCTTCGCGAGCGCAGGCCCACCGAGCACGAGCAGCGGAACGAAGAACGCCGCCGACACGGCAGCCGCAAGCCAGGGTCGGTAGTTGAAGTGGTCGGGCGTGTTCGGTTTCATGAACCCTCCGGGCGATGTCTGACGTTCTGATCTGTATCGGAGAGTTAGACGCCGCGCACGAGCGAATCTTGCCGCCTTGTGTAAACCACAGGTAAAGCCAGTACGAGTGCGACGAACGCATAGAAGTAATAGAACGACATCGTCAGATAGAAGAA
>JANMQZ010000068.1:0-2596 GCA_031370755.1 Actinomycetes bacterium
CGGGTCGCGCGGCACCTTGCAAGCTCGCGCGAAGAGGCGGAGGACCACGTGCAGGAGACGTACGCCCGCGCGTTCCGTAGCTGGCGTTCGTTCACGCCCGGGACGAACCTCCGCGCGTGGTTGCTGCGGATCCTCACCAACCTCAACATCGACCGCGGCCGTCGCTCGCAGCGCGCGCCGCAGACGACGCCGC
The DNA here is from genome assembly GCA_031370755.1 of Actinomycetes bacterium. Taxonomy (GTDB): domain Bacteria; phylum Actinomycetota; class Thermoleophilia; order Gaiellales; family Gaiellaceae; genus Palsa-739. Next base: position 194 of record JANMQZ010000068.1, read on the forward strand.
TCGAGGCGAACGACTACTACCTGTACGACAAGCTTGCGGCGTCCGACGGCGCAGCGAGTGACGAGGAACGCGTGGTCGAGCGGTTGTCGCAGGACGACATCGTCTCCGCGCTCTCGGCCGTGCCGCACGACTTCCGCGATGCAATCGTGCTCGTGGACATTGGTGACTTCAGCTACCAGGACGCCGCGCAGATCCTCGACATCCCGATCGGCACCGTGATGTCGCGTCTGCATCGCGGCCGCCGCATCCTGAAGCGTGAGCTCGCGGATTCCGTCATGGAGGATGCCTCATGAACGACGCGCAACAAGATCCCTGCGCGCATTGCGAAGAGATGATGCAGCCGTACCTCGATCACATCCTGACCGAGGCCGAGCGCGTCGAGGCGGAGCATCACCTCGACGACTGCGAATGGTGCCGGCGCCGCTACCGCTTCGAGGAGAGCCTGCGCGTCTACGTGCGGCAAGCGGTCAGCGAGCCGATGCCGAGCGGGCTGAAGGAAAAGCTCGCGGCGCTGCGCATTCCGCTGAATTAGCAACGACGAGACCGGCGTGCCAGCCCGGCGCACGCCCGCCGGCGGGCGGGCCGATCGTTTCGACGGCGAGGCCGCAGCGGACGATCAACCAGGAGATCAGGGAGTTCGAGTTCCACATCTCTCCGGCGTGGAGCTCGTCTCGACCCCAGACCGGTGTGGGCACCTCGGGGACGAGCTCGAGAATGCGCTGTGCGACGATGACGTCGTCCGACAGACGTTGCGGGCTGTCGACCGCTTCGTCGACGTCGGGGATCACGCCCGCACGCCAGCGTCGGATCTCGTAGCGAAAGATCCGCAGCGATCGAGCCCAGCGGCTGCCGACTGGGCCTTCGGCTACGACGCCGCGCTGCGCACCGTCCGCGTCGCGGACCGGTGCCATCTCGATCACGAACGCCCCCTCCGGCACCCTGACGACGAGCGCCGAGTGGTAGAGGTCGCTCGCCCGGCGCCTCTCGAGCCGTGAGACCACCGCTTCGAACACGCGTCCGTTCAGGCGCACCGACTGACCGCCGGCTCCGACCGGTAGCCAATAGAGGTCAACGCTTGCGGTTCGGCTCATCGGTCTGAATCTGACCTCGAGGCCGCTCACTCGCATCCGGCTACGCCCCGGTCGGCCTGCGGTGAAGTACTGCTCTAGTTGCCGGGCCCGCGCTCGGGCCCGACGATCACGACGCAGCGCCGCGAGTCGGTGCCTCCGGGCAGGGGCTGCACCGGCACCCCGAGCTGCTGCGCGAGACGCGTGCAGACGGGCTCGCCGGCCGGCGGGTAGTACACGACCGTCTGGAGGTAGGTGAAGCTCGTCGCCCGCCCGACATGCGTGACGTGGTAGGAGAGCGCCTGCACGCGGCTCGCGACCGAGCGCGTGTAGACGATGTCGCCGCTGCCGTTCAGGACGACGACCTTGACGGCCCACGGCGCCGGCAGCGCGCTCGCGCTCGCGGCGGCCGACGTCTTCGGCTTCGAGCCGCTCTGGCCGAGGACGACGGCGAGGATCGCCGCCGCCACGACCGCGACAAAGGCGGCGAGGGCGATGATCCGCCGTCTCGAGCCCGTCGGCAGCGGCGGTGCGGGCAGCCCGGCGAGCTCGAGCGCCTCGCGGTGGTCGATGCCGAGTGCCGTCGCGTAGAGCAGCGCGACCGTGAGCGCGCGGTCGGGCGTCGGGAAGCGGTACAGGCGGCCTTCCTCGAGCCACTCCACCTCGTCGGCGGACACGCTCGCGCGGCGCGCGGCCTCGTCGACGGTCAGCTGCCGGTGCAGGCGCGCATGCGCGAACGGCGACTCGCCGGGATCGACTGCCTCGAGTGTGCGTGCGTGCTCCATCTCGACTCTCTCGTTTCGGCGTCGCGGGCGTTCGCCCTGCTCCAGCTCATCGGCGGACATCGACGTCGCCTGGAGGGGTCAGGTCGTCGCAGGGGACGAGCCGGGCCTCGAGCGCCCGCGCGCCCTCGTCCGGGACACGGCTCCAGGCCTCGCGCGCGAGCAGCACCGGGTGGAGGCGGATGCCCTGGTACGAGGCGGCGAGAACGTCTCCGCCCTCGGTCCGCCAGGCGTCGACGACGCGGTCGATCGCGCGCGGATCGAGCTCCGGCCCGTCCGCGAGGACGACGACCGCGGCCTCGGCCCCGGCGGGCAGCGCGGCGAGCCCGCAGCGCAGCGACGCGCCCGGGCCGAGCTGCCAGTCGGCGCACTCGACGCTCTCGACGTCGAGCGGGTGCGCACCGCTCACGACGACGTGGCCGTCGACGGCGCTTCGCCCAAGCGCGTCGAGCACGTGCGGCAGGAGCACCTCCTGCTTCGGCGGCGTCGTGCCGTAGCGCGACGACGCGCCTGCTGCGAGGACGACGGCGTAGACCATGACGTGATTCTCGCAA
>JANMQZ010000105.1:0-1828 GCA_031370755.1 Actinomycetes bacterium
CCCCCCCCCTGATGCTCGAGTCGTCGCCCCCCGAGACGAGCCGGGAGTAGTCGGCTTACTAGAAATGTGGTGGGGTCTCGAGTTCTTCGGTCGGCTGTTCCGACCTGTCCGAGCCCGCCCCGATCAGCCCCTGGATTCGCCAGAGGCGGATGGTCTGGTCCGGGCTGCCGCTCGCGAGGACGCGTCCGTCCGGGCTCCACGCGAGCTTGTCGGCCGGATTCGAGTGCGCGAACAGGAAGAACGTCCGCTCTCCGGTCGCGATCGTCCAGACGCGCACGCCGCTGTCCTTCCCGCCCGTCGCGAGGAGCGCGCCGTCGGGGCTGAACGCGGCGGCCAGGACGCCGTTCTTCGAGTCGACAAGGGTCCGGACGCGCTTCCCCGTCCGAAGGTTCCAGACAATCGTGAAGCCGTCGGCGGTCGTCGTCACGACGAGCGGCTTCGCCGGCGAGAACGCGATGTCCGTGATCCCGATCGGCGCGAGCTCGCGCAAGCGGTGACCCTTGCGATCGAAGAGCCACGCGTGAACGTGGTTGTCCGGATCGCGGACGATCGCACCGAGCACGCGTCCCTCCGGGTCTGCGCTCACGAGCTCGACCCGCTTTCCGAGTTTGGCGAGCTTGCCGCGCGCCGGGACGAGCAGGAGCCCACCGTCGGGCGTTCGCGCCGCGAACTGCTGGGCGGCGCTCGGACGCGGCGCGCCGGAGGGAAGCGACCACGCCTGCGCCAGGCCGTGCGGCGACGCACCGACGAGCGACTGTCCGTCCGGCGCAAAGGCGAGCCAGCCGAGCACGCCATGCGCGACGAGGCGGTGCACGACCCGCCCGGTCACCCGGTCGAGCAGAAGCACCGGCCCCCCGGTGCCTGCGGCGGCGACGAGCGTTCCGTCGGGTGAGATCGCGACGGCGGTGACCGCACCGGCCGCGTGGCGAACGAGTCGCAGCCGGTCGGCGACGAGCGCCAGGCGTAGCACCGTCTCGGACGAGTCGCCCGGCTCCCGCGTCAACGCGGACACGGCGAGCTTGACGCTGTGGTGCGGATCGATCGTCAACTGCTGCAGCGCAGACGCCTCGAGCTCACGCGCGCGTGCGTGGCGCGCCTGGCGCTGCGCGCTGCCGCGCTCGGAGAAAGCCCATACGGCAAGGCCGGCGACGATCGCGAGCGCGAGGAGCGACGCGGCGCTGAAGACGTAGAGCCGGCGCTGGCGCCGGCGGGCGGCCGCTCGCTCACGCTCGAGCCGGCGATCGTGCCGCCAGGCGCGGATCGGCTCGGCGAGCACGTCGTGGAAGATCTCGAAGCGGTCCGAGCCGTCGACGCTGTGCACGATCCGCTCGCGCGTCAACACGGCGAGCACCCGCCTGAGCACGTCCTCCGGCACGTCTGCGTACTCGGCGAGGTCAGGCGCCCGGTGCGCGATCTTCGTTCCCGACGGCGTCACGAGATGCTCGAACATGCTCGCCGCGACGTCCTGCTCGGTGCCGTCGAGCGACGCGAGCGCAACCTCGAGGTGATCGTGCACGATCGTCTCGGCGCCGCCGAGCGAGCGCAGCGCCGCGAGGCGCAGCACCGACGAGCCGGCCACCCGTTCTGCATTCCAGATGCGTTCGAGCACGAGCTGGAGATACGGCGCCTCGATCGGCTCACCCTCGTCGGCGATCTCGTCGAGCACGGCCTCGACGAGCCCCGGCTCGATTGCAACGCGATCAGCGGTCAACGTGTTCCAGCGGTCGATCGGGCCGGTGATCGCACTGCGCGCAGCGCGCCGGTCGAGATGGTCGAGCCGCACCTGGTTCGAAAAGACGCTCGGAATCTCGGCCTTGAACGCGTCGAG
>JANMQZ010000111.1:0-1768 GCA_031370755.1 Actinomycetes bacterium
GCGCGAGGGCGATCTCGCCGATCTCGGGTGCGCTGACGTCGGCATAGGGGCCGAGGCCGCCCGGGCGGAGCGGGTTCAGGTAGATGCCGTTCGCGCGCTCTGCGAAGTGCACGTGCTCCCAGCCGGCGATGACCCAGCCGAGGAGCTCGTGCCGATGCACGGGCTGGTGGTTCTTGACGGCCGCGCGCACGTGCCAGTAGCCGAAGGAATGCGAGCCGCCGTCCGCGACCGACACGTTGCCGGGGCGGACGTACGCCTTGCCGGCCGTGACGGCGTACACCGGCGTGCCGTCCGTCACCGAGATGTCGATGCCGAAGTGGAAGGAGGTGCCACCCTCGTGCCCGATGCGGGGGTCGTTGAGGTTGGCGCGAACCGGATGCTGCTGGTCGAAGGGCTTGACGGGCCAGCCGTAGGCGGCCGGCATGGTGCGGGCGCTGCCGAGAGACTGCGCGACGCTGAGCGCGGACGGGGCGTCCGCGGCGAGCAGCGTGCGATTGTCGCCGCAGGTGGAGCCCTTGGGAGCCGCCGAGGCGGGCTGGGCGCTGGTTGCGACGAGGGCGGCGGCGGCGCTGAGCGCGGCCGCGGCGACGAGACGGAGTGGTGCGTAGGTGGCCATGCAGCCACCGTCCGGCGGGTCCCAAATGCCCCCCTCACGGCACGCTCACCGTCCGCTAACGGTGGCTGGCGGTCGTCTCGCGAACCGAGTACAACCCTGCTGTGACCGAGTTCCGCATCCTCGGCCCGCTCGAAGTGGTCGCCGACGACGGCGAGTCGCTGGCGCTGGGAGGGCAGCGCCAGCGCGCCGTGCTCGCGGTGCTGATGCTGAACGCCGGCCACGTCGTCTCGACGGACTTCCTGATCGACGCCGTGTGGGGCGAGGAGCCGCCGCGCACCGCGACGACGTCGCTCCAGAACGCGATCTCCGCGCTCCGGCGTGTGCTCGGCCCCGACCTGTTGCTGACACAGGCGCCCGGGTATCGCCTGGCGGTCGACCCGGAGTCGGTCGACCTCGCGCGCTTCGAGCGGCTCGTCGCAGCTGCGCGGTCGCTCGACCCCGAGGAGCGGCGCGTGCAGCTCCGCGAGGCGCTCGCGCTCTGGCGCGGCGAGCCGCTGACCGAGATCGCCTTCGTCCCGTTCGCGGCCGCCGAGATCCGCCGTCTCGAGGCGCTGCAGCTGAACGCGCTCGACGCACGCATCGACGCGGAACTTGCGTGCGGAGCCGCGCTCGACGTCGTGCCGGAGCTCGAGGGTCTCGTCGCGCGCTATCCGCTCCGCGAGGGCGGGTACGAGCGGCTGATGCTCGCGCTGTACGCCGTCGGCCGGCAGGCGGAGGCGCTCGACGTCTACCGCGACCTGCGCACGCGCCTGCAGGACGACCTCGGGCTCGAGCCGAGCCCGCGGCTGCGCGAGCTGCACGGGCAGATCCTGCGCCACGAGGTGCCAGGCCCACGCCTCACCGGGGCCGTGACGGACGAGCAGCATCTCGAAGAGGTGGCGGCGGCCGTGCTAGCCGGTCGGCTCGTGCCGCTGCTCGGCACCGATGTGAGCTCGCTGACGAACGAGCTTGCGCACCGGTTCGACTATCCGGACGAGGTGCGCGAGCTCGCCCGCGTCGCGCAGTTCGTCTCGCTTACGAAGGGGCCGGGCCGGCTCTACGACGAGCTGAGCTCGCTGCTCCAGGCGTCGGCGGCGCCGAGCCCGGTGCACCGGTTCTTCGCGTCGCTGCAGCGCGTGCTGCGCGAACGCGGTCTGCCGCACCAGCTGCTCG
>JANMQZ010000121.1:0-31891 GCA_031370755.1 Actinomycetes bacterium
CCAGCCGGGCGCGATGCCGGTCGGGATGATGTCGCTCTGGAACACCATGCCGCTCGCGACCGGGTCACTCGACCCGGCGCGGATCGGCGAGTCGAGCCACTCCTCGTAGTGGACCAGGTGACCGGGGTTCAACGACGATGCGAACTTCTCACCCTCGAGAAGCGACGTGATCTCCTGGAACACGTCGCCGCCGCTCCGGCCGAGCTCGAGGCTCTCGTACCACGTCGCCATCGCACGCCAGTAGGGGATCGCAAGCCCGTCGAGATAGTCGTCGCTCTGCGCGCCGAGCTTCGTGTCGGTCGCGGCGACGAGGCCGCCGCGCGCGCAGTTCCCGCCCCAGAGACCGACGCCGGCGATCGCGGCATCGCCGAGCTCGAACACGCGTGACGTCGGGCTTCGGAGCCCGACCGCGACGTCGGCGCCCGACGAGAGCACCGCGTGATACGAGAGCGGCTCGCCGCCCCATGGCACGCCGACGAACGTCGACCGTTCGCTCACGCCCGGCTGTGCGGCGCGAAGGATCTCCATGACGTACGCCGAGCAGCGCGCTGCGCCCCACTCGAACACGGCGATCTGGTCGGCCGAGCAGAACGTGCGCAGGCCGGTGCGCGGGCTCGTGAGCGCCGGCGTCACGTCGACGACGAGCTCGGGAGCGCCCGCGATCTCTCGCAACGTGTCGACGAAGAATGCGGGCGCGAAGATCGGAGCGAATGTCCCGCTCGACTCCTCCGGCAGGAGCGCCTTCCAGCCGACGACGCCGATGCGCTGGCCCTTGCCGACGCCCGCGTCGCGCAATGCCTGCTCGACCGTCGGGCCGCCGCTTCGGTCGATGCCCATCAGGCTCAGCGTCGGGCAGAGAATCGTGTCGACCTCGATCGGGACGACCGGGATGTAGCCGATGTCCTCCTTGCCGAGCAGGAGCGTGCGGCGGCCGTCCTGCCCGAGGACGAAGAGGGCCTCTTCGAAGCGCGGGTCGAGGTTGCAGAGGAAGACGAGGCTTGCCGCGTGCTCGCGGTCGCCGTAGACGACGACCTGGTCGACGTCGACGGCGGCCAGGAGCGCGGCGATGCGCCCCTCGAATTCAGCGGCCTCGACGGCAGGCAGCTCTTCCGGAACGTCGAGCGGAGGCACCCCGACCTCGGCCAGCTGAATCGATCGCGTCACGTGATCTCCTTCATTCGGGGGCGGATCTTGACACCCCACCGTGAGCGGCGTACGGTCGGCCGTCAGGTCGCATGGTGACCATACAACCTTGGCAACGATGAGCAACGCGGCACGCTTCGGCCCGGTCCGGTCGCTCAAGCTGAGCGACCAGGTGACGCGGGTGATCGCGGGCAGGATCGTCAACGGCGACCTCGGGGTCGACGGCGTCGCGCCGACCGAGCAGGACCTCTGCGCCGAGTTCGGCATCTCGAAGACGACCGCGCGCGAGGTGATCGGCTCGCTCGCCGCCCGTGGCCTCGTCACGGTGCGCCACGGCCGCCGGATGGAGATCCGTCCCGTCTCCGAGTGGAACCACCTCGATCCTCTGCTACTCGAGCTCAACCACGATCCAGAGAGCGTGCGCCGGACGCTCGGCGACCTGCACGAGCTGCGGCTGCTGCTCGAGCCCGAGATCGCCGCACGTGCTGCGTCGATGGCGAACGACGAGCAGCTCGACCGCATGCGGCACGCGCTCGAGCGGATGAAGGAGCTGCAGGACGACTCCGACGCCTACGTGGAGATCGACGTCGACTTTCACAGCGAGCTCGCGGCGGCCACAGGCAATGTCGTGCTCGCGTTCGTGCTCGACTCGGTGCGCGAGCTTCTGCGCGTGAGCCGGCGCGTCACGAACCTGCTCAATGCGGTGCCGGAGGCGACCGAGGCCCACCGGCGGATCTTCGAAGCGGTCCTCGCCCGCGAGCCTGAAGCGGCACGTGAAGCGATGCGCGCACATCTACTCACGGTGACGGACGTATGGGCTCCGGGTGGCTCCGAGTCGGCGATCGAGGCCGCCATGCACGGAAGCGACGGAAAGGAGCTTCGCCGGATCGGTTGATCCGGACACGACCGGGCCGTCGCGCTCTTCGGCGAGACGGGCATCTATTCCAGGAGGAGGCAGGGGAATGAGCACAGGTGCAGCAGTGCCCCCGATCGGGGCGGGAATGGGCGGCGCTGAAGTCGCCGAGACGGAGCTCCAGGCGGGGGCGATCGGCTTCTGGGGCAACATGGTGCAGGCGGTGACGCACATCGCTCCGGGCCTGAACGTGCTGCTCGGCCTCACCTTCATCGTCAGCTTCGCCGGCGTGACGGCGCCGATCGCCTACCTGCTCGGCGGCATCATCTGCCTCGGCGTCGCGATCGTGCTGACGCAGCTCGCCAAGCAGTTCACGGGTGCGGGCGGCTACTTCCTCTACATCAGCCGCACGATCGGCCCACGCTTCGGCTGGCTCACGACGTGGCTCTACTTCCTGTACGACCCCGTCGCGATCGGCGTCGTGTGTGCCTTCACCGGCTCGCTCGTGCACGACACGCTGAAGGCCCAGTACGGCTGGAACGTCCCATGGTGGGTCGTCTTTGCCGTTCTCGTTCTCTGCGTGACGGTCTTCACGCTGTTCGGGATCGCCCTCTCGGTGAAGGTGATGCTCACGCTCGCGGCGGTCGAGGTCGGAGTCTTCGTGGCGTTGATGATCTCGGGTCTTGCTTCGCCAGGCCCCGGCGGCCTCAACCTCGACTCGTTCAACCCGGGCAACATCCCGAGCGGCAACGGGTTGTATCTCGGCATCGTCTTCACGATCCTCGCGCTCTCCGGCTTCGAGTCGGTTGCGCCGCTGGGCGAGGAGACGGAGAACCCGAAGCGGAACCTGCCGCTCGCGATCGTCGGCTCGACGATCCTCGTTGCGGTCTTCTACATGTTCGTGAACTGGGGCGTCCTCGTCGGCGAGGGGACGGACAACGTCAAGAACTTCACGAGTGCCGATCAGATCTTCGAGCTCGGCCGCCGGCTCTGGGGCGGGGCGTGGATCATCATCCTGATCGCCGCGGTCAACTCGGGGCTCGCAGTCTGCATCGCGATCCAGAACGCAACGACGCGCGTTCTCTTCGACATGGGCAGGGTGCGAGCCCTGCCGAGCATTCTCGCGAAGGTGCACCCGAAGTACAGGACGCCGTGGAATGCGATCTGGTTCCTCACCGGCGTCACGCTCGCGATCGGGCTCGGGCTCGGTAGCTGGCTTGGCCCGGTGAAGACGTTCGGGATGATCGGGATCATGCAGACGCTCGGCCTGATCATCGTCTACAGCATGGGCAACATCGGCGCCATGCTCTTCTACGGGCGCGAGAAGAAGGACGAGTTCAACATCGTGCTCCACGTCATCGTCCCGGCCCTGACCACGATCGCGCTCGCGTGGGTGTTCTGGAAGAACGTGGAGACGCTGCACCCGTTCAGCCCGAAGAACGCATTCGACTACAGCCCGCTGATCGTGATCATCTGGACCGTCGTCGGGCTTGCGATCGTGCTCTATGCGAGCCGGACGGGGAAGGAGGACTGGCTCAAGCGTGCGGGCGAGTCCGTGCAACTCCGAGCCGAGACGGCGGCCGAGGCCGCACATCGGCCGGTTCTGTAGCCGGAGAATCGACACGCCGCCGGGAGCGCAGACGCGTTCCCGGCGGCGACGCCGCCCATGACACCCGAGACCGAACGCAGGGACCTCGAGGGCCTCGGGGTTGCCGTCACCGGCGCCGGCGGAGACCTCGGCGGTGCCATGGCGCTCGAGCTCGCGCGCCGGGGCGCGCACGTGACGATGCTCGACCGCCTCTCGGAAGCCGACGCCGCCGAGCGGATCGCCGCGGTCGGCGCCGCAGGCTCGTGCGCGTACCGGCAGGTGGACGTCACCGACCGTGCCGGCGTCGACGAGGCGCTCGCCGCCGTCGACCCGCTCGACGTGGCGATCGGCAACGCAGGGATCGTCGATGCGGCGCCGTTTCTCGAGGTCTCGCAGGCACAGTGGCAGGCGCATCTGGACGTCAACGTGACCGGGTGCTTCAACGTCGGCCAGGCCGCGGCGCGGCTCATGGTCGAGCGGGGAACGCGCGGCCACATCATCTTCACCGGCTCGTGGGTGGGCGAGATCCCGTGGCCCGAGATCTCGGCGTACTCCGTCTCGAAGGCAGGCGTCCGAATGCTCGCGCGCGCGATGGCCCGCGAACTCGCCGGCAACGGGATCCGGGTCAACGTGATTGCGCCGGGGATCGTCATGGCCGGCATGGCGCGGCGCCAGTACGAGACCGATCCCGACTACGCGCGGCGAGCCTCAGTGGTGATCCCGCTCGGCGAGTTCGGAACCGCGGAGCAGGTCGCGAAGGCGACCGCGTTCCTCTGCTCGCCCGATGCCGCGTACATGACCGGCTCCGTCCTGCTCGTCGACGGCGGCGCGTCCCTCTTCCAGTTCGCCGAGTGATGGAGATCCTCGACGGCATCCACCGCATCGACGCCGAGGTCGGCGGCCGTCCGCTCTACCTCTATCTCTTCCTTGGCGAGCGCAATCTGCTCCTCGATGCCGGCTGCGCGTCGACGGTGCCGGAGTTCGTGCTGCCCTACCTTTCCGACCTCGCTTTCGGGCCGCGAGATCTCGACCTGCTCGTGATCACGCATTCGGACCTTGACCATCAGGGCGGCGCACACGCGCTCGCGAGCGCGAGCTCGGAGCTCTCGATCGCCTGCGGCGCACTCGACCGCGAGCTCGTCACCGACCCGGACGAGATCATGGCGCGCCGCTACGGCGCGTTTCGCGCCGACCACGGCATCGGTTACGACGACGAGACCGCCGCAGCGATGCGCGCCGAGTGTGGATTGGCTCAGCCGGTCGACTCCGTGTTCACGGGTGGCGAGACGATCGCGCTTGGCGGCGAGCGCGAGTTGCGTGTGCTCCACGTTCCGGGGCACTCGCCGGGGCACATCGCCGTGCACGACTCGCGAACGGGAGCACTCTTCAGCGGTGACTGCGTGCAGGGGTCCGTCTATCTCGGGCTCGACGGCACGCCGAAGCTCTGCCCGACGTACACGGACGTCGACCCGTATCTCGAGACGATCGACCTCGTCGAGGCGCTCGCACCGAGTGAGCTCCACGGTTGCCACTGGCCGGCTGCGCGAGGCGCCGAGGTGCGTGCATTCCTCGACGAGAGCCGCGCCTACGTGCTGCACGTTGACGGGCTCGCCCGAAGCTGCTTCGCCGACGCGCCGGACGGGCTGACGCTTCGCGAGCTGATCGACTGCGTCAACGCGCGGCTCGACGAGCCGTGGGAGCCCGCGCTCGCGCAAGAGCTCGTCTACAGCCTGCACGGACACGCCGAGCGGCTCGCCGTGCATGCCGGGCGAAACGCCGACGGTCACATCGTCTATCGCGCGAGGGAGGGCACGTGAAGATCACGCGCATCGACACGCTCCGCCTCGACGAGTTTCCGAGCCTCGTGCACGTGCTCGTGCACACCGACGAGGGCCTCGTCGGGCTTGGCGAGACGTTCTTCTTCGCGGATGCGGTGGAGGCGCACGTACATGCCGTCGCGGGCTATCTGCTCGGCGAGGATCCGGGCCGGATCGAAGCGCACGCGCGGACGTTACGCGGTTACGTCGGCACCGCGGGAAGCGGCGCCGAGATGCGCGCCGCGTCTGCGATCGACATCGCGCTGTGGGATCTTGCCGGCCAGGCGGCCGGACAGCCTCTTCATCGCGTGCTCGGCGGCGCCTGCCGCGACTCGATCCGCACCTACAACACGTGCGCCGGCTACCGCTACGTCCGCGACGAGCGCGGGCAGGCGGTGTTGAACTGGGGCCTTCCCGGCGACGCCGCCGAAGGCCCGTACGAGGATCTCGACGCCTTCCTGAACCGCGCGGACGAGCTCGCACGCGACCTCCTTGCCGAGGGCATCACCGGGATGAAGATCTGGCCGTTCGACCCGTACGCCGAGGCGAGCCTCGGGCACGACATCAGCGGCGCCGAGCTCGAGTGCGCTCTCGAGCCGTTCCGGAAGATCCGCGAGGCGGTCGGGCCTGCGATCGATGTGATGGCCGAGCTGCACGCGCTCTGGGACGTCCCGGCAGCGTGTCGGATCGTGAGTGCGCTCGACGAGTTCGCGCTCGCCTGGATCGAGGATCCGGTGCGCGTCTCGAGCCCCGGGGCACTCGCCGAGGTGCAGCGCGCCACGAGCTCACCGCTCGCGGCCGGCGAGACGCTGACCGGGCTCGCGGCGTTCCGCGACCTGATCGCCGGCGGCGGCGCGCAGATCGTCGTCTTCGACGTCGGCTGGGTCGGCGGCGTCACGGAGGCGCGCAAGATCGCAGCGCTGGCCGAGGCCTTCGAGCGGCCGGTCGCGCCGCACGACTGCACGGGGCCGGTCGTCTACACCGCTGCGACGCACCTCTCGATGCATCTGCCGAACGCGATGATCCAGGAGAGCGTCCGCGCGTTCTGGAGCGGCTGGTACGCGGAGCTCGTGACGGAGCTGCCCGCGATCGAGAACGGGATGGTGTCCGCGCCGGCAGGGCCGGGGCTTGGGACATCGCTCCGGCCGGAAGTCTTCGAGCGGGCGGATGCACACATTCGTTCGACTGTCCTGAGCTGAGGAGGATCGAGATGCCGACCGTACGGGTGATGCAAGAGGGCTGGGGCGTGTTCGAGAACCTGCCTGCGACCGCTGCACGCTTCACCGAGCAGACCGGGATCGAGGTCGAGGTGACGCTGACCGTGATTCCCGAGATGTGGGAGCTGATGGAGCGGAGCTTCTCCGGCGAGGATCCGCCGTTCGACCTCGTCGGCGTCGACGACCTGCTGCTGATCCAGGCGGCGCGCGCAGGTCACGTCGAGCCACTCGACGACCTCATTGCCGCCGACGGGTACTCGCTCGGCGACTTCACGAGCCAGGCGCTTGCGGCGGTGAGCGACGGCGGGCACGTCTGGGGGCTGCCGTACTGCGACGTCTCGAACGTCCTCATCTACCGCGCCGATCTCTTCGAGAAGCACGGGATCGCGGTCCCGCAGACGCTCGACGAGCTGACGAAGGCGGCCGTCGACATCCAGGAGGCGGTGCGCGCCGACGGGACCGACGACTTCTACGGGATCACGATTCGCGGCGCGCCGAACTGCGGGCTCAACTTCTGGATGGTCGGCTCGACGTGGGGGCCGTCCTTCGGCGCACGCTGGTACGACGACGACGGCCGACCGACGCTCGACACGCCCGAGCTCCGCGCCGCGATCGACCACTACGTCGACCTCGTCCGTCGCGCAGGGCCGCCCGAGTCGGCGGAGATGGACTTCATGGACTGTGTCGCCTGCTACGCCGCCGGGCGCGCGGCGATGACGATCGAGCCTGCGAACGAGGCGTCGCTGATCTACGAGGAGGGCGGTGCGGTCGCGGACGGCACGAAGACCGCGCTCGTCCCGGCCGGCCCGCTCGGCACGCGTCACGTCGGCCTCTACTGCCCGCCGTATGCGATCCCGTCGCTCGCGCAGTCGAAGCAGGAGGCGTGGGAGCTCGCGAAGTTCCTCTGCGCGCCGGAGCAGGTGCTCGACGACGCGCAGAGCAGCGGCTTCGTCGAGGTCTCGCGGAACTCGGTGCTGCGCGACCCGGCGTTCGTCGCCCGCTTCCGCCCGGAGCTCGTCGAGACGACGGTGGCGTCGCGGGCGTTCGCGCGGGGCGAGCGGCCGGTGACGCGGTTCGGCATGGAGGTCGGCAACATCATCGGCGACGAGATCGTGCGCGTTCTCACCGGCGAGCTGAGCTCACACGAGGCAATGCAGATCGCGGAGCAGCGCGTGGCTGCGCTCGGAGACCCGGCCTAGCTAAAGGGAGCGCTCGACAGCTTTCAGCGCGTCGATCGCCTGCTTCGTGTCGGCGTCGAACGACTCCGGTCCCGCATCGGCTGGAACGCCCATCGGATCGCCCGAGGGTGCCATCACCTCGAAGCTGAGGTAGCCCGCGTACTCGATCTCGAGGAGCGCGCGGAGAATCGGCCGGAAGTCGGTGTGGCCGCGGCCTGCGACCGCGCGGTTCGAGTCGGCGAGATGCACGTGCTGCAGGACGCCCTTGGCCGTGAGCAGCGCGTCGGGGATCGACGCCTCCTCGATGTTCATGTGGAACGTGTCGGCCATGACGCCGCCGTTGTCGAGCCCGACCGCGCGCCACAGCTCGATCGCCTGCTCCAGGCGGTTGAGGAAGTACGTCTCGTAGCGGTTCCACGGCTCGAGTGCGACGTCGACACCGATCGATGCGGCGTACTCGCCACCCGCACGGATGCTCTCGATCGCCCAGTTCCACTCGTCGGCGTGCGGCGCGAGCGGCGCGGTCTTCATGACGGCCGAGGGTGCGACGATGATCGTCGGGGCCCCTGTTGCCGCTGCGAGGTCTGCGACTGCGCGGACGTAGTCGACGGCCCTGCGGCGCCTGCCGGAATCGGGATTGCAGAGATCCCGCTCGGCGGTGTACATCGACGAGATCGAGCTGACGGCGATGCCGGCGTCCGCCGCGAGCGTTCGGACATGCGGCGCGTCGTACTGGTCGGGCTCGCCCACGAGCTCGATCGCGTCGTAGCCGAGCCGCGCGACTCGCTCGATCGAGTGGCCGATCTCCTCGCCGTAGTACGAGAACGAGTTGTACGCGTACCGGAAGCGGCCCATCAGTGATTGTCGCGCGGGACGCCTTTGCTCTCGGCGATGCGCTGGTACTTCACGGCCGGCTTCAGCACCATCCCATGCGAGAGCTCGTCGACGATGCCGCGCTGGATCTCCTGCCACGGCGTCTGGTGCTCCGGGTAGGCGTAGCCGCCGGCGTCTGCGAACGCCTGGCGTCGCTTCGCGAGCTCGTCGTCGGACACGAGGACATCAGCGGTGCGCTGACGGAGATCGATTCGGATGCGGTCGCCCGTCCGCAGCAGCGCGAGCCCGCCTCCGTTCGCCGCCTCGGGCGAGGCGTTGAGAATCGACGGACTGCCCGACGTCCCCGACTGGCGCCCGTCGCCGATGCAAGGGAGCGCGTGGATGCCGCGCTTCAGCAGGTAATCGGGCGGCCGCATGTTGACGACCTCGGCTGCGCCCGGATAGCCGATCGGCCCGACGCCGCGGATGACGAGCACGGTGTCCTCGTCGAGCTCGAGCGCCGGATTGTCGATGCGCGCGTGGTAGTCCTCGGGGCCGTCGAAGACCATCGCGCGGCCTTCGAAGGCTTCGGGATCTTGTGGATCCGCGAGATAGCGCTCGTGAAACTCGTCGGAGATGACCGAGGTCTTCATGATCGCGCTGTCGAAGAGGTTGCCCTTCAGATTGAGGAAGCCCGCGTGCGGCTTCATCGGCGCGTCGTGCGCCTTGATCACCTCGCGGTCGTTCGTGAACCGACCTTCGTTGTTCTCGTGGAGCGACTTGCCGTTCACGGTGATCGCGCTCTTGTCGATCTTGCCCATGGCGATCAGCTCGGCGATGACCGCCGGCACGCCGCCGGCGCGGTAGTACTCCTCGCCGAGGTACTCGCCCGCCGGCTGCATGTTGACGAGCAGCGGCACGTCGTAGCCGATGCGCTCCCAGTCGTCGTTGTCGAGCTCGACGCCGATGTGGCGCGCGATCGCGTTCACCTGAATCGGCGCGTTCGTCGAGCCGCCGATCGCGGAGCAGACGGTGATCGCGTTCTCGAACGCGGCGCGGGTCAGCACGTCCGACGGCTTCAGGTCTTCCCACACCATGTCGACGATGCGCTTCCCCGTCAGGTACGCCATCTCCTGGCGGTCGCGGTGGGGCGCGGGAATCGCGGCACAGCCCGGCAGGCTCATGCCGAGCGCCTCGGCGAGCGAGTTCATCGTCGTGGCGGTGCCCATCGTGTTGCAATGCCCCGCAGAGGGCGCCGATGAGGCGACGAGCTCGGTGAACTTTCGCGCGTCGATCTCTCCGCTCGCGAGCAACTCGCGTGCCGTCCACAAGATCGTTCCGGAGCCGGTTCGCCTGCCGTTGTACCAGCCGTTCAGCATCGGCCCGCCGGAGAGGACGATCGCCGGGATGTCGACGGTTGCGGCGGCCATGATCTGCGCCGGCGTCGTCTTGTCGCAGCCTGTCGTCAGGACGACGCCGTCGATCGGGTAGCCGTAGAGGACCTCGACGAGCGAGAGGTACTGGAGGTTGCGGTCGATCATCGCCGTCGGCCGCTTGCACGTCTCCTGGATCGGGTGGATCGGGAACTCGAAGGCGATCCCGCCGGCCTCACGGATCCCGTCGCGGGTGCGCGTCGCCAGCTGGAGGTGATGCCGGTTGCACGGTGTGATGTCGGAGCCGGTCTGCGCGATCCCGATGATCGGCCGGCCGGATTGCAGCTCTTCGCGCGTGATCCCGTAGTTCATCGTGCGCTCGAGATAGAGCGCCGTCATGTCGACGTTTTCCGGGTTGTCGAACCACGCGCGCGAGCGCAGCCTCTGGATCTGTGCGTCGGTCGGCGTCACGGACATACGGAGGTTCTACCGGCGACGCGGCATCGCGCGCTCGTCTAGCTGCCGCTGCTCGGCGGAGTCTTCGGCTCCTCGCCGGGCGCGCCGGGATCCGCAACGGCCTCGACTGCCTCTTCGGCCTTGTGCGTCGCGCTGCCCTTGCTCTTGGCGATGTTCTTCAGCTCGATGGCGTCGGCCTTGAGGCCCGCCATGCCGCCGCGCTTGTCGATCGCCGTCTTTGCCTGCTTTGCGAGTCTGCCGAGATTCATCCTGTCCTCCGTTCGGTGGAGCAGTGTGACGCGAGCATACGTCACATTTCTCGGCTGCCGGAAAGCAGTGCCTGGCACCGCGTGCGCGGCGCCAGGCACCCGTAGTTCCGCTACGGCGTCGCCGTGGCGAAGTCGATCTCGAGATTGAGCGGCTGCGGCGGAGCCACACCCGTCCACGTCATCGCGGCGAACGCGTTTGTCGAGGCGATGCCGTTGTAGTCGCCGATGAACGGGCGGAAGCCCTGCGCGTTGCCCGACGGGACGCCCCACTGTGACGGGTCGTAGCCCGAGGCGAGCGGCGTCACGTTCGTCTGCCGCCACGTCTGGCCGCCGTCGGAGCTCGTCGCGTAGGTCAGGTCGACGAGTCGGTTGCCGGAGTAGCTGCGATCCCAGAACGACGCGTCGAGACGCCCGTTCGGAGCCGCCGACAGCTCGCCCATGAAGCGGTCGCCGCCGGCGCCACCGGGCAGCGTCGTAGTCGACTCGAGCGTCAGGTCGGGACGCAGCGTGTAGAGGAACATCTGCGCGTACGGGCCGCGGATGTCCGCGATCAGCACGTCGAGCCGGTTCCGGGCGCGATCGAACGCCGGGGCGGGATACGAGCCGCCGGCGCGGAACTGCCCGCCGGCGATGTTGAAGCAGTACGGCGGGAAGACGCAGACGGGATTCGTCAACGTCGCGAACTGGACGGGGTCGCCCCAGGTGACTCCGCCGTCGGTCGACTTCGCCGCGTACAGCACCGTGCCCTTGCCGCCCTGCACGCCGTTGTCGAAGACGAGGTAGGCGTTGCCGGACGCATCGGTGACGATGCGCTGATCCTGGTTGTTGCGCACGTTTCCGGACGTGACGCGGTTCAGTGTCCACGTTCTGCCCTGGTCGTGAGAGACGTTGACGAGCACGGGCGAGTGGGTGCCCTTGCCGTTGAACTGCGCCCACGTCACGTACACGTAGCCTGTCCCCGGGTCGACGTAGAGGCTCTCGTGATCGGGGAACTGCCCGTTGCCGCCGCGTGAGATGCCGTTGCCGGTGAAGGTGCTCACCTGCGTGAGGCCCGTCGACTGCCAGGTGAAGCCGCCGTCGGTCGAGCGGTTCATCAGCATCGCGATCGCGAACGGCGAGCTGAAGTCGAAGGACTGGCAGACGTAGTAGGCGATCTTGCCGTTCGGGCTGAAGGCGATCGTCGGATCGCCGCCCGCGTCGTAGGCACCGGTGCCTGCGACGTTCGGATCGTTCGTGAACTTCGTGATGCCCGGCAGGAAGCCGTTCGGCAAAGTCGGCGTCCAGGTCCTGCCACCGTCGCGCGTTGCGTTCACCGCGCAACCGTCGTTGTAGTTCCAATCGTTCGCGCCGGTGATCATGTTCGCGGAGTTCGCGGGGTTGACCGCGATCGGCGTCTCGTTCTGCGAGAGCTGGTCGCGGCTCACGTCGACGACCGGCGAGACGGCGATCGGCGGCGGTGCCGCGGCGGCCGTCGTGGCGAGCGCGGCCCCAACCGCGAGCGCCGCGACCACAAGCAGGGTGCGGTGTCTCATGTGGATTCCTCTCCCTCGGATTCGTGCGGATCCGGCGTCGAGCCTACTCCTCCGAGGCCGCTTGACACGCCGCTATCGCTATGAGAGATTTCCGTCTGCCAAGTCCCTGTGGGCCCTCGGGTTCACGGGGACATGGCATTTTTTGGGCCTTTTTAGAGCAGCAGCTCCGCGAGGACGTCGAGCGCCTCGGGCTGCGGCGAGCCGACGATGAGTGTCGTCACCGGCGTCTCGCGCCAGGCGGCGAGGCGGTCGCGGATCCGCTCCTTCGGGCCGACGAGCGCGAGCGCGTCGACGAGCTCGTCCGGCACCGCGGCGATCGCGTCGCGCTGCTGCCCGCTGAGGTAGAGCTCCTGGATCCGCTCGGCTTCCGCCTCCCAGCCGTAGCGGCGGACGAGCGCGTTGTAGAAGTTCTTGCCCTTGGCGCCCATGCCGCCGACGTAGAGCGCGATGTACGGCTTGAGCGCGTCCCGGAGGGCGTCGACGTCGTCGCCGACGAGGACGCTGACGGTCGCCGCGATCTCGAAACCCTCGGGGGCGCCGGCGATGCTCGGGCCGAAGGCGTCGTCGAAGCGCTCCGGGTCGACGAAGATCGGCAGCCAGCCGTCGGCGATCTCCGCGGCGAGCGCGACGTTCTTCGGCCCGATCGCCGCGAGGTAGATCGGGATGTCGGCTCGCAGCGGCCGCATCATCATCTTCAGCGGCTTGCCGAGGCCGGTCGCGCCCGGTCCGTCGTAGGGGATGCGGTAGTGCTCGCCTTCGTGGGCCACGACCTCGCGGCGGAGCGCGGTGCGCACGATCTCGATGTACTCGCGCGTCTTCCCGAGCGGCTTCCCCCACGGCTGGCCGTGCCAGCCTTCGACGACCTGTGGGCCCGACGTGCCGAGGCCGAGGATGAAGCGGCCGCCCGACATGAGGTCGAGCGTGGCGGCGGTCATCGCGGTGTTCGCGGGCGTCCGCCCCGGGATCTGCATGATCGCCGAGCCGACCTTGATCCGGCTCGTCGACGCCGCGAGCCACGCGAGCACCGAGACGGCGTCCGTGCCCCAGGCCTCGGCGGCCCAGGCGGAGTCGTAGCCGAGCTCTTCGGCGTGCTGCACGAGCGGGACGAGCTCCACCGGGTTCGTGCCCGGAGGGGCGTAGCCGAGATTGACGCCGAGCTTCACAGGGCGATCCTACGCGGCTAACGTCAGATCCCCGTGCCGCACCCCGAGCTTCAGGACGAACAGGCCTACGTCGACCACGCGTACGATTGCCTCGACACGATGCGCGCGACGCTCGAGCGCACCGGCGACGCGATGGCGACCGAGTTCGCAGCGATCGCGATGGAAGCGTGGGCGAAGCGGCGCGTCCGCACCTTCCAGGACGCCGAGCGTGGGCTGTGCTTCGGCCGCCTCACCCTCGATGCGGCGCTCCGGCCGCTCTACGTCGGCCGACGCTGGGTGCACGACGAGACCCAGGAGATGCTCGTCGTCAACTGGCAGGCGCCGGCGGCACGGCCCTTCTACACGGCTACGCCGCAGGATCCGCAGCGCGTCACGCAGCGGCGCCGCTACCGCACCGACGGCCGGCGCATCGTCGACATCTCGGACGAGTCCCTCGACGGCACCGCCGTCGAAGGCGCATCTGTCTCGGACTTCCTCCTCGAGGAGCTCGAGCGCCGCCGCGAGGGGCGGATGCGCGACATCGTCGCGACGATCCAGTCGGATCAGTACCGGCTGATCACGGCGGAGCCCGAGGGTGCGCTCGTCGTCCAGGGCGGCCCCGGCACCGGGAAGACGGCGGTCGGGTTGCACCGGGCGTCGTGGCTTCTCTACACGCACCGCGAGCAGCTGCGGCGCGTGCTCGTCGTCGGGCCGAACCCGACGTTCATGGACTACGTCTCGCACGTGCTGCCGGCGCTCGGCGAGGAAGCGGTAGAGCAGCGCGCCGTGTCCGAGCTGCTCGACGGGATCGAGGTCGGCCGCGAGGACGCGAACGACGTCGCGCGGCTGAAGGCGGACACGCGGCTCGCCGAGGTCGTGCAGCGCGCGGTCGAGCTCGCGGTGCAGCCGAAGCCGGAGGAGCTCGTGCTCTTCGTGGACGGCCACTTCGTCTCGGTGCGCGAGCGGCAGGTGCGCGAGCTGCTCGACGACGCGCTCAAGTCGGCTCCGTCGCTTGCGCAGGCGCGGGAGCGGTTCCGCATGGGCGTGCTCCGCCGCTTCTACGAGCGCTACGGCGAGCTGCTCGAGGATCTCGCGTTCCGGAGCTTCGACGAGATCGAGGGCTCGCTCCAGCGCAAGGGCTTCCTGACGAAATACCTCGAGCGCGCGCTGGCACTGCCGAAGCCGGACAAGCTCGTCGCGCGGCTGCTCACGTCGCCCGCGGCGCTCGCCGGTTGCGCGGACGGGATCCTCGATATGGACGAGCAGAAGCTGCTGCTGCGCGACCGGCCGAAGCGGGCGGCGGATCTGCGTTGGAGCGTCCACGACCTGCCGCTGCTCGATGTCGCGCGCACGCTCGTCGACGGGCCGCCGCGGGCGTTCGGGCACGTGATCGTCGACGAGGCGCAGGATCTCTCGCCGATGCAGTTGCTGACGGTGTCTCGGCGCGCGCTCGACGGCTCGCTGACGATGCTCGGCGACGTCGCGCAGGCGACCGGACCGGTCGTCTACCGGCGCTGGCAGGAGCTCGAGCCGTTCCTGCCCGATCAGGTCGAGGTGACGATCGAGGAGTTGCGGCACGCCTATCGCGTGCCGGGCGAGATCATGGAGTTCGCGCTGCCGCTGCTCGACCTGATCGCGCCCGAGATGGAGCGTCCGCTCTCGTACCGGCAGGGCGGCGACCCGCCGCGGCTCGTCGAAGCCGCCGAGGACGAGCTGCTCGGCGTCGCGATCCGGGAGGCGGCGGAGCTCGACGGCTTGCTCGCGGTGATCGCGCCGCGCTCGCTCGCCGACGCGCCGCCGCACCCGGAGGCGTTCGACGAGATCGCCCTGCCGGTGCTGACCCCGCGCGAGTCGAAGGGCCTCGAGTTCGACCACGTCGTCGTCGTCGAGCCCGCGCTGATCGAGGAAGAGGGCGGCGACTCCGGTCTCCGTGAGCTCTACGTCGCCCTGACCCGCCCGACGAAGACGCTGACCATCGTCCATTCGAGACCCCTCCCGGCTGCGCTCGCCGATTGAGAGCGGATCACGGGGGACACTCCCCAAAACGGCTTCGTCCAGACTCTGCAACAGCTTTCGAATTTCTCACTGAGGCATGGCTCGGGCCTCGGCGGGTAGCGTCGAGGGCATGCGCACACGCGAGCTGGGAGAGGGGGGTCCCGAGGTGTCGGTCGTCGGGCTCGGGACGAACAACTTCGGGATGCGGATCGACTACGACGCGACCGTGGCGGTGATCGACGCGGCGCTCGAGCATGGGATCACGCTCTTCGACACAGCGGACATCTACGGGCAGGGCATGAGCGAGGACTTCATCGGCCGCGCGCTCGAAGGGCGCCGCGACCGGGTCGTGCTCGCGACGAAATTCGGGAAGCCGATGGACGAACGCCCCGACGACTCGCGCGGCTCGCGCGACTACATCCGCTGGGCCGTCGAAGGCTCGCTGCGCCGGCTGCGCACCGACGTGATCGACGTCTACCAGATGCACGAGCCCGACCCCTCGACGCCGATCGAGACGACGCTCGCCGCGCTGCACGAGCTCGTCGAGGAGGGCACCGTGCGGCACATCGGCTCGAGCAACTACTCCGCGGCGCAGATCGAGGAAGCCGACCGCGTCGCGCGCGAACGCGGCGTCACGCGCTTCGTCGCGGCGCAGAACCACTACTCGCTCGTAGAGCGCGAGGTTGAGGACGAGATCCTGCCCGTGTGCGAGCGCCTCGGCATCGGCATGCTGCCGTTCTTCCCGCTTGCGAGCGGTCTCCTCACCGGCAAGTACATGCGCGGCGTCGAGGCGACGGAGGGGCGTCTCGCCGGGCGCGAGGTGCCCGAGGAGCGCTGGGACCGCCTCGAGCGGCTTGAGGCCTACGCCGGCGAGCGCGGCGTGTCGCTGCTCTCGGTCGCGATCGGCGGGCTCGCCGCAATGCCGGCGGTCGCATCGGTGATCGCCGGCGCGACGAAACCGGAACAGGTCGCGGCGAACGTCCGCGCGGGCGAGTGGGTGCCGAGCGCCGACGACCTCGCGGCGCTCGCAGCACTTCGATAGGCCACTCCTACGACCGACAAGAAATCCGCTCTTTTCTTGGCATTGGGCGGACAGTGACAAGAGATCTTGTTGGAGGCCCAGATTACGACAAGAAATATGGTAAATTTCTTGTCGTGAATCCTGACCTATATACCGCTCCTGCCATTGGGCAGCCGCGCCTCGTCGGTCAGGGCGACGCTTCCTACTGGGCGTTTGCTCCCGCTCCGCTGCCGCGGCAGATCGATCTCGGCCAGGAGACTGTGTTCGATCTCTCCGAGGCCGATCGGGCAGTCGGCGCATTGTCTGGCCTCGGGACGCGGCTCCCGAACCCCCACATCCTGATCGGTCCGTCCCTCCGGCGGGAGGCGGTGGCAAGCACGAGGATCGAGGGCACGCAATCAACGCTCAGCGAGGTCCTCTCCGCTGAGGCACAGCTGCGTGTCGAGACCGAAGACCAGCGCGAAGTGCTCAACTATGTTCGCGCACTCGAGCGGGGCTTGGCCCGCTTGTCGGAGTTGCCTCTGAGCAAGCGACTGATCCGAGAGATGCACGCAGAGCTTATGCGGGGAGTGCGGGGGCAGGAGCGGACTCCGGGCGAGTTTCGGACGAGCCAGAACTGGATCGGCGGCACGAGTCCCTCGAATGCGATCTTCGTGCCGCCTCCGGTCGACATGCTCGAGGACGCACTCGACGACCTGGAGGCGTTCTTCCACGAGGACATGGCAGTGCCCGTGCTCCTCCGCTGCGCGCTGGC
This sequence comes from Actinomycetes bacterium, assembly GCA_031370755.1. Taxonomy (GTDB): domain Bacteria; phylum Actinomycetota; class Thermoleophilia; order Gaiellales; family Gaiellaceae; genus Palsa-739. Next base: position 17,152 of record JANMQZ010000121.1, read on the forward strand.
CCACTTTCAGTTCGAGACAATCCATCCGTTTCTCGACGGCAACGGGCGTCTCGGTCGGTTGTTGATCGTTTTCTATCTCGTCGAGCGTGGAGCTCTCCGCCAGCCGCTTCTCTACCTGTCTCCCTATTTCGAGCAGAACCGGGACGCCTACGTGAACGCGTTTCAGGGGGTTCGCGAGCGCGGCGACCTCGACGCGTGGTTCTCGTTCTTCCTTCGCGGCGTCGCCAAGCAGGCGCGTGCAGCGGTCGACTCCGCCGATGCCCTTCTTCGTCTACGAGACGACTTCCGCGACAGATTGAGGCGCGCGCGTGCGCGTGGACACGTGATCGATGCTTCCGAAGCGCTTATCGGAAACCCGTATGTGACTGCACCACAATTGGCGCAGGCACTGTCGATGACCCGTCAGGGAGCGCAGTACGTGATCGCTAGTCTGGAACGAGCAGGTGTCGTCGTTCCTGCGGCCAGTGATGGCCGGTCAACTCTCTACGTTGCTCCTGAGGTGCTCGAAGTCCTTCAGCGCGACTAACGGAAGCTGGGAACGAGCCGCCGCAGTCGCTTGCGCTCCGCAGGCAGATAGAAGCCGAGCAGCGCGAGTGCGAGCGGGTACACGAGTACGAGCAGGAACGACGCCGCGAGCGGCAGCTGCGCAGCCCGGGCCGCGACCGTCAGCCCGACCGCAACGCCGACGGCAGTGATGACACGGCGCCACTGGTACTGCACCGGGTAAACGTGCTGCGCGTAGAGCGTCATGCCGGCGAAGAGCACAACGTATGCGGCCGCTGTCGAGATCGCGGCACCTACCATCCCGTAGCGCGGCACGAGCCAGAAGTTGAGGCCGACGTTCACGGCGGCGCCCGTGCCGGTCACGACCCAGTTCAGCTGCGTCCGCCGCGCGCGGCCGCTGCCGATCGCGAGCACGGTGTAGCCCGCGTAGATCGCACCGGCGAACGCGAGCAGCGCGACGCTCTTCTCGGCGCGCTGATACCGCGGGTCGGTCAGGAGCCGCACCCACCACGGCGCGAGCGCACCGAGCGCAAGCGCGAGCCATGACGCGAGCGTCAGCAGATAGGTGAGCACGAACGAATACGTCCGCTTCGCGTCGCGGTCGTCCTCGATCGAGTACGCAAACGCCGGCCACGCCGTGCGGAACGCGACCATCACGAACGTGATCACTCCGGCGATTTTCACGGCGGCGGAGTACACGCCGACCTCGGCAGCCGTCTTGTAGTGCACGACGAACTCGCGGTCGACGAAGTTGATCGTCCAGAGCGCGAGCGCCGATGGAACGAGCGGCATGCCGAAGTGCTGCATCTTCCGCAGCAACCCGCGGTCGAACTCGAGCCCGAGCTGCTCGTTGCGGTACGCGAGGAGCACCACGTACACCGCGAGCGTGCCCGTGAAGTTGCCCACGACGAGCCCGATCGCGCCCCAGTGGAAGAAGGCGACGAACACCACCATCGCCGCGACGGTGATCAGCACGTTCGCGATGCTTGCGACCGCGTACTGCGTCGAGCGCTCCTCGACGCGGAAGAGCGCGGTCAGCTGCTGGTAGTTCGTCTGCGCCCACAAGCCCACCGCGCCCGCGCGCACCAGCGCCGGATCGTTGCCGAGCCCGATCAGATGTGCGATCTGCGTCGCGAAGACGACCCCGAGCACGAGCCCGACCGTCGACATCGCCATCGTGAACCAGAAGGACGTCCGGATCACGGTCAGCCGCTCGGCGTCCTCCTTCGCGTCGAAGTAGAAGCGGAAGAACGCGCTCGAGATCCCCATCTGCAGCGCGATCGCGAGCACGGCTGTCGCCGCGGTGACGATCTCGACGCGCCCGTACGAGCCCGGCGGCAGGTAGTGCGTGTAGAGCGGCAGCAACAGCGTCGCGAGGATCCGCGACACGAGGCCGCCGAGCCCGTAGATCGCCGAGTGCCTGCCGAGACGCCGCAGCTCCTGACCGAGCCTCATGACAGCTCAGCGTAGAGCGCGAGCAAGCGGTCGGTCATGCGCTCGACGTCGTGCACCTCTTCGACGTACGCGCGGCTCGCCGCTCCGACACGGATCCGCTCCTCCGCCGAAACGACGAGCGGGCGCAGCACCTCGACCAGCGTCTCCTTCGACGCATTGACGATCGGCACCTCGAGGCCGAACGCCTCCTGCGTCCGCCGCACGGCCTCGTCGTGCAGGAACGTGACCACCGGCTTGCCGAGAGCCATCGCCTCGATCGCGAAAACGCCGTACCAGCCCGCGTTCAGCTGGTCGACGATCACGTCGGCGCGGCGGTATCGCTCGAACGCCTCGCGGTGGTCGAGCCCCTCGACGATCTCCAGGTCGACGCCGAGCGCTGCACACGCGGCGACGACGTGCTCCGTTCCCTTCCGCGTCCGCGACGACGGCGCGTGCACCACCACCGGCCGGTCGCGGTTCGACGGCGGCGCCGGCTCGATCGCCTGCACGTCGATCCCGGGCGGTATCACGTGCGCGTCAGGCACCCAGCGGATCGCGTCGTAGGAACCGACGACTCGTGCACCCGCGCGCTGCGCCCACGCGAGTTGCTCGGGCGGCTTCCCGCGGATGTCGGAGCCGAGGAAGTGCAACACCGACTTCTTGCCGAGCGCGCGCAGAAGCGGGAACTGCACCGACTTGGGCAGCAGCGTCAGCCCGAAGTAGAAGTGGAAGATGTCCGTCTGCGGCGCGAGCCGCGCGAACGCGCGCCATTGCGTCAGCTGCTGCCGGACGAGGCCGCCCCGGCGGTTCAGGTCGACGTCGGCCTCGGGGTGGAGCCGGTAGCGGTTGAAGACGACCAGCTGCGCGTCGACGCCGCGCCGCCGGAGGGCCTGAACGTTCGTCCACGGGATGCCGGCGGTGTTGACGGGGCAGTGCGTGACGCGCACGGGGCCACGCTACTTGCCCGCAGCGCGCCGCCGGTGTTGGATGCCACCATGACTGCGGCCACTGCGACACGCTCGCCGCGCTGGCTCGCGGTGCCGCTCCTCGCGTTCGCCGTCGTGTCGCTCACCGCGGGCCTGCTCGCGCGCCACCAGCCCCGCTCGAAGGGCTACTTCCGGCTCTTCTTCAGCGACCCGGTGCACCTGAAGGCAGGCCTCGCGACGGCGGCGGCCGTGCTCGCCTGCTTCCAGCTCTTCAGTGCCGCCTGGATCTTCCGCAAGCTCCCGTGGCGCAAGCCGGCGTGGATCAATCCCGCGCACCGCTGGTCGGGCCGCCTCGCGTTCGCCTTCACCCTGCCGGTCGCCTACCACTGCATCTTCAAGCTCGGCTTCCAGCATCCGGACAACCGCGTGCTCGCACACTCGCTCTTCGGCTGCGCGGTGTACGGCGGCTACGCCGCGAAGGTGACGATCGTGCGCCTACACCGCTGGCCGCGGCTCGTGCTGCCGGTCGCGGGCGGCCTGCTCTTCTCGATCCTGATCGGCGTTTGGTACACGAGCGCGCTCTGGCTCTACCGGCACACGACGAGCGCCGCGCCCGCGTACTCCGTGCCCGCACCGATCCCGGCGAACGCGCACGCCGCCGCGGGCAAGGCCGTCTTCGCGAGCGCAGGCTGCGGCGCGTGCCACGCCCTGAAGGCGGCCGGCGCGAGCGGGAACGTCGGCCCGAACCTCGACAAGCTCCAGCCCGCCTACCCGCAGGTGCAGCAGCAGGTCACGAACGGCAGCGGCGTCATGCCCTCGTTCGCGAAGACGCTCACCGCGCAGCAGATCCGCGACGTCGCGGCGTTCGTCGCGACGAGCGCCGGGGCGCCGTAGGCGGGTAGTCCAGCCGACCGCTCTGGCAGGCTCCAGCGCGCCTTGTCCCCCCGAGGAAAGGACGGTCAATGTTCGGTCGACGCTCGCCGTTGCTGATTGCCGCGCTCGCCGTTGTGCTCTGGATCGCCGGTCTCGTGATCGGCGGCACGAGCGACAATCTCGCCGACAACGCGAGCGACGCGGCGACGCTGGACTGGGTGCAGGGGAATGCCAACAGCATTCTGCTCGGCGCCTGGGTCTTCGCGCTCGGGTGTCTCGCGTTTCTCTGGTTCATGGGCACCGTGCGCGGCTACCTGGCGACCGCCGAAGGAGCTCCGGGAACGGTCAGCACGATCATGTTCGGCGCATCAACCGCCGCGGCAGCGTTCGCGATGGCAACGACCGGTGACGTCGCGTCCGCGATCAGCAAGAACGACATCAGCCCTGCCACGGCAGGGGCTCTCCATCACCTCGGCGACCTGTTTTTCGTCGTCGCCGAACTCGCGATGATGGCGACGCTGATCGCATTCGCGTTGCTCGTGCTCCGGACTTCGGCTTTCCCGCGCTGGTGGGCGTACGTCAGCCTGGTGGTCGCGGTCGTGCTCTTGATCGGCCCGATCGGTTGGGCGGCGCTGATCTTCGGCACGCCGATCTGGGCTCTCGTGACGGGCTGGTGGATGACCCGCGCGCCGCGGACGGCGGCTGCGTAGCGGAGCTCGTTCGACGTCGCCGCGCCGCTATGGCGCGGCGACGTCGCCGAGCCGGTAGCGCAGGTCCTGCAGCCGCTCGTGCCACCACTCGTTCGCAGTCGCGATCTTCTTCATCGCGCGGCACGCGAGCTCGACGAGATCGTCGGGCGGGACACCGTGGGTCTCCACCCACTCGCGCGCGGCAGCGGGCAGCGCGTCCGGCGGCTCGCCCGCCGTCGAGGCGACGAGCTCGGCCGCGTCGACCGCGCGCTTGACCGCATCCTCGTCCTCCGGGCTCTCACACGCCGCCTCGAGCGGCGCGCGGAGCGAATCCCAATCGTCCATCACTGGTCCCATTCCACCTGGTCGAAGAAACGAAGCGCGGTTCGCCCGGGCCGGACGCGTTGGGCGTACGCCGCGAGCTCCTCGTCAGTGATCTCCCCGAGCGCGCGTTTCACACCCAGCCAGGGCAGATTGAGGTCTTCCTGGTAGACGACGGTCGAGATCCGCGGGTTCACCTCGATCACCTTGTCGCCGACGAGCTGGATGTTGAAGAACCACTCGATCTCGAGCTCGCGGACGATCCGGTTCGAGACCTCCATCAGCTCCTCGTCATCGAGCGTGACGAAATACATCGCGAGACCGGCGCGCATCGCCTCCCGCGTCTTCGGGTGGCCGAGCACGATCCGCTCGCCGTCCGCGATCCCGTCGACGGTGCGCTCGCCGCCCGTTGCGAGCTCCATCACGAGCAGCTCCGTGCCGCCTTCGTCCGGCAGCAGCTCGAGCGCCTCCTCGAGGCGCATCGCCACGGAGCCAGGCCGCTCGTGGAGGAGCTGATGCGCGCGGTCGACGGTCGGATCGAGGATCCGGAAGCCCCGCGAGCCCGACGAGAAGACCGGCTTGAAGCAGACGGGCAGGTCCGGGTAGCCGAGCTCGCGCGCGGCAGCCTCGACCTGGCGTGCGCCCGCGACACGGCGGAACTCGACCGTCGGCGCGCCGATCCGCTGCAGCAGCTCGTACGACTCGGCCTTGTCGTTCGAGCGGTGCACCGTCTGCGGCGACGAGACGAGCACCGGCACCGTGAACTGCTCGCGCGTCTCCGACAGCGCCTGCAGGTCGAACGACGACTGCGGCAGCACGACGTCGACGCCCTCCCGCTCGACGAGCTCGAGGATCGCGTCGGAGTAGCCGGGATCGGAGCCCGGCGGCACGACGTGGAACGCGTCGCACAGGAACCGCCCGATCGCGTTCGTGTTCATGTCCGTGCCGACGATGCGCACGGTGCGCTCGCCGTTCTCGTGCAGCGCGCGAATCAGGCGTGCGCTCCCGGGCGAGCCGGATGCACTCAGCAAAATCGTCGTCATCCGAGATCGATCCGGTCGCCCGCGAGGTAGCCGAGCAGCTCCTCGCGCTTCGCGTCGAGCATCGCGTGCATCGTCTCGCGCATCGTCTCGCCGGGGTAGACCCAGATCTCCGGATGGATGAGCAGCTGCAGCCACTCGAACCCGCCGGCGCGCAGTTCCTCGTGCGGGCAGCCGTGCCGCCAGTGCTGGTTCGAGTCGGAGCGGTACTTGCCCTTCGTGAACCACGGCGCCTGCATGACGTTGACGAAGCCGCTCACCGGCTCGTGCACGTACTCCGGGTCGGGGTTGTGCCACGCGACGACGGCGTCGAAGCGGTCGTCCTGGACGGCGCGCGGGTAGACCGCGTGCAGTGCGACCGCGTGCCCGAGGTCGCGGAGCTCCGCGATCGCGTCGCGCCCGAGCGCCGAGTCGAGGTTGTAGAAGACGCTCTCCCGCATCAGGAAGTACGTCGCGTGCGCGCCGAGCTCGTGCTCGAGCCGCGCCATCGTCAGTGCCGCTTCGAGTGAGAGGTCGACGTCGTGCCGGAGAAAGATGTCGCCCACCTGCGGCTCTGAGTCGAACCGCCCCCAGTGGTAGCCGCCGGCCGCGGCCGCCTCGAGCAGCTCGCGGTAGTGGTCGAGGTCGAACCCGCAGCTCATGTCGATCCCATGCAACCAGGTTGCACTGCAACCTGGTTGCAGTTGTTTGCACAGCTCATTCGACCAGCACGTCTATCAGCCCGGCGGCCGCGTCTGCCCGCTCGAGCGCCTCGAGATTCGTGTTGCCGGACGCGATCACGTAGCCGCGGCGGTCGCCGTCGGTCTGCACAGGGCGGATCGTCTCGCCCGGCTCGATCCAGGTCTCCGCGCGCTCGACCCCGGGGAAGGCGAGCGCCCTATCGAGCGGGCCGACCGACTGCACGACCCCGGGCGTGAGCGGGCCGGGGGAGGCCGTGAGGAAACGGATCGCGACGGGATGGTGAAAGCGCGGCGTCACGACCTCGTCGGGCACCGGCTCGCCGAGCGCCTGGAGCACGGCGATCTCGACGAGGTCGCTGCCGACGCCGTAGCGCGGGATCTCGACCATCTGCCCGCCGGGAATGCGCGCGGCGATCTCGATGATGTGCACCTCGTTGTCGTGCGGCGAGACGAGCAGCTGCGGATACGCGATCCCGTTGCGCAGGCCGATCGCGCGCACCGCTGCGATCGCGACGCGCTCCACCTCCGCGAGTGCGTCGCCGAAGAGCGTGGACGGATAGACGTGCGCGAGCGCGACGCCGAAGCCGATGCCGTCGGGGCGGAGGCGGTCGGACGCGGTGACGAGGTGAACGTCGTCGTCGCGTGCGACGAGCAGGGTGTTCACCTCGCGGCCGTGGTGGTACCGCTCGACGATCACCTCTTCCGAGCGGGAGGCGGCGATCGCGAATGCCATCTGCGTTCGGAGCTCGTCGGCGTCGTGCACGAGGAAGATGCCGCGCTGTCCCGCCGAGTCGGCCGGCTTGAGCACCGCGGGGAACCCGACGGCACGCGCGGCGGCGCGCACCTCGGTCTGCCGGCGAAGCGCCGCGAACTGCGGCTGCGGCACACCGCGCTCCGCGAACTCGCGCCGCATCGCGATCTTGTTCGTCGCCAGGTGCGCGGTCGCCGAGCCGATCCCGGGCAGACCCAGCAACTCTGCGACGCGGGCGACGATCGGGACGGCGCTGTCGGCTGCCATCGTCATGACGCCGTCGACGGCGTGCTTCCGGCCGACCTCGGCAACTGCCTCCGCGTCGGAGAAGTCGACCGCCTCGCCCGCGTCGGCGATCGCGAGCCCGGGCGCGTCGGCGTTCCGGTCGACCGCGACGACGCGCCTGCCGAGCTCCTGCACGCGCTCGATCGCGCGGCGCTGGTTCCGGCCGGCGCCGATGAAGAGAACGGTCTTCACCGGGCGATGCTAATTGCGCGGGCGCACGGCGTCTCTCACGAGGGTCTGGAGCGCGTCGACGTCGACCGGCGCGCCCGCGGAGACGGCGAGGGCGAGGCCGTTGATCACGATCGACGTGAAGCGCGCGAGGTCGTCCGCGCCGAGGTCGTCGCGGAACTCGCCGCTCGCCTGGCCGCGCTCGAACGCGCCGAGAATCGTCTGTCGCTGCTCGGGCGTCGAGGTGATGCGCTTCTGGAACTCGGGGTCGTGCAGGAGCTTCACCTCGGTCTCGATCAGCACGTTGAGCCAGTTCGGGTCGGCCGCGGCGATCGCCCGGATCAGCGCCTCGAGCCCCTCGTCGGCGAGTAGGCCCTGGTAGCGCGCGTTGTCCGAGTTCGCGAGCGCGGCGAAGAGGTCGAGCTTGCCGTCGAAGTAGTGGAAGATCGCGCCCCGGGAGAGGCCGATCTCCTCTTCGAGCTTCGCGACCGTCGCGCCGTCGTAGCCGTGCTGGGCGAACGCCCTCCGTGCCCCCTCGAGGATCTCGGCCCGGCGGGCGTCGAGATGGGCCTGGCTCACTTTCGGCATCTCCGCACTTTACAAAACCGTACGGACGTTTTATTATCTCGGCCATGCTGAGAAACCGCTCCCTGCTCGGGCTCCTCACGGCGGAGCTCGTCTCGCTCACCGGCACCTCGATGACGTTCGTCGCCCTGCCCTGGTTCGTCCTCGTGACGACGGGCTCGACGGCCAAGGTGGGGTGGGTCCTCGCCGCCGAGATGCTGCCGATCGCGATCGTCGGCATCCCCGCCGGCTCGCTCATCGCCCGGATCGGCGCGAAGCGGACGATGCTCATCTCCGACGCGGCGCGCGGGCCGCTGCTCCTCGTGCTGCCGATCCTCCACCACACGGGGCACCTCTCGTTCGGCGCGCTCCTCGGCACCGCCTTCGCGATCGGCGTCTTCGCGGCCCCGTACTTTGCTTCGTCGCGGATCGTCATCCCCGAGGTCGCGGGCGAGGACGAGCGCGCGGTCACGGAGGTCAACGCGATCCTCGGCGGCGCGAACCAGCTGACCCAGCTCGTAGGCCCGGTGCTCGCCGGCATCCTGATCGCGGCGACGAGCGCGTCGACCGTCCTCGTGATCGACGCGTTCACGTATGTCTTCTCGTTCCTCACGATCGCGCTCGTCGTGCGCGCAGGCAAGCGCGTGCAGCCGACGGCCGCGTCGCGGGGAATCCTCGCCGGGGTCAAGTTCCTCATGCGCGACCCGCTTCTGGGGCCGATCATGATCGCGGCCTGCGTGATCAACTTCGTCGCGCAGGGACTGATCGTCGGCATCCAGGGTCTCGCGTATCTCCGCTACGACGCGAACGCGCACGTGCTCGGCTTCCTCTTCGGCGCGTTCGGCGTCGGTGCGCTCCTCGGCGCGCTCACCGCGCAGCAGCTCGCGCGGCGCGCGAACCTCGTGAAGCTCGCCGCGTTCGCGATCGTCGCGATGCCGCTGCCGCTCTTCCTGCTCGCGACGGCAATGCCGTGGGGCGCGGCACTCGTCGTCGTTGCGGCATTCGCGTTCTTCTCGCCGCTCGTGAACGCGCCGATCGTCGGCATGCTCACCGTGCGCACGCCCGAGGCCCTCCGGCCGAAGGTCATGACCGCGGTGATGACCGTCGCGTCGATGGCCGGCCCGCTCGGCTTCCTTGGCGCCGGTATCGCGCTGCGCTACATCTCGATCTCGACGCTCTTCGTCGTCCTGCCTGCGCTCCTGACGCTCGGCGGCCTCGCGTTCGCCGCGATCCTCCTACGACAGGGTGCTGCGCCGGATGTCGCCGGCGTGCCGAACGTCGCGCACGGCTAGACGCACTTTCCCTCCGAAGGACCCGGGGCGGAGCTCGGCTAGGAGCACCGCCCCGGCACCATGCTCGAGATAGGGCGCCACGCGCGCCTCCTCGAGCGATGCGGTGCGCCAGCCGCTGTCGTCGCGCACGTACAGCTCGTCCTCGAAGACCATGAAACCGGCGCGCTCGAAGAGCGCGATCCACGCTTCGGGCGGACGGACGATCTGCCACCGCTGGTCGTCGAGGACGCCGGTTGGCACGCTGACGAGCAGGCGGCCGTCACCGGCGAGCACGCGGTGGAGCTCACGCAACGCCGCTTCGTCGCCGGTTTCGTCGCGCGGCGCGTCGACGTCGTAGATCTCGTTGTCGCGGCCGACATGCTCGAGCGTCGAGATGCAGAGAGCGAGGTCGAAAGAGCCTTCGTCGAAGGGCAGTTCGCGCACGTCGGCGACGACGGGCCGGAGCCCGGGCACGTTGGCCGTCGCGAGGTCGACGCCGACGAGCTCCTGCGCGCCGAGCGCAGCGAGCCCGGCGAGATACGCCGGCTCGGCGAACGCGTAGCCGACGTCGAGCACGCGCGGCTCGCCGTCGTAGCGTGCGAGGCACCACGGGATCTCGATCGCGCGCTCGTCGCTCCCGGCCGGCGCGTGCAGGTCGCGCGGCCGCGCCGGACCGCGGACGTCATGCGGCTTCTCACGCTCGGCGGCCGCGAAGGCGAGGCCGCCGTCGAGCACCGCGACCCGGTCGAACTCCTCGCTCTGCACAAGCTGCCGCAGGAGGCCGGCCCGCGAGAGCGTCCCGTCGCGGAGCTTCTCGAGCGCGCGCGCCCGGCCGTCCGCCTCCGGCTCGCGGCGGACGACGAGGCGCCACGCGCGGTCGACGAACTCCTCGTCGGAGCTCGCGAGCGCGTCGAGCCATGCGCTGAGGTCGCCCTGCATGCCCGGAGGCTAGAGTGACCGCCGTGGCTCTGCAGGGGAAACGCATCTTCATCACGGGCGGCGCGGGCTTCATCGCGACAACCCTTTCGCGCACGCTCGTCGAGGAGAACGAGATCGTCGCGCTCGACAACCTCCACCGTGACGCGCTCTCGGCCACCGACCTCGCCGACCACCCGAACTTCCACTTCCACCAGGCCGACGTCCTCGACGCCGACGCCGTCGACGAGCTCTCGGCGGGCGCGACACACATCGTCCACTGCGCTGCGATCGCCGGCGTCGACACCGTGCTCGAGAGCCCGGTGCGGACGATGCGCGTCAACCTGATCGGCACGTACAACGTGCTCGAGGCGGCCGTCAAGACGAAGGGATCGCTCGAGCGGCTGATCGACTTCTCGACGAGCGAGGTCTTCGGCACGCACGCGTTCAACGTGAAGGAAGGCCACGTCTCGACGATCGGCTCGGTCGGCGAGGCGCGCTGGACGTACGCCGTCTCGAAGCTCGCGGGCGAGCATCTCGCGCACGCGTACCACGACGAGCTCGGCATCCCGACCGTGACCGTGCGCCCCTTCAACGTCTACGGGCCGGGGCAGATCGGCGGCGGAGCGATCCGCGCGTTCATCGAGGCAGCGCTCCGCGGCGACAACCTCACCGTGCGCGGCGACGGCGCGCAGATCCGCGCGTGGTGCTTCGTCGACGACATGGTCGAGTGCGTGCGTCTCTGCCTCGAGCACCCGAAAGCGGTCGGGCAGAGCTACAACGTCGGCAACCCGCGCAGCGCCGTCACGATCTTCGATCTCGCACAGCGCGTGAAGCGCCTCACAGGCTGCCCCGGCGAGATCGTCTTCGCACCGCTCGACTACGTCGACGTCGAGCTGCGCATCCCGAACGTCGAGAAGGCGCGCGAGGACATCGGCTTCGATGCGAAGGTCGAGCTCGACGACGGCCTCGAGAGGACGATCGCGTGGTATCGCGCCCGGAAACCGGCGCTGGCGCAATAGTCATGAGCGGTTCGGCTTCCCGAGAAGCGGTGCCAGGCAACCGCTGCGCGGGAGCCAGGCACCAGGTTCTCTCGTGCCAGGCACCTCCGGTGCCTGGCACGGCTTTCGATTGTCGAATCGCATGGTGAGCAAGGCGGCCGACTCGGTCGTCCGCCTCGCCTCGCCCGACGTGGGCGAGGCGGAGCTCGCCGAGATTCGCGAGGTGCTCGCGTCCGGGCAGCTCACGATGGGCGCGAAGATCGAGGAGTTCGAGTCGCTGCTCGCGGACGCCGTCGGTGTCGAGCACGCAATCGCGGTCTCGTCGGGGACGGCGGCGCTGCACGTCGCGGTGCTCGCGCTCGAGCTCGGCCCCGGCGACGAGGTGCTCGTGCCCGCGTACACGTTCCCGGCGACGGGGAACGTCGTCGCGCTCTGCGGCGCAACGCCGGTGCTCGTCGACGTCGACCCGGTGACGATGAACATGGACCCGGCCGACGCCGCGCGCCGCGTGACGCCGAAGACGAAGGCCGTGCTGGCCGTGCATCTCTTCGGCCGCCCGGCGCCGCTCGACGACTACCCCGAGCTGCCGGTGATCGAGGACGCCGCCGGCGCGCTCGGCGCGACGCGGGGCGGCCGCCCGTGCGGCTCGCTCGGCGTCCTTGGCTGCTTCTCGTTCCATCCGCGGAAGATCGTCACGACCGGCGAGGGCGGCGCGGTGTCGACGAACGACGCGGCGCTCGCCGAGAGCGTACGCTCGCTCCGCCACCACGGCTGGCTCCCCTCCGACCGCTACGACGACATGCCGCGGCCGGCGTTCAACTACCGCCTGAGCGACGTCCTGTGCGCGCTCGGCATCCCGCAGCTGCGCCGGCTCGCCGAGCTGCACGCGACTTATGAGCGGATCGCCGCCGGCTACGGCGAGCGGCTCGCCGGTCTCGACGTCGTCCTGCCGACGACCGACGCGGGCGACACGCACGGCTGGCAGGCGTACGTGATCCAGCTAGACCGCCGCGACGAGGTGATGGCGGGCCTGCGCGCGCAGGGGATCCAGTGCCAGATCGGCACGTATGCCCTGCACCGGCTCGGCGCCTACCGCGACCAGGGCCCGTTCCCGGGCGCCGACGCCGCCTTCGAGCGCGCCCTCGCGCTGCCGCTCCACCTGCGCCTCACCGAGGGCGAGCTCGACCGGGTGGCGGAGGGACTTGACAAGCTTGTGAGTCATCACTAACCTACCGCGCATGAACCAGACGACCACCCGCCTCTCCGCCGCCGAGCGCAAGGACTCGATCCTCGACGCGGCCCTCATCGAGTTCGCCGACCACGGCTACGAGGGCACGTCGACCGAGGACATCGCCCGGGGCGCGGGCATCTCCCAGCCGTACCTCTTCCGCCTCTTCGGCACGAAGAAGGAGCTCTACATCGCCTCCGTCAGCCGCTGCTACCGCGACACGCTCGTGCTCTTCCAGCGCGCCGCGGAGGGCCTCCGGGGCGAAGAGGCCCTGAAAGCGATCGGCGCGGCGTACATGGAACAGCTGGAAACGAACCCCGTCTGGCTCCGCGCGCAGATGCAGGGCCACGCGGCGTCGGATGACCCCGACATCCGCCGCGTCGTCCGCGAGGGCTTCGGCGACCTCGTCGCCTACGCCCGCCGGGTCTCCGGTGCCGACTGGCCCGTGATCTGGCAGTTCTTCGCGAGCGGGATGCTCCTGAACGTCCTCTCGTCGATGCAAATCACCGAGAGCCCGGAGCCCTGGATGAGCGAGCTGCTCGCCGGCTGCGGCAAAGAGCCCGAGTAAGTCCCCCCTTTTTTTACCCTCGGAGGTAGTGATGACTCACAACCGTAACAAGGCAACGACCTACTGGACGCTCGCGATCACCTCGCTCGCGCTCTTCATGGTCTCGCTCGACAACCTCGTCGTGACGACCGCGCTGCCGGTGATCCGCCGCGAGCTGCATGCGTCGATCTCCCAGCTCGAGTGGACGGTGAACGCGTACACGCTCACGTTCGCGGTCCTGCTCCTGACAGGAGCCGCGCTCGGCGACCGCTTCGGCCGCCGGCGCATGTTCGTGCTCGGCCTCCTCCTCTTCACGGGCGCCTCGGCGCTTGCCGCGCTCTCGACGTCCGCGAACGTGCTCGACATCGCGCGGGCGCTGCAGGGCGTCGGCGGCGCCATCGTCATGCCGCTCACGCTCACGATCCTCTCGGCGGCGGTTCCGGCCGAGCGGCGCGGGCTCGCGCTCGGCATCTGGGGCGGGATCGGCGGTCTCGCGATCGCGCTCGGCCCGCTCGTCGGCGGGGCGATCGTCAGCGGCGTCTCGTGGAACTGGATCTTCTGGCTGAACGTCCCGATCGGCCTCGCGCTCGCGCCGCTCGCCTACCGGCAGCTCGCGGAGACGAAGGGCGCCGACTCGAGCCTCGACCTGCCGGGCCTCGCCCTCGCGAGCACCGGGCTCCTCGGCATCGTCTGGGGGCTCGTGCGCGGCAATGAGGCCGGCTGGACGAGCCTCGAGATCGTCGCTCCGATCGTCCTCGGCGCGCTGCTCGTCGCAGCGTTCGTCGCCTGGGAGTCCCGCACGAAGTCGCCGATGCTGCCGCTCGAGTTCTTCCGCAACCGCACGTTCGCACTCACGAATGTCGCGTCGCTCTTCATGTCGTTCGGCATGTTCGGCTCGATCTTCTTCCTCGCGCAGTTCTTCCAGACGGTGCAGGGCTACTCGCCGCTCCAGTCCGGGCTGCGCATCCTCCCGTGGACGGCGATGCCGATGCTGATCGCGCCGCTCGCGGGCGCCTCCTCCGACCGCATCGGCGGCCAGCGTCTGATGGCCGCCGGGCTTGCGCTCCAGGCGGCAGGGCTGCTCTGGATCGCGGCGATCAGCACGACGACGACGCCGTACATCGACCTCGTCGGCCCGTTCATGCTCTCCGGCTTCGGCATGTCGCTCTTCTTCGCACCGGTCGCGAACGTGGTGCTGAGCGCAGTGCGGCCGGAGCACGAGGGCAAGGCATCCGGCGCGAACAACGCGATCCGCGAGCTCGGCGGCGTCTTCGGCGTCGCGGTGCTGGCCGCGGTGTTCTCGCGCGTCGGCGGCTACCAGACTGCCGAGGCGTTCACCCACGGGATGAACGTCGCCGTCACGATCGGCGGCGCGCTCGTCGGCGTCGGGGCGCTCGCGGCGCTGCTCGCGAACAAGCGTCCGAAGCGGCTCGAGCTCGCGCTCGAGGCCGCCGCCTAACGGGCGTCGGCGAGCGCGACCACGGTCGCGCGGTTCTGGCGCACCAGCTTGCCGGCAAAGAGACGGTCGTCGGCCTTGTGAAAG
>JANMQZ010000176.1:0-7195 GCA_031370755.1 Actinomycetes bacterium
GCGCCCGAGCTCGAGGCCGCAGATGATCGTGAACGCGGCGATACCGGCCTTGGCGGCGCCGTAGTTCGTCTGACCCGCGTTCCCGAAGATGCCCGACGGCGACGACGTGTTGACCACGCGCGCCTTCAGCGGCGTTCCCGCCTTGGCCTGGTCACGCCAGTACGCGGCGGCATGGCGGGTCGGCGAGAACGCTCCCTTCAGGTGCACCGCGATGACCGCGTCCCACTCGCTCTCCTCCATGTTCGCGAGCATGCGATCGCGCAGGATGCCGGCGTTGTTGACGAGCGTGTCGAGGTGACCGAACGAGTCGATCGCCCGCTGCACCATCCGACCGGCGCCCGCGAAGTCGGCGACGTTCTCGCCGTTCGCAGCCGCCTCGCCGCCCGCGGCCTCGATCTCCTGCACGACCTGCTGCGCCGGTGAGTCGTCGTGGCCCTCGCCCGAGAGCGCGGCGCCGAGATCGTTCACGACGATCTTCGCTCCGGCCTCGGCCAGCGCGAGCGCGTGCGCACGCCCGATGCCGCGGCCGGCACCGGTGACGATCGCAACCTTGCCCGCGAGGTTCGGCATCTGCGAGACAATACTGGTGTCTGACACCGCAAAGCGGTGTCTGACACCGCTTCGACCATGAACTTCGACCTCACCGACGAGCAGCTCCTCATCCGCGAGACCGCGCGCGCGTTCTGCGATCGCGAGATCGTCCCGCACGCGCGCGAGTGGGACCGCACGGAACGGATGGATCTCGGCATCGTTCCGAAGCTCGCCGATGTCGGCTTCCTCGGCTGCGCGCTGCCCGAGGAGCACGGAGGCATGGGGCTCGACACCGTGTCGTATTGCCTCGTGATGGAGGAGCTCGGCCGCGCCGACTCGTCGGTGCGCGGGATCGTCTCGGTCAACAACGGCCTCGCGGGCAAGACGATTGCGAAATGGGGGACGGAGGCGCAGCGGGCCGAGTGGCTGCCGCGCATGTGCAGCGGCGAGGCGCTCGGGTGCTATGCGTTGACGGAGCCGGGCAGCGGCTCCGACCCGGCGTCGCTCGTCACGCGCGCGGACCGCGAGGGCGACAACTGGGTGCTGAACGGGTCGAAGATCTTCATCACGCTCGGATCGTGGGCGGGCGTCGCACTCGTCTTCGCGCGCACGGGCGGCGAGGGCGCGCGCGGCATCACGTGCTTTCTCGTGCCGACCGGCGTCGAGGGGTACAGCGCGGTGAAGATCGACGGCAAGCTGGGGCTGCGCGCGCAGGACACCGCCGAGCTCTTCCTCGACGGCGTGCGCGTCCCGGATTCGGCGCGGCTCGGCGACGAGGGCTCGGGCTTCAAGGTGGCGATGTCGGCGCTCGACAACGGCCGCATCTCGCTCGCGGCCGGCTCGGTCGGGATCGCGGCCGGCTGCCTCGACGCCTCGACGGCGTACGCGACCGAGCGGCAGCAGTTCGGCAAGCCGATCGCGGGCTTCCAGCTCGTGCAGGAGCTGCTCGCGGACATGTCCGTCGAGACCGAAGCCGCCCGGTTGATGGCCTGGCGCGCCGCGTCCCTCGCGGACACGGGGCAGCCGTACACGCTCGCGGCGTCGCAGGCGAAGTACTACGCGAGCGAGGTCGCCGTGCGCGCTGCGAACGCGGCGGTGCAGGTGCACGGCGGCTACGGCTACGTCGACGAGTTCCCGGTGCAGAAGTACCTGCGAGACGCGCGCGTGTCGACGCTGTACGAGGGCACGAGCCAGATCCAGAAGCTGCTGATCGGGCGCGCGCTGACCGGCGAGTCGGCGTTCCTCTGAGAAGCGGTGCCAGGCACCCGCTTCGCGGGTGCCAGGCACCTGGCTCGCGCAGCGTGCGTGGCACCGCTTCCGGCTCAGCCCTTCTTCGGGCACCCGCTTCGCGGGAGCCAGGCACCAAGAGCATCAGGTGCCTGGCTCGCGCAGCGTGCCTGGCACCGCTTCCGGCTCAGCCCTTCTTCGGCCGCGCCTGCTGATCGGGCGCTAGGTCGACTTCAGCGTCTTCAGATACGCGACGAGCGCCTGCAGGTTCTCGGTCGGGATGATTCCGCCCCAGTGCGGCATGCTCACGATCGGCGCGCGGCCGAGGACGCTGCCCGACACGATGAAGTCGGTGATCTTCTTGTCGGTGTTGAACTCGTTCTGGAAGTCGGCGCCTGAGAGCGGCGGGATTGTCTTGTCGGGCGACTCGGGGTTCGGAACGCCGCCGAGGCCGTTCGGGCCGTGGCAGTTGATGCAGCCGTAGCGGACGTAGAGCGCCGCGCCCGCGACAGCGGCACCCTGGCCCGTCGGCGTCGGCGGCGGCTCAGCCGTCGGCACCACCGGCAGGCCGGCGCGCAGATACGAGATCAGGTCGGAGACCTGTTGCGTCGAGATCACGTCGCCCCAGACGGGCATGAACGGCTTGGTCGGGTTGCCCGACGCGCCGAGGCCGTGGTCGATGATCGTGCGGAGCTGGGTGGGCGTCAGTTGCTTCGCGACGCTCGTCAGCGCGGGGACGTCGGGTGAGACGCCGCCGCGCCCCTGGTCGCCGTGGCACTGTGAACAGGCGAAGCCGACGAAGTCGTGAGCGCCGGCGGCGACGTGCGGGTCGATCGAGCCGCTACTCGCTACGACGGGCGCGTTCGTCGCGTGCCGCGTCGCATGGCCGACGGCCCAGCCGGCGAACGCGGCCGCGAAGGCGAGGCCGACGGCGAGGAGGACGATCGCCGCTTCGGCGGTTGCGGGTTTCCAGGAGCCTGGGCGCGGAATCGAGTGAGCCTACGCCCCGGCGGCCGCCCCTTCAACCGGGATTTCCCGCAACATTCAGTCCTTTCGTCGCTGCTGCGCCTGCTTCCACTGGTGCAGCAGCTTCGACTTCTTCGCCGCCTTCGGCGCCTGGAACGGCTCCTTCGGCGCGTTCTCGTCGAGCCACTGCGCCGCGGGATCGCCGGGCTCGAGGCCGACGCTTCGCTCGCGCTGGCGCATCTTCTCGACGCGCCGTCTACTCGGAGGCTGCTTCACGGTACCCCTCGAGATACCGCGGCGACGCGACTCTCAACCGCGCCTCGACGTCCGCCTTCACGCGTCGGAGCGTGCCGGGTGGCACGTCGCCGGCCCGGATCTTCGCTGCCAGCTCGCGCTGCTCCGCGTCGTCCACGACCGGGAGCCCCTCGAGCTCGCGGTAGACGATCGAGAGCGCGTTCATCGCGACGAGCATGCGGAAGCGCAGCCGGTGGTCGGTCAGCGTCGGCAGGATCTCGCCGCCGAGGAACTCGAGGATCGCCTCGGTCAGCTCCTGCGCGGTCGGACGCTCGCTCATGCCGCGAACCGCTCGAGCAGGTCGACGATCTCGTACTCGACCTCGGCGCCGAGGCGGCCGAGTGTTGCGAGCTCGACGCTCCGATCCTGGCCGGTGAGGTGGCGCTGCATCTGCGTGAGACAGCCGATCGCCCAGCCGACGTTACCGGCGAGCTCCCAGTAGTCGAGCTCGAACGGCTGCACGTCGAAGCCGGTGAGCTCGTTGTAGCGGTCGAGATACGGCTCCACGGGCCCGACGCCGCCGAGGCGCTTCTCCGGCACGCCGAAACGCCAGGCGCGGACGAGCGCGAACGCCATATCGCGCACGGGGTCGTCGAGGTGCGCGAACTCCCAGTCGAGGACGCCGCCCAGCCCGTCCTCGCGCACGACGAGGTTGCCGATGCGGTAGTCGCCGTGCGTGACCACCGGCGTGCGCGTCGGCGGACGGTTCTCGCGCAGCCACCAGAGGCCGAGCTCGATCGCGGGATGCGGCTCGCCCACCTCGTCGAGCTCGTCGATCATCCGCTCGAGCCGCGCCTCGGCGAGGAACGGCACCCGCGCGGGCGGGATCGCATGGATCTTCGCGAGCTCCTCCGCCATCTGCACGGGCAGCACTTCCCGCGCAGCCGCGAGCTCGTCCTTCCGGACGATGCGGCGGCCGATCGTGTCGCCGTCGAGCCGTTCCATCACGAATGCCTCGCGGCCCACGAGATCCGGGAGGTAGCCGTACGGCCGCGGCACCTTCACGCCGGCCTCGAACGCCGCCTCGATCGTCGCGAACTCGTCGGCGAGCGAGAGCGTGTGGCGGTGGATCGTCGAGCCGGCCGCGCGGCGCACGAGCAGCCGTTCGCCCCCGGCGTCGACCGACCAGGCCTCCTTGGATGCCCCGCCGGCGAGGAGCACGGGCTCCGAGATCTCGACCTGGCGGCCGAGCACTTCGGACAAGCCGTTCTGGAGCGCCTCACGCATCTCTGCGATCATGGCTGGCGATGGCGACTGTTGTCATCCCGGACCTCGTCGCCGAACGGCGCGAGCAGGTGCGCTCCTTCATGGAGGCGCACGTCTATCCGAACGAGCCGACCCTCTTTCGTGAGGACGAGGCCGCGGATGCGCTCATCCGCGAGCTGCAGGAGAAGGCGAAGAGCGCCGATCTGTGGGCGCCGCACCTGCCGCCGGAAGCGGGGGGCTCCGGGAGCGGCTTTCTCGAATACGCGTACCTGAACGAGGAGATCGGGCGCAGCTTCATCGCGCAGCTGATCTTCGGCTGCCAGGCGCCGGACGCCGGCAACGGCGAGATCCTGCACCTGTTCGGGACGCCCGACCAGAAGCAGCGGTTCCTCGAGCCGCTCGTCGCGGGCGAGACACGGTCGTACTTCGGCATGACGGAGCCCGAGGTGGCGGGCTCCGACCCGACGCTCTTGCAAGGGCGAGCGGTACGCGACGGCGAGGAGTGGGTGATCAACGCGCACAAGTGGTTCTCCTCGGGCGCCGACGGCGCCGGTTTCGGCGTCGTCATGGTCGTCACCGATCCCGATGCCGAGCCGCACAAGCGGGCCTCGATGATCCTCGTGCCGACTGACACCCCCGGCTACGAGATGGTGCGCCGCGTCTCGGTGATGGGTCATGAGGGCCGCGGCTGGGCCACGCACTGCGAGACGCGCTTCACCGACGTGCGCGTGCCGTTCGCGAACGTCCTCGGCGAGCCGGGCGACGGCTTCCGTATCGCCCAGAAGCGTCTCGGCCCCGGTCGCATTCACCATGTCATGCGGTGGCTCGGCCAGATGCAGCGCGCCTTCGAGCTGATGTGCTCGTACTCGCTCGAGCGCAAGGCGTTCGGGGAGGCGCTCGCCCAGAAGCAGACGATTCAGAACTGGATTGCGGAGTCGGCTGCCGAAATCCAGGCGTGCCGGTTGATGACGCTCCAGGCCGCGCACCGGCTCGATGAGGGCGATGAGGCGCGCGTCGAGGTGTCGCTGATCAAGTTTTTCGCCGCACGGGTGCTGAACGACGTGATCGACCGGGCGTTGCAGGTGCACGGCGGCCTCGGGATGACTGACGACGCGCCGCTCGCGGTGATGTACCGCATGGCCCGCGGCGCGCGCATCTACGACGGCGCCGACGAGGTGCACAAGATGGTCGTCGCGCGGCGGATCCTGCGCGCGTTCGAGGACGGCGGCACCTGGCGCTTCACGTAGCCCTCGCAGGCGAGCGCGTGCGGCTCGAGCCGCTCGAGGCGCGGCACGAGGATGAGCTCTGGGAGGTCGCGCAGGACGAGCGCGTCTGGACGTTGATGCGCATCAGCGGGCACGAGAGCCGCGAGCTCTTCCACGAGTGGTTCGAGTCCGTCGACCTCGGCTTCCTCCACTACTTCGACGGCGCGGTCGTCGGGCACACGAGCTACCTGAACCATCGACCCGCCGACCGCTCGGTCGAGATCGGCAACACCTGGGTCAACTCCGCGGCGTGGGGGACGGGCGCGAACACGGAGGCGAAGTTCCTGCTCCTACAGCACGCGTTCGAATCGGAAGGACTGCTGCGCGTCGAGTTCAAGACCGATGCGCAGAACGGCCGCGCACGCGCCGCGCTCGCCGCGCTGCCCGCGACGTTCGAAGGCGTGCACCGGAAGCACATGCTCGTCCGCGGCGGCGAGCGCCGCGACTCCGCGTGGTATGCGGTGCTCGACGACGACTGGCCCCTCGTGAAGGCGAACCTCCTGCGGCGCCTCATAGACCCGAACCTGGTTTAAACCAGGTTCGGGTCGTTGGCTCAGTCCTGCCGGATGATCTGCGTGCAGCGCGACGACGCGAGCAGCGTTCCCTCGGCGTCGTAGAGCTCGGCGGAGCAGAACGCGACGCGCCGGTTCCGCTGTACGACCCGGCCTTCGGCGCGGAGCGTGCCGGGACGCGACGAGCGCATGAACTCGACGCGCAAGTCGGCGGTCAGGAAGCTCTCGTCCTCGGCGAGCGTCGACCAGCAGGCGCCGCCCATCGCCGTGTCGAGGAGCGTCGTCACCATGCCGCCGTGGACGATCGGCCCCGACGGCGCGTGGAAGCAGTAGTCCGGCGTCGCGTCCCACTCGATCACGGCTGCGCCGTCGCCCTGCGAGACGGAGCGGTACCCGAGCGTCAGCCAAATGTGCGGCGGCGGCAGGTCGCCGCCCCAGCCCCGGCGGCTGCGAGGGCTCACCGCGGCCCCGGGATGTTCGGGAACCGGAACCGCAACACGCGGTTCGGCTGCACGACCCAGGCGCCGCCGGTCTCCTCGTCGTTCAACGCCTGCAGTGCCGCAGCCGCGACGAACGCGGGCTCCATCAACGGCACGTCGATCAGCGGGCGCACCTCGTCCTGGACGATCGGCGTGTCCGTGAACCCCGGGCAGAGCGCGTTGATGCGAATCCCCTTCGCCGCGAGCTGCGGCGCGACGCTTCGAACGAAGCCGATCACCGCATGCTTCGTGAGCGCGTAGATCGGGTCCATCGGCGTTGCGGTCAGCCCCGCGAGCGACGACGTTGCGACGATCGCGCCGCCGTCCGGCATCAACCGCGCCGACAGCTCGCGCACGCCGAAGACGACGCCGTCGACGTTCGCGCGCAGCGCGCGCCGGTACTGCTCGTCGGTCAGCGCCGCCATGTCGTCCTCGCGCGTCACGATGCCCGCGTTCAGGAACGCCGCATCGAACTTCCCGTCGACGGCATGCCATGCATCGGCGTCGCCGACGTCGAAGCCTTCCTCGAGGCCGAGCGACACGACCTCCGCGTCGCCGAGCGCGGCCGCGATCGCGAGCCCGAGCCCGCCGCTCCCGCCCGTGATCAGAGCCTTCATGCTTCCGCGCTCTCAGGGAGGAAGCAACCAGGTTTCAACCTGGTTGCTGTCGTCGGCTCCCCCACGGACTATGTCAACGACTGCAACCTGCTTGAAAG
>JANMQZ010000177.1:0-6457 GCA_031370755.1 Actinomycetes bacterium
TTGGTTCGGCAACCCACTTGGGTTCCACCCT
The DNA here is from genome assembly GCA_031370755.1 of Actinomycetes bacterium. Taxonomy (GTDB): domain Bacteria; phylum Actinomycetota; class Thermoleophilia; order Gaiellales; family Gaiellaceae; genus Palsa-739. Next base: position 32 of record JANMQZ010000177.1, read on the forward strand.
GGTGCCCCGGTGGGTGAATGGGGGGGGCTGGGGTATGGCCGTTGGGGGCGGCGCGCCATGGTCGCCGCCTTTTACGGGCCGACGAGCCCGGCGTAGGTGTCCGTGTCGCCGAAGCTCTGCGCGCACGCAGTGTCCGGATTCGGTGCGACCGCCGTCTTCGAGCCGACATAGACCGCCGCCCGGTAGGCGTTCACGGCCGCGCACGGCGTTGCGCTTCGCGCGTCGGTCCAGACCACTGTTGTCGAGGCCGGCCCGGCGGCGATGTCGATGTAGTCGCCGAGGAACTGCTCCATCAGGTTGTTGTAGGACGAGCCGTCCGGGTTGGACGACGCCGTGCTGATGCGCAGCGGCGACGTGAATGCCGGCGCCGCCGGTGCCCGCTGGACGTAGTACGCGTCGTAGACCTGCACGCCCGTCCGCCAGGGGTCCGACGCCGCCGGCGCGGTCAGCGCGTCGAACGCGACGGAAACCAAGCCGCTCGGCGAGATGTCCACCGCCGGGAAGAACGCGTTGCGTCCCGGCGCCTGCGCGATCGTGCCGAGGTTCGTCCAGGTGATCCCGTCCGACGAGACGGCCGCCTTCACGACGCCGACGCCGCCTGCGAAGTCGCACCAGACCACGACGACGTTCGTCGACGTCGGGTCGGCTGCCGGATGCGGGTAGCAGTCGACGCGCGCGCTCATGCCGGGCACGCGGTTGAAGAGGTCGACCGCGTCGAACGGCGTGCCGGTCAAGGGATAGTCGACGACGCCCGCGATCGTGATCGGCGCCGTGAACGTCCGTCCTCCGTCCTTCGAGGTCGCGACCACCTGGAGGTTGGGGTACTTGCCCTTCGAGTCGGCGTTCTCCGTCCAGAACGCCTCCACGGTCCCGTTCGACGCGACCGTCATCTGCCCGGTCTCGCGGAAGCCCTGCGCGGAGTTGTTGTTGGCGGCGCTGACCTGCACGCCCGCCGACCACGTGCGTCCCTCGTCGTCGGACGATGCGACGTAGAGCTTCACGCGCCCGTTGCCGGAGCAGCTGTTGCAATAGTCGGCCCAGAAGAGATAGAGCCGCCCGAACCAGGGGCTCGACGCGCCCTTGTCGACCGCGATCCACTCGTGGTCGCCGAAATCGGAGGTGCGGTCGGTCGACGCCGCCTCGACCGGGTTCGACCAGCTGGCGCCGTCGTCGTACGAGCGCGATACGGTCACCTGCTCCGAGCGGAACACGGGATACGGATCGGCGAGGCTCGAGTAGTAGACGGTTGACCCGCACGACCAGTTGAACCTGCCAGCGCAGCGGCGCGGCCCGACGTCGAGGCTCGGGTCACCGCCCGAGAGCCGGCCGATCGACTCGAAGCCGGGGAGGTAGCCGCCGGTCCACGACTGCCCGTTGCTCGAGCGGTAGTACGCGGAGATCGGCCGGCCCGCCGTGAACGGGCACGGAGTTGCGAGCGGCGTCGTCGTCCCCGTGCAGAGGTCGAGCGAGCTCTCGTCGTTGGCGCCTGCGATCAGCGCGCCCGTCAGCGGGTCGCGTGCAATCGACGGCTCGTTCTGCTTGTTCTGCGGGAACGACGCGCCGTGATCGAAGTCGACGTTGACGTTCGCGACGACGGATGGCCCCGCTGCACCGAGTGCAGACCCTGCTAGTGCCAGCGCAAGTGCGGCCGTAAGTGCCGTAGTCAACCAATTCCTCATCTTCCTCATCCCCTCTCTCGCGAGGGAAGTGAGACTAGACCCGCGGTTGCTGGACCTCAAGCACCGCCTGCGTCGAGCAGCTCGGCCCAGGTGACGAGCTTCACCCGGGGGCGGCCGAGCTCCTCGCCGGCGGTGCGCTCGAGCTCGTCGATCGACGTCCAGCCCGCGTAGGCGACGGGGCGCACGCCGCGCTCGAGCAGGAGCCGGTCGAGCTCCTCGGCCGGGCGGTCCTTCCGCGGCGCGTCCCGCAGGTCGGCGAGGAGGAGCTCGACGGTCTCCGCTGCGTCCTTCTTATTGGTGCCGATGACGCCGCTCGGGCCGCGCTTGATCCATCCGGCCGCGTAGACGCCCGGCCCGACGCGCCCGTTCTCGTTCGCGATCGTCCCGCGGCTCTCGTCGAACGGGACGCCCGGCAGCGCAACCCCGCGATAGCCGACGCTGCGAAAGACGATCCCGCAGTCGAGCGTCTCGGTCTCGCCCGTCGGCACGGCGCGGAGCGCGCCGGTCGGATCGGCTTCGAGCCGGTTGCGCACGAGCTCGATCCCCTCGACCCGCTCCTCGCCGAGGATCGCGACCGGCGAGAGCTGGAACCGCAGGACGAGGCGCTTCGGCTTACCCTCCGGCTCGCGCGCCGCGTACTCGTGCAGCACTTCGAGATTGCGCTTCGAGTTCGTGTCGGTCCCCTCGGCGCCCACGAGGTCGGCGGGATCGACGATCACGTCGGCGCCCGCGAGCTCGCCGAGCTCGATCAGCTCCGGCGTCGTGAACGCCGCCTGCGCCGGGCCGCGGCGGCCGACCATCATGATCTCGCGGATCCCCGCGGCGTCGAACGCGGCGATCGCGGCGTTCGTCGTGTCGGTCGGCGCGAGCTCCTCCGGCGCCAGCGCGAGCATGCGCGCAACGTCCACCGCGACGTTGCCGTTCCCGATCACGACCGCCCGCTCGCCCGACAGGTCGAACTGGAGCTCCTGGAAGTCGGGGTGGCCGTTGTACCAGGCGACGAACTCGGTCGCGGCCCACGAGCCGGGCAGGTCTTCGCCCGGGATGCCCATGCGCCGGTCGCTCTGCGCGCCGACGGCATAGACGACCGCGTCGTAGTGCTCGAGCAGCTCGTCGTGCTGCACGTCGCGGCCGACCTCGATGTTGCCGAGGAACCGGAATCCCGGCTGAAGGGCGGTCTTCTCGAAGGCGCGCGAGACCGACTTGATCTTCGGATGGTCGGGTGCGACGCCGAGGCGTACGAGGCCCCAGGGCGTCGGCAGCCGCTCGATCAGGTCGACCTCGACCGGGATGTCCGCGCCGAGCAGCGACGCGGCGGCATAGAAGCCGGCCGGGCCGGAGCCGACGACTGCGACACGAAGCGCGCCCATGCGCGCGGATGCTACGCGGGAGCCAGCTAGGCGCTGCAGCCGGAGCCGCAGCCGCCGACTTCGGCCGGCTCGGCGCCGTCTTCGACCTGGAACGAGTGGCCGCAGCCGCACGAGGAGACGGCGTTCGGGTTGTCGATCTTGAACCCTGACTCCTGGATCGTCTCGAGGTAGTCGACGACCGCGCCGGAGAGGTACGGGGCGCTGAACGGGTCGACGACGACCTTCACGCCCTCGCACACGAGCTCGACGTCGCCCTCCTGGGCGCCTCGGTCGAAGCCGAGGCCGTACTGGAACCCGGAGCAGCCGCCGCCCTCGATCGCGACCCGGAGTACCGAGACGTCGGCCTCCTCGGCCATCAGCGCCGAGATCTTCACGGCCGCTGCGGGGGTGAGCGAGACGAGCTCCTGGGTGCGCTCCTGGACTTCCATCGTGACCCCATCGTACCAATCGAAGTGGTGGTCACCCATCCCCCGAAAGGCACGACTTTGTAACACCCGTGGCACACATTTTTACGGGGGTTCGGGTACCGCTTGTTGCCGGGTCCCGATCCGATAACGTCAGCCCCCTCGGATGCTCCGCGACTGGCTTCCCTTCCTCATCTACGGGTGCCTGGCATTGGCGATTCCGGCATCGATGATCGCGATGTCGTTCGTTTTCGCACAACGTCCGACCCGCCGCACCCGGGCCCGCGTGATCCCCTTCGAGTCGGGCGTTTCGGAGGGCCAGATGAAGCCACAGCGCTTCACGGTCTCCTTCTACTTGACGGCGATGCTCTTCATCGTCTTCGACATCGAGATCGTGTTCTTGTACCCGCTCGCGGTGCAGCTGCACGCGCTCGGCTGGTTCGGGTTCGTCGAGTTCGCGTTCTTCGTCCTCATCCTGCTCGTCGCCTACGTCTACATCTGGCGCAAGGGCGCGCTCGAGTGGGTGAACTAGTGGCCGACGACGCGCCGAAGCGGCTGCGCGACTACGGGCTCCAGTCGGAGCGCCTCCTCTGGCCGACGAAGGGGCCGTCGCACTTCGAGGAGGAGATGGGCGTCGAGGAGATCGAGCAGGCGCTTGGCCTGACGACGCTCGCGAAGGCGGTGCGCTGGGCGCAGACGCGGTCGATGTGGCCGGATACGTTCGGGCTCGCGTGCTGCGCGATCGAGATGATGTCGATCGTCTCGAGCCGCTACGACATCGCGCGCTTCGGGATGGAGGCGTTCCGCTCGTCGCCGCGCCAGGCCGACCTCCTGATCGTGTCGGGCCGCGTCGCGCACAAGATGGCCGCGCCGATCCGCCAGATCTACGACCAGATGCTCGAGCCGAAGTGGGTGATCGCCATGGGCGCCTGCGCGAGCTCCGGCGGGATGTTCAACAACTACACGATCCTCCAGGGCGTCGACCGCATCCTCCCCGTCGACGTCTACGTGCCGTTCTGCCCGCCGCGGCCGGAAGCGCTGATGGAAGGGATCATCCGCCTCCACGAGGCGCACCTCGCCGGCGTGCCGCCCGCGTACGAGCGGCGCGAGGTTGCGACGTGAGCTACGCGGACGTGCCCGGCTTCGTCGAGGAGAAGGATGCGTTCGGCGAGACGACCGACACGATCGAGCCGGCGCGCATCCGCGACGCGTGCGCGCACGCGCGCGACGAGCTCGGCTTCCAGATGCTCGTCGACCTCGTCGCGACCGACTACCTGAACTGGGGCGGTCGCGGCGTCTCCGGCTACATCGCGACGCCGAGCGGGCGCGACATCAACTATCCGTCGACGCAGGGGTTCCAGAAGCTGCCGCAGCTGAAGCCGAAGCGCTTCTCCGTCGCCTACCACCTGCTCGCGCTGCGCCGGCCGCCGGTGCGCGTGCGCTTGAAGTGCTGGCTCGACGACGGCGAGCCGATGCCGAGCGTCGTCGCGGTCTGGCCGACCGCCGACTGGCACGAGCGCGAGCAGTTCGACCTGATGGGCATCCGCTTCGAGGGTCACCCGAACCTGAAGCGGCTGATCATGGACGACGACTGGGAAGGGCATCCGCTGCGCAAGGACTATCCGCTCGGCGGCGAGCCCGTCCGCTTCTCGGACGCCGAATGACGATCGCGCCGGAAAGAGGAACGCGCGCCTGGCCGATCGTGAACGGCGCGCAGTACGAGGGCTCGCGGATCCCGTCGCCCGTGCCGACTCGGCGCGTCCTGCCGGCGTCGCTCGAGTCGAACGACGACGTCATGCGCATCAACTTCGGGCCGAACCATCCGTCGACGCACGGCGTGCTGCGCCTGATCATCGACCTGCACGGCGAGGAGGTCGTCGGACTCGACGCGGTCATCGGCTATCTGCACACCGGCTTCGAGAAGACGATGGAGCAGAAGACGTGGTGGAAGTGTGTGACGTATCCGGAGCGCATCGACTACGTCGGCTTCCAGAACAACGAGCTGACGTTCGTGCTCGCCGTCGAGAAGCTGCTCGGGGTGGAGACGCCCGAGAAGGCTGTCTGGATGCGCACCCTGCTCTGCGAGCTCAGCCGCATCCACTCGCACCTGATCTTCATCGGCACCGCGGCGCTCGAGCTCGGTGCCGTGTCGATGTTCTGGTACGCGTTCCGTGAGCGCGAGATGATCCTCGACCTCTTCGAGATGGTCACGGGCCAGCGCATGCACACGCGCTACTTCCAGATCGGCGGCCTCGCAGAGGACATCCCCAAGGGCTTCTATCCCGAGTGCCGCGCGTTCGTCGAATGGATGCCGCGCGCGCTCAACGACTACCTGACGCTGCTCGACCGGAACGCGATCTGGCTCGAGCGCACGAAGGGCGTCGGCGTGTTGTCGGCCGACGACGCGATCGCGCTCGGGCAGACCGGCCCGAACCTGCGCGCGTCGGGCGTCGACTGGGACCTCCGCCGAGACCAGCCGTACCTCTCCTACGACCGCATCGACTTCCAGGTGCCGGTATACGCGAACGGCGACGTTTACGACCGCTACCGCGTGCGCATGGACGAGATGCGCGAGTCGACGAGGATCGTCGACCAGTGCCTCCGCCGAGTCGAGCGCATGGACGGACAGCCGTGGATCGTCGACGACCGCAAGATCGTGCTGCCGCCGCGCGAGGAGCTCCACACGTCGATGGAGTCGCTCATCCACCACTTCAAGATCGTCACCGAGGGCTTCCGCGTGCCCGAGGGCGAGGTCTACGTCGCGACCGAGTCGCCGCGCGGCGAGTCCGGCTGCTACGTCGTCTCCGACGGCGGGCCGAAGCCGTGGCGCGTCCACTTCCGGGCACCGTCGTTCGTCGCGCTCGAGGCGGCGGAGACACTGGTCGACGATCCGTGTCGACTCGCGCATCTCGTCCATGCGCACGCGGTAGCGGTCGTAAACGTCGCCGTTCGCGTATACCGGCACCTGGAAGT
>JANMQZ010000204.1:0-7693 GCA_031370755.1 Actinomycetes bacterium
GGCGACCCCGCGCGGGAACCAGCTCCGCAAGTGGAGCTGGGGGGCCGCTCGCCGCACGTCCTCCACATGACCGCGACGCCGATTCCGCGCACGCTCGCCCTGACGGTGTACGGCGACCTTGCGGTCAGCGAGATTGCGAAACCGCCCGCCTCGCGCAAGCCGGTCGTCACCCGCTGGATCCCGGAGGAGCGTGCTCCGGAGGCCTACCGGCGGCTGACTCGTCTGCTCCGCGAGGGCCGCCAGGCGTACGTCGTCTGCCCGCTCGTCGTGGCGTCGGAGACGACGCTCGCCCGCGCCGCGGAGGAGGAGGCGGAGCGGCTGCGCCGCGCCGAGCTGCGCGAGTTCCGCGTCGGCTGCCTGCACGGGCGCCTCAAGCCGCCGGAGCGCCGCGACATCATGGCGCGCTTCAACGCGCGCGAGCTCGACGTGCTCGTCGCGACGACCGTGATCGAGGTCGGCGTCGACGTGCCGAACGCAACGGTGATGATCGTGCAGGAGGCCGACCGCTTCGGCCTGGCGCAGCTGCACCAGCTGCGCGGCCGCGTCGGGCGCGGCGCGGAGCAGTCGTACTGCGTGCTCGTCTCGCGCGCGAAAGAGGAGCTGACCGAGACCGCGCAGACGCGGCTCGAGTCGCTCGTCGCGATCACCGACGGCTTCGAGCTCGCCGAGATCGATCTCGACCTCCGCGGTAGCGGCCAGCTGCTCGGCACGCGCCAGCACGGCGTCAGCGACCTCCGCTTCGCCCGTCTTCGCCTCGACCGGCCGCTGCTCGAGCAGGCGCGGGCCGTGGCACAGGCGCTCGGCGAGCCGCCGGCTCCGCTCCTCGACGCCGTCGACGAGCTCTTCGGCGAGACGGACCCCGAAGCGCTCTCCTGACGTATCGCCTCTATGGACAGGCGCAGTTTCGTTCTTGCCGCTGCGGCGGTGCCCTTCGCGCTGCGTGAGCTTCCGGTCGCGCTCGTCACCGCCGACACAGAGGCGCACGTCGTTGCCGTCGACCTGCTGACGGGGCTCGTCCGCAAGCGAATCCCGACACGGCCGGGGCCGCGCAGCATCGAGCGCGTCGGCGCGAGTGCCGTCGTCGCGCACACTGCGGTCGGAGAGGTCAGCATCGTGCGTGGGCTCGCGGTGCGCCACGTGCTCGACGGGTTCGTCGAGCCGCGCTACACGGCATCGGCCCGCGACGGCCGGCACGCGTTCGTCACCGACTCGGGCAACGCGGAGCTCGTGGCGATCGACGTCGAGCGCGGCACCGTCGTCGCGCGGCTGAAGCTCCGGCTCTGGCCGCGGCACCTGTCGCTCTCGCGCGACGGCCGCACGCTCTGGGTCGGGCTCGGCACCGCGTCGCCCGAGCTCGCCGTCGTCGACGTCTCGGATCCGCGCCGGCCGCGGTTGCGCGGCCGTGTGAGGCCGCCGTTCCCTGCGCACGACGTCGGCTTCGCGCCGAGCGGCCGCGTGTGGGTGACGGCCGGGGAAGCGCGGTCGATCGCCGTCTACGACGGGGCGGAGGCTCGCACGCTCGCCGCCGACGCCGCGCCGCAGCACGTCACGTTCCTCGCCGGCCGCGCGTTCGTCACGAGCGGCGACGACGGCACGCTGCGCGTCTACGACGAGCCGAGCGCCCGTCTGCTGCACGTCACGCGCGTCCCGGTCGGGTCGTACAACGTGCAGTACGCAGCCGGGCGCGTGCTCACGCCGTCGCTCGCCCAAGGGACGCTCTGCGTCCTCGACGACCGCGGGCGGCTGCGCGAGCGCCGCACGGTCGCTGCGTCGTCACACGACGCCTGCCTCGCGGGCAGCTGACGCTCCCGTGCAACGATCGTGCCATGCGGATCATCGCGGGCACGCACCGGGGGCACCGGATCCAGGCACCGCCCGGTTTCGACACGAGGCCGACGTCCGACCGCGTCCGCGAGAACGTCTTCAACCTCGTCGGCCCGCTCGACGGCGCCGCGGTCCTCGACCTGTACGCCGGCTCCGGGGCGATGGGGCTCGAGGCCCTCTCCCGCGGCGCGGCCCGTGCCGTCTTCGTCGAGCGCGACCCTGCGGCCGCGCGGATGATCGAGGAGAACCTCGACAAGCTCGGCCTGAAGGCGACGATCGTCCGGCAGGACGCCGTCACCGCGCTCGCGGGCGAGGCAGGCACCGGCAGGAAGTACGATCTCGTGCTGGTCGATCCGCCCTACGACATGTACTCGGACCTCGAACCCAAGCTCGCGCGCTACCTGCCGACCGTGCTCACGTCCGACGGACTCCTCGTCGTCGAGACGTCGGCCCGGATCGAGCCGGAGCTGCCGCTGCCGCAGCGCACGAGCCGCAAGTACGGCTCGACGCGGATCACCGTGTACGAGGGCGCTGCGTGATCACCGCGATCTGTCCCGGATCGTACGACCCGGTCACGAACGGCCACATCGACGTGATCACGCGCGCGTGTGGCATCTTCGATCGTGTCGTCGTCGGTGTTCTCGGCAAGCCGCATCACAAGCAGCCGATGTTCACAACCGAAGAGCGCATCGAGTTTCTGCGCGGCGCGCTCGCGCATCTCGAGAACATCGAGATCGACGTCTTCCGCGAGCTCGTCGTCGATTTCGCGAAGCGGTGGGAAGCGAAGGTGATCGTCAAGGGGCTCCGTGTGCTCTCGGACTTCGAGTGGGAGTTCCAGATGAACCAGCTGAACCGGCACCTTGCCCCCGACGTCGAGACGGTGTACGTGATGGCGAGCCCGCAGGTGAGCTTCGTCTCGTCGAGCGGCGTGAAGGAGATCGCCGCGTTCGGCGGCGACGTCTCTGCGCTCGTGCCCGAGCCCGTTGCGAAGCGCTTCAAGGAGCTCTTTCCGAACGGACGGCCGGGCACGCCCGAGAATCCGACCGAGTGAGCGAGCGCGACATCACGCTGCGCGACGGTCGGACGCTGCACGTCTTCGACGACGGCGACCCCGACGGCTTCGTCGTCGTCGACCATCACGGGACGCCGGGGAGTGGGCTCACGTACGCCCCCGACGTCGCGCTCGCGCGGGAGCGCGGGCTGCGGGTCGTCTCATACGACCGCGCAGGCTACGGCGACTCGACGCCGAGCCCCGGTCGCGCCGTCGCCGACATCGCGACCGACATCGTCGACATGCTCGACGCGCTCGAGGTCGAGCACTTCGCGTCCGTCGGCGCCTCGGGTGGTGCGCCGCACTCGCTCGCGCTCGGCGCGCTGGTACCGGAGCGCTGCCGTGCCGTGGCGGCGATCGCCTGCCCGACACCGTGGGGGGTGGACGGCATCGACTGGCTCGCGGGCATGGGCGAGCAGAACGTGGAGGAGTTCGGCGCCGCGCTCGAAGGAGCCGGCGCGCTGGAGGCGTTTCTCGAGCCGCTCGCGCAGGAGCTGCGGGAGACGACGGCCGAGGAGATCAGCGAGGTTCTCGCGACGCTGCTCCCGCCCGTCGACCGCGACGTGCTGACCGGGGAGCGCGCCGCGCACGCGAAGCGGAACATCGACCGCGCGATCTCGCGCGGCATCGCCGGCTGGCGCGACGACGACCTCGCGTTCACAAGACCCTGGGGCTTCGAGCTCGCGGACATCCGCGTCCCTGCGCTCCTCTGGCAGGGAGTCCAGGACAAGATGGTCCCGGTCGCGCACGGGCGCTGGCTCGCCGAGCGGATCCCAGGTGTGGAGGCCCACATCAGCGAGCCCGACGGGCATCTCTCGATCGCGGTCGGCCGCCTCGCCGAGATCTTCGACTGGCTGAAGGCACACGCCTAGCGGGAAGAAGCGCATCATCCTCCTCGTCTAGTCCGCGAGGCCGGTCCGGCCTCGCTACCGACAGGAGGGCAAACGGTGAGCATCAAGTTTCGGTTCGCGGCGGTCGTCGCCGTCGTGGCAGCGGCAGCGCTCGGCGCTGCTGCCGCTCGCGCGGCTGACGGCCACTCGGTCGTCTACGACAACTTCCAGAAGAGCGGCGGCTACACCCTCGCCGACTACCTGCAGAAGTGGTCGAACCCCTACGGCCTCGGCGAGATGGCGTTGAACGACACGCGCAACTTCAGCGGCGGCTCGTTCAACGTGTCGGCGGTTCCGTTCCGTACGGGCCTCGACTTCAGCGTCTTCGACCATCTGAAGTACATCGGGGTCAGCAACGAGACGTTCCCGGTGCCGGCGCACGGCTCCGTGGAGTTCTCGTCCACGATCGCTGCGAAGACGCCCGGGACGATCCCGGGTCTCGTGATCCACGGGGTCTACGGGCCTGCGTTCTCGTGGACGAGCCCCTTCCTCGCGCCGCCGCCGGGGCTCGCGCCCTATCAGGCATCGGTGCTGCAGGGGCAGCAGGCCGGCGTCGTCATGAACATGGTCGACTTCTGCACCGGTCAGCTCTTCGATTGGTTCGTGGCCGGCGACACTGCGTTCACGCTGATCGAGCGGCTGCCGACTTCGGTGACCGGCAACACGTCGAATCCGGGCTGCCCCGGTGCGACCTATGTCGGGCGCGAGAAGATGTACACGCAAATCGTCCGAGAAGTGCCGGCGCGCGCGAACGTCGCACACGAGGTCTCGATCCGCTACACGCAGAAGGCGCATCGCTCGTACGTCGACTACTACCTCGACGGCAAGCGCGTCTCGCACGTGGACGAGGTCGGGATCCCGCTCGACAAGCAGGGCGTCGACTACACCGGCACGTATCCATCGCTCGGCCCGGGGGAGATCCTTTCCGGGAAGATCGGCTCCTTCGCGATCGGGCACGGCCTCTTCAGCCTGATCGACGCGTTCCCGTACCAGCATCCCGAGGCGCCGGAGCTCAGCGTCTCGATCCCGGCGGGCGACGCGACGCCGGCGTCGGCGGGGAGGGGCCGGCTGTTCGGGCAGGGAGCGGTCGGCAGCTTCGACGACTTCACCGTCACGACCTTCGCGGCGGGTGGCGACGACTGACCTGGGGACCGCACCGGGGGCTCGAGAGCCGGGCCCCCGGTGCCTTGGAGGACCGTCCGGCGCAGCGGCGAAGCTAGACTTGGAAGCAATGGACGTCCTGGTTCTGATCGACAAGCTCGACGACCTCGTGCACAACGCGAAGGCCGTCCCCCTCACCGACCAGGTGCGGATCGACCGCGAGGAGATCTACGACATCCTCGACCAGATGCGGGCAACGATCCCGGAAGAGATCAAGCAGGCGCGCTGGATCGTCAAGGAACGCCAGGAGATGCTGGCCGAGGCGAAGCGCGAGGTCGACCGGCTGCTCGCCGAGGCGCGCGAGCAGGCTGTCCGCGAGGCGTCGCAGACCGAGATCGTGAAGATCGCCGAGCGCCAGGCGCAGGACATCGTCGACGAGGCGCGCCGTGAGGCGCGTGAGGCCCGCCTCGAGATGGAGGACTGGGCCGACTCGATGCTCGCGTCGCTCGAGGTCAACCTCGACCGCTTCCTCACGGCTGTCCGCCGCGGTCGCGAGCGGCTGCACGAGCGTTCGCAGGAGACCGTCATCGGGGCCGGCATCGGCTCGATGAACGACGGCTCCGGCGACGACCTCGGCTACTAGCGCAGCGCTACCCTCGCCACCATGCGCCGGACCTTCCTCGAGTGGTTCGTCACGCTCGCCGTGGCCGCGCTCGTCGTTCTCGTCGTCGAGGTCGAGGTCGCGCAGCCGTTCCGCGTGCCGACGTCGTCGATGGAGCCGACGCTGCACTGCGCGCGGCCGGGCACCGGCTGCACGTCGAGGCTGAACGACCGCGTCATCGTGGCGAAGATCGTCTACCGGTTTCGCAACCCGCGGCGCTTCGAGATCGCCGTCTTCCACGCGCCGGCGAAGGCGAAGCAGCTCTGCACCGAGGGCGGCACGTATCTCAAGCGCGTGATCGGGCTGCCCGGCGAGCAGGTGACCGAGAAGAACGGCTTCTTCTACGTCGACGGCAAGAAGCTGAACGAGCCATACCTGACGCTGCACGATCGCGACTCGGTGACACGCTCGTGGCCGCGGCTCGGGAAGAGCTCGTACTTCGTGATGGGCGACAACCGGCTTGCCTCGTGCGACTCCCGCACGTGGGGTGCGGTGCCGCGGTCGTCGTTCATCGGGCCCGTGGTCGCGACGTACTGGCCGCCGAACCGTTGGACTGTTCGCTGAGCTCCTTCGCGAGCTCGACGAACGCGTGGGCGGCGGCGCTGCGGTAGCGGTCGCGGTGCCAGACGATCGCGAGGTGCCGGGGCGGGATCCGTGAGCCGAACGGCAGCGCGACGTATGCGGGGTTCCGCGGGTTGACGACGAGCTGCGGGACGACCGCCACGCCGAGCCCTTCGGCGACGAGGCCGACGAGCGTGCCGTTGTCGTCGCTCCGGAAGACGATGTTGAGGTCGGGCACGCGGCCGCGCAGGTAGCTCTCCGGCTCGCCGATGTGGCGCCAGGTGACAAGCGGCATGCCGGCGAGGTCGCGGAGCGGCGGTGCGCTGTCGCGCTCCGCGAGCTCGGAGCCGGCCTGCACGAGCAGAACGTACGGGTCGCGCAGCACCTCCTCCGCTTCGAACGGCCCTTCGGGGAGTGGTAGGTCGGCGAACGTGAGGTCGAGCTCGCCGTGCTCGAGCAGGCGGAGGAGGTCGGCTGCGTCGGTCTCCTCGCGGACGCTCACCTCGACGCGCGGCCAGTCCTGCTTGAAGCGGCGCAGCAGGCCGGGGAGGATGCGCGCGCCGACGCTCTGGTAGATGCCGACGCGCAGCGGGCCTGCGGCGCCCTCGGCGAGGGCGGCCATGTCGGCGCGCGCGGCGTCGAGCTGGGCGACGATCGCGTCCGCGTGGCGGAGCAGGAGGCGGCCCGCGTCGGTGAGGTCGACGGGGCGGGGGCCGCCGGGGCGGACGACGAGCTTCTGGCCGACGCTCCGCTCGAGGCGGGCGATCTGCTGGCTCACGGCCGACTGCGTGTAGCCGAGCTCGCGGGCGGCGGCGCCGAACGAGCGCGTGCGCCCGACCGCCTCGAGGGCGGCCAGGTGGCGGAGCTCGACGCCGAGAAAGCTATTACGTTCAGTCATCAATATAAATTATAACCGGATTTGTCCTAATTATCGAAGCTAGGCACCCTGAAGGCATGAAACTCGCCGGGGCACTCGCGATCGTCTACGTCGTCTGGGGATCGACGTACCTCGGCATGGCCGTGGCCGACCGGACGCTGCCGCCGCTTCTCATGCTCTCCGTGCGCTTCCTGATCGCAGGGGCGCTCCTGTACGCCTTCGCGGCGCGCCGCGGCGAGCTCGAGGTTCGCCCGAGCCGGCGCGAGTGGCGGGCGGCGACGATCATCGGCACGGCGCTCCTCGTCCTCGACACCGGCGGTGTCGCCTGGGCCGTGCAGCGCGTCCCGTCCGGGACGGCGGCGCTGCTCGTCGCGAGCGTCCCGCTCTTCATGGCCGTGATCGACCGTGCGTGCTTCGGCATCCGGCTGCCGCTCGGCGCCGTTGCCGGCATCGCGACCGGCCTCGTCGGCGTCGCGATCCTCGCCGGGCCTTCGGGCAACGTCGACCTGCTCGGCGCCGCCGTGCTGCTCTGCGCGTCCTTCGCCTGGGCTGCCGGCTCCGCGTACGCGCGCGTTGCGCCGATGCCTCGCGGGGCGTTTGCCGGTGCCGCGATGCAGATGCTGACGGCCGGCGCGCTGCTCGGCGTCCTCGGGCTCGCGATCGGCGAGGGCGCAAGGGTGCATCCGTCGCAGGTCTCGGCGGCGTCGCTCGGTGCTCTGCTCTTCTTG
>JANMQZ010000216.1:0-1819 GCA_031370755.1 Actinomycetes bacterium
CTTGTCCGATCCGGACGAGTACCTGGAGCGTGCGCGCGCGTCGATCGTGCGTCACGTCGAAGGCATGCTCGAGTACGTCCGGCGCGGTGCGTATGTTTTCGATTATGGCAACAACCTCAGAGGGGAGGCCCGTGACGCAGGCGTAGCGGAGGCCTTCTCATACCCGGGCTTCGTCCCGGCCTATATCCGGCCGTTGTTCTGTCGTGGCGTGGGGCCGTTTCGCTGGGCGGTGCTGTCCGGGGATCCGGCCGACATCGCGACGATCGATCAGGCGCTGCGGGAGCTCTTCCCCGACGACCCGCTTCTGCAGCGGTGGCTCGAGCTGGCGCCCGAGCGCGTGGCGTTCCAGGGCCTGCCCGCCCGCATCTGCTGGCTCGGCTACGGCGACCGCGCGAAGGCGGGGCTCGCGATGAACGAGCTCGTTCGCAGCGGCGCGGTCAAGGCGCCGATCGCCATCGGTCGCGACCACCTCGACGCCGGCTCCGTCGCGTCGCCGTACCGCGAAACGGAGGCGATGCGCGACGGCTCCGACGCGATTGCCGACTGGCCGATCCTAAACGCGCTCGTCAACGTCGCCGCGGGAGCGACGTGGGTGAGCGTGCACCACGGCGGCGGCGTCGGGATCGGGCTCTCGATCCACGCCGGCATGGTGGTCGTCGCGGATGGCACCGACGAGGCGGCGGAACGGCTCGAGCGCGTGCTCACGACCGACCCGGGCACGGGCGTCATGCGGCACTTCGACGCGGGTTACCCCGAGGCGATCGACGCCGCCGAGCGCGGCGGCGTCAAGATCCCGTCGGCGCCGCACGACGCGTGACCGAACCGGCGCTCCTCGTCCGCGATCTCGCGCAGGTCGCGTCGCCCGCGGGGCGTGACGCGCCCCTGCGCGGGGCCGCTCTCGGCGAGGTCGAGCTGCTGGAGGACGCCTACGTCCTCTGCCGCGGCGAGACGATCGAGGGCGTCGGCCGCATGCGTGACCTGCCGGCGCTCGACGGCGACGTCGTCGAGGTCGACGGCCGCGGTCTCTGTGCGATCCCGGGCCTCGTCGACTGCCACACGCATGCAGCGTTCGGCGGCGACCGCGTCGACGAGTTCTCCCTCCGCGCCGGCGGCGCGACGTACGAAGAGCTGCACGCCCGCGGGGGCGGCATCCTCTCGACCGTCCGGGCGACGCGCGCGGCGGGGGAGGAAGGCCTGCGCCCGGCGGTCGAGCGTCACCGCGGGTGGATGCGCCGCCACGGCACGACGACGTTCGAGGCGAAGTCGGGCTACGGCCTCGACCGGGACACGGAGCTCGCGTCGCTCCGCGCAATCCGCGACGCCGGCGGCATCGCGACGTGGCTCGGCGCGCATGCCGTACCGCCCGAGTTCGAGGGCGACGCCGATGCGTATCTCGACTTCGCGCTCGCCGAGGTGCTGCCGGAGGCTGCGCGCATCGCGGAGGCGGCCGACGTCTTTCTCGAGCGCGGCGCGTTCGACGCTGCGCAGGCGCGCCGCTATCTCGAGGCGTGCCGTGCGGCCGGGCTTGCGCTCCGTCTCCACGGCGACCAGTTCACGGAGAGCGGCGCGATCCCGCTCGCAGTCGAGCTCGGGGCGCGGTCGGTCGACCATCTCGAGGCGACAGGCCCCGAGGGCGTGCGCACGCTCGCGGCGAGCGACGTCGTCGGCGTGCTGCTGCCCGCGAGCGCGCTCTTTCTCGCCAGGCCGATGCCGCCCGGCCGCGCGCTCGTCGATGCCGGCGCCGCCGTCGCGCTCGCGACCGACTTCAATCCCGGCAGCGCGTTCTGCGAGAGCCTGCCGCTCTGCTGCTCGCTCGCGG
>JANMQZ010000255.1:0-4205 GCA_031370755.1 Actinomycetes bacterium
CGCCTGCCGCTCGGGCGCGATCGTCTTCGGTGCGGCACTCCGCTCGCGCTGCGCGCGAATCGCCGCGTTCATCTCTTCGCGGTGCGATTGCTCGGCCATCGCCGGGACCTCTACGGCGCGCGCCGCCGACCTCCTCCCGTAGTCTCCGCGCCATGTGCTTCGAGGCCGACTCCGAGCCGCCGATCCCGGCGATCTCGGGAGCCGCGATCTCGCACGACGACCTGACGCTCGAAGCGGCCGACGGCAACCATTTCGCTGCGTTTCGCGCGATGCCCGACGGGCCGGCGCCGACGGGCGTCGTGATCCTGCCGGACGTGCGAGGCCTCTACCACTTCTACGAGGAGCTCGCGCTCCGGTTCGCCGAGCGCGGCTACGTCGCGGTCGCGATCGACTACTTCGGCCGCACCGCCGGCGTCGCGAAACGCGGCGACGACTTCGAGTACATGGAGCACGTGCAGCAGACGAAGCCCGGCCTTATCCAGGAAGACGTCGGCGCGGCAGTGCGGCACCTCCGCGCACTCGACTGCACGGCGATCTTCACCGTCGGGTTCTGCTTCGGCGGCCGCAACTCGTGGCTCGCCGCAGCATCACGGCACGGGCTGAAGGGCGCGGTCGGCTTCTATGGCCACCCAGGCGAGCGAAACGGAGTGATCGGCCCGACGCAGCGTGCAGCGGACATGGAGGCGCCGATCCTCGCGCTTCAGGCCGGCGATGACCAGAACATCACGGCACAGGACAACGCGCAGTTCCGGCAGGCCCTGGAGGTCGCGGGCGTCGAGCACGAGATCGTCACCTACGACAGCGCCCCGCACAGCTTCTTCGACCGCAAGCAGGCCGAGTTCGCCGAAGCATCCGAGGACGCCTGGCGGCGCACCCTGGAGTTCCTCGGGTAGCACGCCGGCGCCTTAGCCGCGAAGCGGTGTCAGACACCACTGTTCGAAAGCTCGGTCAGAAATCCGCTTCGCGGGAATCGGACCCGGGCTTCGCTCGCCCCGGCTCGCTGTCATTCGGCGTCGGTCGTAGCGCCGCGACCGACGCCGCGAGGAAGGCGCTTGTCATCCAGAAGACGGATCGCGCGCCGGCACTTCCGGCGACGACGCCGGCCGCGGCGGGCGCAGCGACCTGCCCGATTCGGTTCCCGGTCAGGCGGACTGCGAGCGCGGTCGCTCGCGCATAGGCGGGAACGAGCCGGACGACGATCGTCATCGAGAGCGGCTGCCCGAAGCCGAGACCGGCGCCGATGACCGCGGCCAGGAAGCCGAGGATGAAGACGTCGCCGGTGAACGTCAATGCGACCATCGCCACCGAGGCTGCGACCGCCGCGAGCGTCATCAGCCGCACCCGACCGAGCCAAGCCACGAGCGATGCGATCCGCACACGCGTCAGGAGTGACGCGCCCGCGCGGATCGCGAGCAGGACGCCGACGATGGCCGGATCGATTCCGCGCTGCTCCCCGTAGACCGGCATGTATGCCGTGAAGACATCGGCGGCGGAGAGCACGGCGACGCTCGCGAGGATTCCGGCGGCGACGCCGCGGGTCCCGAGAATCTCCGCGACGCCCGCGCCGCCGCCGGTGGCACGGCTTGCGTCCGGGACGTCGCGACGACCGCGTTCGGAGACGACGGCGAACGCCGTCGCCAGTGCCGCGATCGCCGCACCGACGAGCATCGCGTGCGCCGTCGCGGTCCGGAGGGCGGCGCCGGAACGATCACCGAGGAGCACCCCGCCGAGGAGCGGACCGACGAGCTGTCCGAGTGAGACGCCTGCTGTCAGCAGCCCGAAGTGCTGATCGTGGTGCGCGTCGATGGACTCGCGCGCGATGACCGCCTGCGAACCGAGGGCGAGGCCGAGGTGGCCGACGCCCACGACGGCGCTTGCGGTGCCGAGCGCGAGCGGCGTCGTTCCGAGGGCGAGACAGACGCAGCCTGCGGATTGGACGGCGCAACCGGCGACGAGCAGGCGGCCGCCGAGTTCGCGGTCTGCACGCCGCCCGAGCGGGATTGCGAGGAAGAGCGGGACGAGCGCGAACGCAGCCGCCACGAGCCCGACGGCGGTCGCGCCGTACCCGAGACCAAGCAGGCGGTACGACGTCGTCGGCCTGACGAGGTACACGGCGGCTTGCGCCGTGGACATCGCGAGGAGCGCGAACGCTATGCGTCGGGTCAATCGATGATCGCGCAGGCGTCAGCCGGGATGTGCACCCTGACGCGATCGACGAGGAGCTGCTTCGCCGTCTGCGCGGTCAGCATGAGTGGTCCGGCCTGGAGCTCGTACTGATAGTGGTCGCCCAGGAACGCGACCGAGTGAACATGCGCATCGAGCGTGTTGCTCCCGTTCAGCGTAGACCCGTCAGCGGCTTCGACCCGAAGCGCCTCGGGCCGGACGGCGAGCGTCAGCGTTTCCTTCAGTGTCGGCGCGCGCTCGGAGTCGACCCAAAGCTTTCGTCCGCCCGCGAGCTCGACCGCCACGCGCCCGCCCTCGTACGCCGCGACGGTACCGGAGAGGAGATTGACGCTCCCGACGAACTCGGCAACGAAGCGGTTGGCGGGCCGGTTGTAGATCTCTTCGGGCGTCCCGATCTGCTGCACCTCGCCGAGGCTCATGACCGCGACGCGGTCGCTCATCGACAGCGCCTCGTCCTGATCGTGTGTCACGAACACCGTCGTCAGACCGAGCTCCCGTTGTAGCTCCTTCACCCACGCGCGTGCGCGCTCGCGCAACTTCGCATCGAGATTCGAGAACGGCTCGTCGAGGAGGAGCACCGACGGCGAATAGACAAGGGCGCGAGCGAGCGCGACGCGCTGCTGCTGTCCACCGGAGAGCTGGTGCGGATACCGGTCGGCGTACTCAACCATCTCCACGAGCTCGAGCACCTCGAGCACACGCGACCGGATCGCCGGGCGCTTCATCTTGCGCACCTTCAACGGAAACGCGAGGTTGTCGAACACCGTCATGTGCGGCCAGACGGCGTACGACTGGAAGACGATCCCGAGGTTTCGCCGCTCCGCTGGAACGTTGACGCGCTGCGCGGCGTCGTAGAACACGTCGCCTCCGACGCCGATCCGACCGGCCTCCGGCGTCTGGAAGCCGGCGATCGACATCAGCGTCGTCGACTTGCCGCAGCCGCTCGGGCCGAGGAGGGTGAAGAGCTCCCCTTCCGAGACCTCGAAGGAGACGTCGTCGAGGGCGCGGTTCTCGGCGAACTCCTTGACGAGGGATTCGACGTGGATCTCAGGCATCGTGACCTCCCGCCACGCGGATCTTGAGAACGAACGTTCCGAGCGCGAGCACGATGACGGTGACTCCGACCTGAACCATTGCGAGCGACGCGACAGGCCCGACGATCCCTTGGAGGAAGGTGTCGAGCATCGTCGTGCCGATCACCTCCGTCCCCGGCCGCACGAGGAACAGCGCTGGGTCGTAGTCGTTGAGGATCTCGATGAACATGAGGACGAACGACGCGAACAACGCCGGCTTGAGGAGTGGCAGCACGATGCTCCGGCACGTTCGCCACCAGCCTGCTCCAACAGACCGACCCGCGCGGTCGAGCTCCTCGCCGATCCGCGCCATCGTCGGGTACATGACGACGTAGGCGAACGGCAGGTTCCGGATGCAGAACGCGAGCAGGATCCCCCACAGTCCCTGACGCAGCCAGCTCCCCGGTGCTCCCGTGAGCAGGAAGGCCCAGAAGAACCCGATGCCGATGATCAGCCCCGGGATCGCGCGGGGATAGAGCATCACGAACGGCAGCGACTTCCGGACCGGCAGCCGTGAGCGGTGCGCGACGAGCGTCGCGAGCGCGACGACGGCTGTCGTGACGAGGCCGCCGACGAGCGCGAGCAGCGCGCTGTGCTCGATCGAGCGCATGTAGACCCCGGTGGTGAGGATGTGCCAGTTCGACCACGTGAACAGGTGCCACGGTGCGATCAGCGGCGTCAGAAACGCAACGAACGACATCAGCGCCAGCCCGAGCACCGGCACGAGCGTGCTGAAGACGAGGTACAGAGTGATCGCGACGGCGAACGGCCATCGCCATGCGCGCAGCGAGAGCATCGCGCTGCGGCCGGCTTTCCCGGCGACGGAGACGTATCGTGCCTCGACGCCGAGCATGTGGTTGCGGAGGATCAGCAGCAGCGTCGCGACGAGCAGCAGCAGCATCGCTCCGGCGCTGACGAGCGGCGAGTCGGGGGTCGCCCCGTTCGTCC
>JANMQZ010000280.1:0-6734 GCA_031370755.1 Actinomycetes bacterium
GGAGGGCCTGTCGGTGCTCGAGTACTTCATCTCGACGCACGGTGCCCGCAAGGGCCTCGCCGACACGGCGCTCCGCACCGCCGACTCGGGCTACCTGACGCGGCGTCTCGTCGACGTCTCGCAGGACGTGATCATCCGCGAGCCGGACTGCAAGACGAAGGAGTTCGTCGAGCTGCCGCTCTTCCTGCCGGACGGCCTGAACAAGAGCGTCGCTGCGCGCATTCTCGCGGAGGACATCTTCAAGCCGCTCGCATCGGGCAAGCCGGGCAAGACGCTTATCGCCGAGAAGGGCGAGGAGATCACGATGCCGCGGCTGCGCGAGGTCGTCGAGGAGCTGGGTGAGGCCGCTCAGGACTTCGTCGTGCCCGTTCGCTCGGTGCTGAAGTGCAAGGCCGAGGTCGGCGTGTGCCAGGCGTGCTACGGCACGTTCCTCGCCACCGGCGAGATGTCGGAGATCGGCGACGCGGTCGGCATCATTGCCGCACAGTCGATCGGCGAGCCGGGCACGCAGCTGACGATGCGGACGTTCCACACCCGCGGTGTCGCCGGCGCGGACATCACGCACGGCCTGCCGCGCGTCGTCGAGATCTTCGAGGCACGGAACCCGAAGGGTGCCGCGCAGCTCGCCGAGATCGACGGCACGATCGACATCGAGGAGACCGAGCGCCAGGTGAAGATCACCATCGTCGCCGACAGCGGCAACGAGGACGACGACAAGTCGTACACGGTGTCGCGCCGCACGCGCCTGCACGTCACGAAGGGCCAGAAGGTCGAGGCGGGCGACGCGCTGCACGAGGGCTCGATCGCTCCGGCCGAGCTGCTCGCGCTCAAGGGCTACACCGCGGTCGAGCTGTATCTCGGCTACGAGGTGCAGAAGGTCTACAAGTCGCAGGGCGTCGAGATCCACGACAAGCACATCGAGCTGATCGTCCGCCAGATGCTGAAGAAGGTGCGCATCGACAACGCGGGCGGCACCGACCTGCTGCCAGGCCAGCTCGTCGACAAGCTCGTGCTCGATCGTGAGAACGCGCGCGTCAAGAAGGAGAAGGGCAAGGACCAGGCGACGTGGGAGCCGTTGATCCTCGGGATCACGAAGGCCTCGCTCGCCACCGAGTCCTTCCTCTCGGCCGCGTCGTTCCAGGAGACGACCAAGGTGCTCACCGACGCCGCGATCGAAGGCAAGGTCGACCGGCTGCTCGGCCTCAAGGAGAACGTCATCATCGGCAAGCTGATCCCGGCAGCGACGGGGCTGAAGCGGTACCGGCAGATCGAGATTCGCCCGTCGGACAAGGTCCCGGTCGCTGCGTACCAGCGCCCGCAGACCGAGGAGCAGCTGCTCGCCGCGCTCGAGGAGATCGAGTCCGGCGACAACGGCGACGGCCTCGCAGGCCTCGGCCTCGACTTCGGCGGCGCGCCGGAGACGACCGAGGGCAACGGCGACGGCCAGCCGCGCGACGCGATCGAGGCGGAGGAAGTGCCTGAGGTCGACAGTCCGCTGGACAGCGAATAAGCAGAGCCTACGACCGCAACCTGGTTTAAACCAGGTTGCGGTCGTGAGAACCGTTGTTTGGTGAAGAAGCTCGTCCTCTTACTTGTGCTCTGCGTCGGCGTTGCCCCTGCGGCTGCGGGGAAGCCGCGCGTCTCGACGCCCGCGCCGTACGCAGGGCAGTGCGGGCTGCCGGCCACGCAGCCGGTCTGGATGGAGTTCGGGCAGACGTACCTCGAGCCGGTGTTCGGCAAGCCGGGCGTCGTCGTCGGCACGTCGACCGGCGACTGGCCCGCGCACATGCGCTCGCTCGGCGTGGGCACCGTCTACTTCGACCTGAATCTCAAGAACCGCGTTGGCACTCCGACGAAGCCGACGGAGACGTCGACCATGGCTGATCGCGCGCAGCGGCTGTACGACTTCTCGTCGCAGCAGACCGGCTGCCCGACGCCGGTCGTCGTCTTCAACGAGCTCGCCGGCCCCGGCCTCGTGACGCCATGGTCGGACACGAACGCGCAGTACCGCGCGAACGTGCTCTCGCTCATCCAGCACATCGCCGCGCTCGGCGCGCATCCCGTGCTCCTGATCCCGGCCGCGATCTATGCGGGCGGCGACGCGCTCGCGTGGTGGCAGCAGGTGTCGGCCGTCGCGGAGATCGTGCGCGAGATCTACGTGCCCGCAACGGCGACATGGAAGCAGGGCGCCGTGCTCGGCAACCGCACGTTGCGCGACCGGTATCGCGACGCGGTCGACGACCTGACGTCGATCGGCATCCCGGCGAACAAGGTCGGGCTCATGGTCAGCTTCGCGACGACCGTCGGGTTCGGCGGCCGCAACGGTCTCGAGCCGACGGGTGCTTGGTTCCAGGTGGCGAAGTGGCAGGCGCTCGCCGTGAAGCAGGTCGCGGCTGAAACCGGCATCGCGTCGGTCTGGTCGTGGGGGTGGGGGAGGTGGAGCGCCGGCGAGCTGGATCCCGAGAAGGGCCATGCCGCGTGCGTGTGGCTCTGGGCGCGGGATCAGTCGCTCTGCGACGCGCCGAAGCAGCTCGGCCCGGAGTTCGACACGTCGTTGCGGGACGGCCAGCTCAATCTGCTACCGGCCGCCGCGCAGTGCCTGATCGGCAGGCGCCCGATCACGAACGCGGCGATCCAGCAGCTGCAGGCGCTGACGGGCGATCGCGACACCGCGTACAGCGCCCTCTCCGAGCGGTTCGTCGAGTCGAGCCAGTCACCGGTCTCGACCAAGCGGGTGCTCGACGCGGAGAAGGCGGTGATCCGGCAGAGCTTCGGCGGCAGCCGCGCCGCATACGTCACCGCACTCGGGCGTGCGGGGGCGAACGTGTCGATCGCGCGCGGCGTGCTCGGCGACGAGTTGCGCCGCGTGCAGGTGCAGGCGACGCTCGCAGGAGGCACGCCGACGGCGGCGCAGATCCAGACGTTCTACGAGTCGTACCCCGATCTGTCGGTGCGGCTCGTCCAGTCGAAGCCGGCGCCCGCATGGCTCGGCGCGAAGGCGAAGGGCTACGCCGTGTCGGAGGTGGCGCCGCCACGCATCTTCGCGCTCCGCACCGGCAAGGCGGCGACGGTGCAGACGAGCGAAGGCTCGTTCCGCATCAAACCGCTCGACGACGCGCTCCCGCTCGGCGCCGTCCCGCTCGGCAAGGCGACGCCGGCGATCAAGGCCGCGCTCCGCGGCTTCGCGCGCGGCGAGCAGTTCGAGCGGTGGACGGTCGGCAAGCAGCGCGCCGCGCTCAACACGGCCATCTGCGCGAAGGACGACCTGCCGCAGCCGAGCGCGGTCGACCTCACGTCGTACCTGCCGTTCCTGCGGCTGGGCTAGCCGTATTGAAGAGCGCCCGGGACCGTGGCACAGTGCGTGCACGTACTGGGGAGGCCGTGATCGTGGTGGGCCTGGGCCAATGCGGCGCGCCCGACGCTTCGCGCTGCTCGTGCCCGCGGTCGCCTTCGCAATTCTCGCCACGGCGTCGTCGAGCTCGGCGGCGTTTGTCTACCTCCTGACGCTCACCCCTGCCTCCGCGACGAACCCAGTCGGCGGTAGCCACACCCTCACAGCGTCGCTCCGGCCCGCCGCCGCAGGAAGCGTTACGTTCACGGTGATCAGCGGGCCGAACGCCGGCAAGGCGGGCACGGGAACACTGGACGCGAACGGCAACACGACGTACACGTACTCGAGCTCGACGGCGGGCACCGACACGCTCCAGGCCACGTACACGGTCGTAACAGGCGGGACGATCACCTCCAACACCGCCACGGCCACATGGAGCCCGCTGCCGAAGACCGACCCGAAGGTGACGATGACGGCGCCGGGTTACCTGCGTCTCGGCAAGACCGCGGCGTTCTCCTCCGTCGTCACGAACGGTGGGCCCGACACGACGACCGGCGTCCAGCTGCGTGCGACCCTCCCGGCGGGCGCGACGCTCGCCTCCGCGTCGTCGACCGTCGGCAGCTGCTCGGGCGGCCCGATCGTGACCTGTGTGATCGGCACGCTCGGCGCGGGCGCGTCGGCGACGGTGACGATCGTGCTCTCGGCGTTGAGCGTCGGCTCGCTGACCCTGTCGGCCAGCGTCCAGGGCGACTACGACACGAACACCGGCAACAACTCGGCGTCCGCAACGACGGCCGTTATCGAGCAGAACGCAGTCCCGCCCGCGCCGCCTGCTTCGTCGCAGCCTGGGACGTTCAATGCCGTCGGCACCGGGACGATCCTCGTGAACGGCGGCCCGAGGGACGCAGATCAGCAGTTCGTCCTCAACTCCGGCGACGTCGTTGACGTCGGGACCGGGATCATCACGTTCACGGACTCCAACGGGAAGTACGGCAGCTGGTCCTCCGAGCAGCTCACCGCGCAGCGCGCGACGTCCGGCGCTTTCACGTCGACGAGAGTGCGGACCGCGGCTGACAGCGTCGCCTCGAAGTTCCAGGTGCAGCAGCCGGCGACGGCGGGCGCGCCGACGACGCTCTCACTCGTCAGCGGCGACTTCTCCGTCTGCAACGCGCCGCGCTCGGTCGCCGCGAAGAGCAAGAAGCCGGTGCGACAGCTGTGGGGCTCGGCGAAGGGGACCTTCCTGACGAAGGGACGGTTCAGCGCGGCAAGCGTGCGCGGCACCGTCTGGCTCGTCCAGGACCGCTGCGACGGGACGCTGACGCAGGTCGTCGAGGGGGTCGTCGACGTCGTCGACGTCGCGCGCAAGAAGACGGTGTCCGTCGGCCCGGGGCAGAGCTACCTCGCGCTTGCGCCGGTGCCGCTCGTGCTGCCGAAACAGACGCCGGCCCAGGTTGCCCGCCGCGGGCTCGTCTGGGGAACCAAGACCTACCCGAGCCGGCAGGCGTTGGAGAAGTACCTGAAGACCCAGGGCTATACCTGGGCGCAGTTCGCGAAGCGCTATCCCGGCCTCGCCGCCGCGCTCGCCAAGCGGCGGTAGCTACGCCGTCTGCCGGCCGCCGTCCGCGGTCACAGACTGCCCCTTGCCGGCGTCCTTCGCGCGGTAGAGCGCCTCGTCGGCGCGCTCGAAGAACGTGATCGAGTCGTCGTCGGGCTTCAGCTCGGCGAGGCCCGCGGAGATGTGCAGCTTGCCGGCCTGGCCGAGCGGCCTGCCGGCGATCGTCCCCTGCAGGCGGCCGAAGAGCTGCTCGGCCTGCTGGATCCCCGACTCCGGCAGGATGACGGCGAACTCGTCGCCGCCGACGCGGCACGGGATGTCGGCGGTGCGGATCACCTCGCGCACCCGCTCGGCCGCCTCGGCGAGCACCGCGTCGCCGGCAAGGTGGCCGATCTGGTCGTTCACGACCTTGAAGTCGTCGAGATCGAAGACGATCAGGGCGAGCCTGCGGTTGTAGCGATGCGCGCGGGCGCACTCGCGGGCCAGCGTCTCGTGGAAGTAGCGCCGGTTGTGGAGCCCCGTGAGCGCGTCGAGGTCCGCGAGCTGGCGCGCCTCCCGGAACTTCCGCGCGTTCTCGATCGCCGGCGTCGCCCGGTGGGTCAGCTCCTCGAGCTCGCGGATGTCCTCGTCCCCGAACCGCCGTGAGCTGTCGCGCGAGTAGACCGCGAGGTAGCCGATCCGGCTGCCGCTGTCCTCGAGCGGGACGGCGAGCCCGGTGTGAATCAGGCCGTCGACCGCTTCCTGGTCAGGGCCGTAGCGATAGGAGACCTCGATCGCGCGGGCCGGGGAGCCGTCCGGCGGCCCGGAGATCGACTCGGCGCCGTCGGCGGCGAGCCCGTGCGCGGCCACGGTCGGCGCTCCGTCGGCCCCTTCGAGCCGTACGAGCGCGGCGTCGACGCCCTCGAGCCGCGTCCCCGCCTCGAGCGTCCGCCCGAGCACCTCGTCCATGTCGATCGAGCCGGCGATCTCGCCGAGAAACCGCGAGCGGCGCCCCTCCTCCTCGGCGCGCTCGACCGCCCCGGCGAGCTCCTGCGCGAGCTCGTCCATGCGCTTTTCCAGGGTCTGGACGACCGCCCCGACCCGCTCGTCGCCTTGCCGCCGCGACCGCCTCGCGACAAGCGTCACCAGCACCACGAGGGCGAGGAGGCAGCCCCCGAGGGCCGCAACGATGACGATCAGATTCGTGTCCACCGCAGGCGGGTTTGACGGTCGTCGCAGTATCGTCTGTCCCGGTACGGAGCGCCATGGGCGCACCCGGCAAAAGTCCCGCGAACCCCTGGTTTGACGGTCACCCAGCGCCTCCGGTACCATGCCGCGGGCCGGTTGGCAGGGGCCTCGCCGCCCTCGCCAGCTGGTCTCTTTACGCTGAAGCCGCAACAGGAGAAGAACTAGACCCGTGCCGACTGTCAATCAGCTCGTTCGAAAGGGCCGGAAAGCTCCGGTCTCGAAGAACAAGACCCCTGCGCTCGCGGGCTCCCCGCAGAAGCGCGGCGTCTGCACGCGCGTCTACACGACCACCCCGAAGAAGCCGAACTCGGCTCTCCGGAAGGTCGCCCGCGTGCGGCTCACGAACGCCATGGAGATCGGCGCCTATATCCCCGGCGAGGGGCACAACCTGCAGGAGCACTCGGTCGTGCTCGTCCGCGGCGGCCGCGTCAAGGATCTCCCGGGCTTCCGCTACAAGATCATCCGCGCCGCTCTCGACACGGGCGGCGTCGCGGACCGCAAGCAGGCCCGCTCCAAGTACGGCGCCAAGAAGGGCAGCTAATGGCCCTCCCCGCGATGTCCATCAGGCTTCTGGCACGCGATCACGCTGCGCGCTGCCGCGTCCTCGGTCGTCCCGATAGC
>JANMQZ010000293.1:0-27125 GCA_031370755.1 Actinomycetes bacterium
GCGCGAGACACAGGCGCAGACGCCGGCCGGGCACGTCGGCTCGCGGACGGCGCTCGTCGACTTCCGCGCCAACAAGGACATGAACGTCCTCGTCGGGTGCGGCCTCGGCGGCACGTCGCTCATCAACGCGAACCTCGCGCTCGAGGCCGAGCCGGCGGTCTTCGCCGATCCGGTCTGGCCGCAGGAGATCCGGGACGATCTGGCCGGCTCCATCGCGGCAGGGATCGACCGCGCGCGGGAGATGCTCCGGCCGACGCCGTATCCCGAGTCGGCGCCGCCGCTGCTCAAGCTGCGCTCGCTCGAGGAGTCCGCAAAGGCGATGGGCGCGCCGTTCTACCGGCCCCCGATCAACGTCACCTTCGAGGACAGCATCAGCAGCGGCGGCGTCCACCAGCCCGCCTGCACCGGCTGCGGCGACTGCGTCTCGGGCTGCAACGTCGGCGCGAAGAACACGACGCAGATGAACTACCTCCCGGATGCGAAGGCGCACGGAGCCGAGATCTTCACGCTCGCCGAGGTGCGCTGGATCGAACGCCGCGGCGACCGGTACACCGTGCACTACCAGGCACTGGACACAGGGCGTGAACGGTTCGACGCGCCGACCCTCTTCGTCTCGGCGGACGTCGTGATCGTCGCGGCGGGTGCGCTCGGCTCGACCGAGATCCTCCTCCGCTCGAAGGAGAAGGGCCTCCCCGTCTCCGATCGCGTCGGCGAGCGCTTCAGCGGCAACGGCGACGTGCTCGCGTTCGCCTACAACTGCGACGAGCCGGTCAACGGCGTCGGCCACGGCACGATGCACGCCGAGGGGCGCGACCCCGTCGGGCCGACGATCACGGGGATCATCGACCTCCGCGAGCAGCCGGTCCTCGACGAGGGGATGGTGATCGAGGAAGGGGCGGTCCCGTCGGGGCTCGGCAAGATGATGGCGGCTTTCTATTCGGCGTCGGCGACTCTGCTCGGCCGCGACACCGACCGCGGTGCGCGCGATGAGCTGGCCGAAGGCAGGCGCGCGCTGGAGAGCCTCGTCCGCGGCCCGTACCACGGTGCGGTGCACAACACGCAGACGTTCCTCGTCATGACGCACGACGACGGGAACGGCCGCCTCGTGCTCGACGGCGACCACGTCCGCCTCGACTGGCCGGGCGTCGGACGGCAGCCGATCTTCAATTCGGTGGCGGAGCGGCTCTACGAGGCGACGGTCCCGCACGGCGGCACGTTCCTGAAGAACCCGATGTGGTCGAAGTTCACGAAGCAGGACCTCGTGACGGTGCATCCGCTCGGCGGCTGCGGGATGGGGCCGGACGGAGCGCACGGCGCCGTCGACCACGCCGGCCGCGTCTTCACGGGAAGCGACGGACGCGAGGTCCACGACGGCCTCCTCGTCGCCGACGGCTCGGTGATGCCGCGGTCGCTCGGCGTCAACCCGCTTCTCACGATCTCCGGTCTCGCAGAGCGGAACATCGCCCTCCTCGCCGAGGCGCGCGGCTGGCGGATCGACTACGCCGCCGGCACCGCGGTGCTCGAGCCGGCCGCAGCCGAGCAGCTCGGGATCCGGTTCACCGAGCGCATGAGCGGCTGGCTCTCGACCGCCGTCACCGACGACTACGAGTCGGCCGCCGCCCGCGCGAAGGCCGACGACTCGCCGTTCGAGTTCACGCTCACGATCGTCTCCGACGATCTCGACCGGCTGCTCGACGACGAGAGCCACTCCGCCCAGCTGCTCGGGACCGTGGTCGCGCCGGCGCTCTCGCCGGAGCCGCTGACGGTCACGCAGGGCGTCTTCAATCTCTTCGTGCACGATCCGGACGCGCCTGCTGCGCGGAAGATGCGCTACCGGATGAAGCTCACGAGCGTCGACGGCCGCGTCTTCGCGTTCGACGGCTTCAAGCTTGTGCACGACGACAAAGGCCTCTTCGACCCGTGGACGGACACGACCACGCTCTTCATCACCGTCACCGAGCAGGAGGCCGTTGTCGGCAAGGGCGTCCTTCGCATCGCCACGAAGGACTTCATCCAACAGCTCGGCACGATGGAGGTCACCGGGGCTCACGGCTTGCGCGAGCGGCTCCTCGGGCGGGCGCGGTTCGCGCGCTACTTCGCCGGCTCGATGGCGGACGTGTACGGCGGCATCTTCTCGCGCTCGTCCGCGTTCGCGCCCGACGCAGCGCCGCGCAAGAAGCGCGAGTTGCGCGTCCCGGAGCCGACGGTCGAGCACGTCGTGACGGCCGACGACGCGCAGATCCGCTTGACGCACTACGCCGGAGACGGCGAGCCGGTCGTGCTCGCGCACGGGCTCGGCACCTCGAGCGGGATCTTCACGGTCGACACGATCGAGACGAATCTCGTCGAGTACCTCGCGTCGCACGGCTACGACGTCTGGACGCTCGACTGGCGCGGCTCGTTCGAGCTCCCCGGCGTCCTCGGAGACTGGAATCTCGACGACGTCGCGACCCACGACTGGTCTGCGGCGCTCGCCCACGTGCGCGACCAGACGGGCAGCGAGCGCGTCACCGTCGTCGGTGAAGGCGTCGGTGCGCTGACGCTGCTGGGTGCGGCGCTGCGCGGCCAGGACGCGATCGCCTCTGCAGTCGCGCTCGGCCTCGGCACGCACGTGCGCCTTCCGAAAGGGCGGCAGCTCGGGCGCGGTCTCGCCGACGACGTCACGCTGCAGCGCGGAGAGCGGCTCAGTGGGCGCCTCGCAGACCGGCTGCTGAAGTTCCAGCCGATGCAGAAGGAGGAGCGCTGCGCGAGCGCCGTCTGCCGTCGCGCGACGTACGTCTACGGGCTCCTCTTCGAGCACGACCAGCTCAACCGTGCGACGCACGAGAGCCTGCACGAGCTGCTGTCGCTGCCGAGCCGGACCGCCTCGTCGCACCTGGCGGCGATTGCGAAGCGCGGGCGCATCGTCGCCGCCGACGGCTCGGACACCTACATCCCGCACCTTGACCGGCTCGCGTTCCCGGTGAGCTTCGTGCACGGCGAGGAGAGCGACGCCTTCCTCGTCGACGGCGCCCGCATGAGTGCGGCCGCGCTCCGCGAGGCCGTCGACCCGGAGCTCGTGTCGCTGCACCTCGTTCCCGACTACGGCCATCTCGACCTCGTGATCGGCAAGGACGCGGCACGCGACGTCTACCCGCTGCTGCACGAGCATCTCCAGCGCGCCGCCGCCGGCGCAGACGTGCTCACGGAGGCATGACCGAGTGCTGATCGTCGTCAGTGACTTCCACCTGATGGACGGCTCCGCAGGTGCTCACCACGTCGAGCCGGGCGTCTTCCGCAGCACGATGCAGGACCTCGCGGCACACGCGCGCGAGGCACAGGCGGAGGAGATCACGCTCCTCTTCCTCGGCGACGTCTACGACCTCGTGCGCACCGAGCGCTGGTTCGACTACCCCCTCGAGTCGCGGCCCTGGGGCGGCAACCCTTCGCACGACGCGCTCTTCGAGATCTTCGAAGGCGTCGTTGCGAACAACGCCGAGACGTTCGCGATGCTCTCCGGCTCACTGCAGGGGACGTTCGGCTTCCCGGTCGAGCCGACACGCGTCTACGTCCCCGGCAACCACGACTCGGTCGTCAACGAGCATGCGCACCTGCGACGGCGCGTGCGCGAGACGCTCGGCATGCCGGCCGGGGACGGCCTCTTCCCCCGCTACTACATGGACCCGGAGCACGGCGTCTTCGCGCGGCACGGACACGAGTTCGACCCGCTCAACTTCGAGGGCAGCGAGGCGTACCGGTCGGGCGAGCTGCTGATTCCCGAAGAGGACTTCACGCGCATGCCGATCGGCGATCCGATGGCGTGCGAGTACGCCGCGAAGATCGCGCCGCTCTCGGCGCACTACCTGCCGGAGGATCATCCGAACCGTGCGCGCATCGCCGAGCGGCTTCGCGACGTCGTCGACGTTCGCCCGCTGACCGGCATGGTGCGCTGGGTCATGTGGCAGGTCAGCCTCGTGGACGAGAACACGCGCGACTGCGTGAACCGCGCGCTGAACGAAGCGGCGCAGAGCATGCATGACCTTCCGTTCACGCAGGACTGGTACAAGCGGCACGACAAGTTCGGCTGGGACGAAGCCGACTCGTTCCAGGCGTTCCTGCGCCTGCTTCGAAGCTTCAAGCCGCTGAACTACAACCGGATCCTGTCAGCCGCTGACCGCTTCTCGACGATGAAGGGCCACTCCGACCGCTACTCCGCCTCGGCCGCCGAGGACTTCCGCCGGCTCGACAGCCACCCCGATGGCGGCGACATCTACTACGTCATGTACGGCCACACGCACGCGGCCCGCCAGGTGCCGATCCAGGTGATCGGCGAGGCGCCGACCGAGCGCTACCGCGCGTACTTCAACACCGGCACGTGGCGCCCGACGCATCGCTTGCTGCTCGGCGGCGACGGCTTCGCGAGCTGGAAGGAGATCACGTACGCGCTCGTCTACCGCCCCGGTGAGATCGTCTCGGGCGGGCACACGATGGACTACCCGGCACTCGAGTCGTGGACCGGGACGGTGGTCGTCGGGCGCGGCAGGCGCGCCACCGCGTATCAGGCCATTCCGAAGATCATCCGCGCAGGAACCAGCTGACCTGCCTGCGTGCGCGTCGGACTGATCTCGGACATCCACGGCAACCGCGTCGCGCTCGACGCGGTCCTCGCAGAGCTCGAGCGCGACGGTGTGGACACGATCGTCTGCCTCGGCGACGTCGCGGTCGGCCCGCAACCCGCGGAGTCGCTCGCACGGGTGCGGGAGCTCGGGTGCCCGGTCGTCCTCGGGAACTGGGACGCGGCCTTTGCCGGCGAGCCGGTCCCTCCGGCGACGACCGAGACGGCAGAGATCGTCAACGAGATCCACGCGTGGTGGGGCGAGCAGCTGTCGGCCGCCGATCGTGCGTATCTCGCAACGTTCGAGCGGCAGCTCGAGCTCTCGCTGGACGGCGTCGACGCGCTCGTCTACCACGGCTCGCCGCGCTCCTACAACGACTGGATCTTCGCGACGACGCCCGACGACGAGCTGACGCCGATGTTCGACGGCGCGCGGCCCGAGCTCCTCGTCGGCGGTCACACGCACGTGCAGCTCCTGCGGCGCTGGTCGCAGTCCCTGCTCGTCAATCCGGGCAGCGTCGGGCTCCCGTTCCTCAGCTGGTGGCCGGAGCGCGTGACGGTCGCCCCGTGGGCCGAGTACGCAGTGCTGACGACCGGTGAGGGGACGGTGCGCGTCGAGCTGCGGCGCACGAGCTTCGACGTCGAGGCGCTGCTGCGCCTCAGCCGCAGCAGCGGCATGCCGCACGCCGAGTGGTGGGCCGACTGCTGGCTCCTCTAGGACGAGCTGTTAGCGGGTGGCGCTCTCGAGCTTCTTCGCGCCCGCACCGTCGATGTGCGACTTCAATGCGAGCGCCACGGCCTCTTCGAGGGTGAGGCTTCGCCCCGCCGAGAGCTTGTGCTCGAACTCGCTGCCGAGCTCCGTCTGCAGGCCGGGACGCACGCGCTCCTCGACCGTCCGCTCGGCCGTCGTCTGCGAGGCGCCGATCGCTGCGAGCGTCCCTTCCGCCGCGCCGAGCAGGCGGGCCGCGAGGATGGCGTCGCCGCCCTGAAGCGCGACGGCGCTGCCGAGGCCCTGGAGGCAGTCCGCGGCCGCGCGCTTGTCGCGCCTCGCGGCGGCGAGACGGAGCGCGTCGCGGAACAGGTCGATTGCCTCGTCCGGGGCGCCGTCGAGAAGGCGCAGCCGGCCGAGGCCCGCGAGCGCGACCGACGCGCTCCAGGAGTCGCCGATCTCGACCGCGAGGCGGCGGCCTTCCTCGAGCAGCGGCTTCGCGCGGTCGAGCTCGCCGGCGGTCAAGCGCGCGCGGGCGAGGCTGAGGAGCGAGTTGGCGACGAGCCGCTTGTCGCCGAGCCCGCGCCG
The DNA here is from genome assembly GCA_031370755.1 of Actinomycetes bacterium. GTDB lineage: Bacteria > Actinomycetota > Thermoleophilia > Gaiellales > Gaiellaceae > Palsa-739. Next base: position 5,892 of record JANMQZ010000293.1, read on the forward strand.
GAGCGTGAGTGCCTCTTCCATCAGCGCGAGCCCTTCCGTGCGCTCGCCGCGCTGGAGCGCAAGCTCGGCGAGCGTGTTGAGCGCTCCGGACGCAGTGCGCTTGTCGTCGACCTCGCGCGCCTGCTCGAGGCTCTCGGTCGCGAGCTCGAGCGCCGGACCGCCGCCGTCGTCCGTCCGCGTCATCGCGATCCAGGCCAGCTGGGCGCGCGCCGCTCCCTCCGCCTGCCCGTCTCCGGCCGCGAGCTCGAGGCTCCTCTTGAAGTGCTCTTCGGCGGCCGAGAACTCGCCGAGGCCGAGGGCCGCGTACCCGGCCGCGAACTCCGCCTTCGCGCGCACCGGTGCCGGCGCGGCGTCGCCCAGCGCGAGCGCATCCGTGAGCCGCTCCCGTCCCTCGGCCATCAAGCCGCGGATGCTCCAGAACCGCACGAGCGCACCCGCGAGGCGCAGCCCGAGCTCGACGTTGCCGGAGTCGATCGCCCACGTGAAGGCAGCGCGGATGTTGCCGTTGTCCTCGTCGAGCTTTGCGAGCCAGGCGCGCTGGTTCGCGCGCGCGAGCTCCGGCTCCGCCGATTCCGCGAGCTCGAGGAACCGCTGGGCGTGCCGTCGCTGCATCTCTTCCGCCTCAGGGAGCTCGACGAGCCGCCCGAGCGCGTACTCGCGGATCGTCTCGAGCAGCGAGAAGCGCGGCTCGCCGTCACTCGCCTCGGTCTGGCGCACGAGACCCTTGTCGACGAGGGACGCGAGCGTGTCGAGGATCGCGCCGACGTCCAACTCGTCCTCGTCGCCGGCGACGGCGCCCGCGCTCTCGAGCGAGGTGCCTCCGACGAAGACGCCGAGCCGTGCCAGCGTCGTCTTCTCTGCATCCGTCAGGAGGCTGTAGCTCCAGTCGATCGCGTCGCGGAGCGTGCGCTGCCGCTCGGGCAGGTCGGTCGCGCCGCCGGTCAGCAGCTCGAGGCGCGACTGCAACCGCGTCGCGAGCGCATGCGGGGTCAGCAGCTTGATCCGCGCAGCCGCGAGCTGGATCGCAAGCGGGATCCCGTCGAGCTGCGTGCAGATGTCGGCCACCGCAGCTGCGTTGGCCTCGGTGAGCTGAAAGTCGGGCCGGACCGCACGCGCGCGGTCGACGAAGAGCGCCACGGCCGGCGACGCCGCGAGCACGTCGAGGTCGTCCGTCTCGAGCGCGGTCGGCAGCTGCAGCGGGCGCACGGCGTACTCGCGCTCTGCGCTGACGCGAAGCGGCGCCTGGCTCGTGACGAGCACGCGCAGCATCGGCACGGCGACGACGAGCTCGGCCACGAACGGAGCCGCGGCGAGCACCTGCTCGAAGTTGTCGAGCACGAGGAGCACGTCGGAGGCCCCGAGGGCGTCCCGGATCGCGTCGACGCCGGTTCCTCCGGGCGGGATCTGCGCGCCGACGGCCTGGGCCATCGTCGTCACCACGAGCTCGGGCTCGTGGATCGGCGAGAGGTCGACGAAGACGACCCGGTCGAACTCTTCCTGCGCGACGCGCGCCGCCTCGAGCGAGAGCCGGGTCTTGCCCGTGCCGCCGAACCCGGTCAGGGTGACGATTCGCACGGACGGATCGCGCAGCATCGCCAAGATCTCGGCGAGCTCCTCGTCGCGGCCCATCAGCGGCGTCGTCTGGAGCGGAAGGTTCGACACGGTCGTCCGCCGCTGCTGCGGCGCGCCGAGCGGCGCCGCGGCCACGGCGTCGATCGGGGCGGGACCGGAGCTCGCGAGCGCGAGGCGCGCGGCCTCGACGAGCTCACGGCAGTCGTCGAAGCGCTCGGCCGGATCCTTCGCCATCGCGCGAGCGATCACCTCGTCCACCGCTGCCGGCAGATCGGGCCGGTGGCTCGTCGGCTGCGGCGGCGGGTCGAGGACGTGGGCGCGCACGATCGCGACGTCGGTGCCCTCGTACGGACGGTGCCCCGTCAGGCACTCGAAGAGCACGCCGCCGAAGGCGTAGATGTCGGCCGCCGAGCTGAGCTCCTTGCCCTCAAGCTGCTCCGGCGCCGCGTAGTCGATCGTGCCGAGGAAGAAGCCCTCCTGTGTCCGCCCGCGCTCGCCCTGTCCTTTGACGATGCCGAAGTCGGTGAGGTAGATCCGCCGGCCGTCCCCCTCGATGAGGATGTTCGCGGGCTTGATGTCACGGTGGACGAGCCCGCGCGCGTGTGCCGCGTCGAGGGCGGCGCCCGCCTGGTCGAGGATGAAGAGCGCCTCCTCCGGCGGGAGCGCGCCGCGCCGGTCGATCGCCTGGGCAAGGTCGGTGCCGGACACGAACCGCATCGCGATGTAGGCGGTGCCGTTGCTGTCGCCGGCGTCGTAGATCGGGATGATGTTGGGGTGGTCGATGCTCGCAACCGACTGCGACTCCTTGATGAAGCGCTCCTTGAAGTCCTCGTTCGTCGACAGCTCGCTGAGCAGGGTCTTGACCGCGGCCTTACGGCCGAGCAGCACGTGCTCGGCGTCGTAGACGATGCCCATCCCGCCCTCGCCGAGTACCCCGAGGATCCGGTAGCCGGCAATCTGGCTGCCTATCTGCAACGCCATCTGTCCCAGTCCCCCCGGATGTGCCCGCACGTCGGCCGAAGGGCGATCCTACTCCTTCGAATCCGTACGACCAAGACCGGTCTTCGGCGCGAGGCCCTGCCGTTCGGCCAGTCCGGCAGCGAGCTCCTCGATCTGCGCCATCAGCCGCTCCGTCGCGATCTCGTCTGCGCGGCGGCGCGGCAGGTCGTGGAGATCGTCGGTCGGGACCGGCGGCCCGAAGGCGACGGAGATCAGGCCGAAGCGCAGCAGCCGGTCGGTGCCCCCGATCGCCGCCGGGATGAGCGGCACGCCCGCCTTCAGCGCGATGCGGGCCGTGCCCGTGTGCGCCTGCGGCGCGAACTTCTTCCGCAGCCCCTTTCGCGCGCGGGTGCCCTCGGGGAACATCCCCACGATCTCGCCCGCGGCGAGGATCTCGAGCGCCGTGCGGATCGCGTCGCTGTCCGGCTCGTTGCGCCGGACCGGGAAGGTGCCGATCGCGCGCATCACGGGGGCGAGCCAGCGGGTGAAGAGCTCCGCCTTCGCCATGTAGCGAACCGTGCGCCGCGGGTAGAGCGGCATGCCGAGCACGAACGGGTCGAGGCTCGAGAGGTGGTTCGCCGCGAGCACGAAGCCGCCCTCCGGGACGTGCTCGAGCCCGGTGTAGCGCTTCCGCCAGCCGATGAAGGCCGTCATGGGCACGCCCGCGATCCGGTAGAGCGGAAAGCGGCGCAGCTCGCGAGATCAGGCGGTCGGCGTCGAAGGCGCCGCAGCCTCCGGCGCGCGCACGCCCCCGGGGAGCACGCGGTCGAGCCAGGCCGGAAGCCACCAGTTCCAGTCGCCCAGGAGCTTCATCGTCGAGGGCACGATCACGAGGCGGACGATCGTCGCGTCGAGCGCGACGGCCACGGCCAACCCGATCCCGAGCTGCTTCAGGGTCACACCGCCTGCGATCGCGAACGCTCCGAAGACGCCGACCATGATCAGGGCGCAGCTCGTGATGATGCGTGCGCTCATGACGACGCCCTCCGAGACCGCGCGGTCGTTGTCATGGTGCTCCATGTACCGCTCGCGGATGCGTGTCAGCAGGAACACCTCGTAGTCCATCGAGAGCCCGAAGTTGATCGCGAGCACGAGCGCAGGAACGATCGAGTCGATGTACCCCGGCGAGTTGTAGCCGGTCCAGTCGAGCCAGCCCCACTGGAAGACGGCGACGAGGACGCCGTACGTCGCGCCGACCGTGAGCAAGTTCATCAGCACGGCCTTCAGGGGCAGCAGGACGCTGCGCATCATCACGAGCAGGACGAGGATCGAGAGCGCGAGGATGAAGACGATCATCTTCCAGAGGCTGCCGAAGATCGCGTGCTCGGTGTCCCTGTTGTAGGCGGTCGAGCCGCCGGCGAGGAAGGTCGCTCCGTCCGCCGCGGCGATCGGCTCTGCGGTCGCAATGATCGTCTTCAGCGTCTGCCGCGCCTCGTTCGTCTCCGGGTCGGACGCGAGCTGCGCATCGGCCTCGTACAGGGTGCCGTCGGAGTTCCGGATCGGTGCGGCCACCCGCGCGACGCCCGGCAGCGCGCGCACCGCTGCGGTGATCCGCTCGAGCGTTCCCGACTTCGACGCGATCAGCTGGACCGGCCCGGTGATTCCCGGCCCGGCGAGTCGCTGCGCCTCCTCGGTGGCAGCACGCACCTCGGCGGACGGCGGCAGCTGCTCCTTCGCGCGCTCCAGCGTCGTGATCGCGAGCAGCGGTGACGCGAGCACGAGCATCACGGCGGTCGCGCCGACGAGGCTGAGGACCGGCCGGGCGAGGACGCGCTCCGTCCAGGTCTTCCAGAAGGCGCCTTCCCCGGCCTCGGTCGCGCTCGTTCGCCACGGCAGACGAATACGGAACCGTTCGATGCCTCCGCCGACGAATCCGAGCAGCGCAGGCAGCAACGTGACCGTCGCAAGCACGGAGACAAGGACGACGAGGATCGCACCGACCGCCAACGACCTGATCGCGCCGAGGTTGATGATGAACAAGCCGGCGAGTGAAGCGGCCACGGTCGCGCCGCTGATCACGACGGCGTGTCCGGAGCTTGCGAGCGCACGTGCGATCGCCTGCTCCTTCTCGACGCCGCGCGCAAGCTCCTGCCGGAAGCGGCTGACGACGAAGAGCGAGTAGTCGACCGCAACGCCGATTCCGAGCATCGACGCGATGTTCTGGACGAAGATCGACATCTCGAACGAGCGCGAGAGCAAGTAGATGAGCGCTCCGGTGACGAGCACGGACACGAAACCGAGAGCCGGCGGTGCGAGCGCCGCAACGGCGGTCCCGAACGCGGCGAGGAGCACGATCAGGATGATCGGGAAGCCGATGCTCTCGCTTCTCGCGAGCTCCTTCTTCGACACCTCCTGGTAGTTCGACCACAGCGCGTCCTGGCCGATGATCCGCGTCGACGTGCTTGACGTCGTCTGGACGAGCGCTTTGCGCAGTGTCTTCGCGATGTCCTGGCGGGTGTTGATCGAGCCGGAATACGCGAGCGGCACGAGCGCCGCCTTGCCGCCGTCGAGCGGCGTCGCTGTACCCGCCTTCACCGTGGCGTAGCGCCCGAGCACGCCGCGCGCTTCGGTGACGCGGGCCTGGACGTCGCTCTGCGACGAGCCGGTCACGAGCAGGCCGAGGATCGCTCCCGCGGCGCCCGGGAAGGTCTGCATGTCCGCCTCGGCGCGGGCGGAGTCGCTGCCGGACACCGCCCACCCGCCGCCCGAGAGCCGGTCGGCCTGCTTCATCGCGAGCGGGGCGCTCGCGAGCAGGATCACGAGCCACACCGCGCCGACCAGCCGCCGCCGGCGTGCGGCCCATGCTCCGAGTCTGGCGAGGACCCCCTCCACTAGCTTGCGATCATTAGCACGACGCGGCGCCGCTTTCTAGGCCGGGGCCGGGGCCGGGGTCTCGGCGCTCACCGGGGAGGCGGGAGCCCCGCGGCCTGCGTGGTTCTCGAGGAACTGGAGGAAGCGGGGGAAGACCTCCTTCGCGACGTCCTTGCCCATGAACACGTCCTGGTGGCCATACGTCTCGTAGACGTGGGTCTCCGTGTTCGTGCAGCCGAGCTCCTGCAGCGTCCGGTGCGTCTCGAGCTGCGAGTCCGTGAAGATCTTGTTCGACCGACCCGTGATGAGCAGCACGGGCGTCTCGATCTCGCGCGCGTACTCGAGGTAGTCGTCGGGCAGCGCACGGTGGAGTGGGTTGCTCGTGTCGAACTTTACGGCGCGTCCGGCGCGGACCATCGCCCGCACGTGGCGGTGGTAGTTGAGGCTCGTGCCGCCGTAGAGGTCGCCGCCGCGGCGATGCGTGACGGGATCGAGGTTCTCGTGCCGGTAGAGGGCGGGGAAGCCGGCCCCCCACATGAAGCTCAGCATGTTGCACTCGGGCACGTCGCATTCGCGGTGCACCGTCGAGACGACCTTCGAGATTCCCTTGCCGAGCGTGAGGCCGCGATCCTTGCTCCAGCGCGGGTTGAGATACGTGACGTTCAGCAGTCCCTCGACGAGCGCCGGCGCGAACGCGATCTTGGCGCGGGAGTACTTGCGGACACGGGGGGTGAGGGAGACGCTGTTCGAGATGACGCTCGCGACGCCGTCGACCGCTTTGCCGTAGAGGCTCAGCATGAACCCGACGGAGCCGAGGCAGTGGCAGATGACGTGAATCCGCTTGCCCGGGCCGACCACGCTCCGCAGCTTGTCGAGCGCTGCCGGAAAATCGAAGAGCGCAACGTCGTCCATCGTGTACGAGTGCCGTGTGAGGTTGTACGGGAACCGGTTGCTCATCCGGAAGTCGAGCGTCCAGACGTCGCCGAAGCCCTGGTTGTGCAGGAAGGTGACGAGGTTCTCGTGCTCGGGCATGATGAACATGTCCGAAGACGTGGTCAGCCCGTGGGCGATGACCACGATGTCGTCGCTCGGCTCCTTGAGGAAGCGGAGCATGCTCAGACCGAGCATGTCCGCGGTCGAGAAGTAGTGCGTCGTGATCTCGGCGTCCTTGACGCCTTCGAGCGTGAACATTGGGATCTCGCGTTGCATCGGTGCTCCTCTAGGTCTCGTGCAGGGCCGGCGACTCCGCCACGACGGAGGCCCGCCTCCCGGCCTCGGCTTCGGCTTCGGCTTCGGCGTATTGCTCCGCCCAGAACGTGTTCGGGTTCACGAGCCGCCGGCGTTCCGGGTCGCGGGACGTCCTCGTGTGCATGTACCGCAGCCCGCCGTGGCGGATCACGATGTCGTCGAGCCCCGTCGCGACCTCCTCGAGGATCTCGGCGTTCATCTTCTCCGTCTGGCCGGCGACGAAGAGGAACTCGACGTACTTCATTCCCGGCTCGTCGCGCGCGAGATACGGGGAGTCGATCCCCTTGAGGTAGATCGCGAGGTAGGTGAAGCAGTCGCGGCGTTCGCGCGTCTCGATCATGAAGTCGTGCGCTTCGCGGAAGAGATCGCGGTACCCGGCGTCGACCTTGGGGAGCAGGATGAACGTCCGCCACGGGTCGCCGACAGTCGCTTCCAGGATCCGGTCCGCGAACGTCTCGACGTACTTGATCGAGCCGAACTTCGGAGTGAACAGCGCTCCGCGCAGCGTGCCGATCTGCTTGACGGCTTCGTCGATCTTCTTCGGTAGCCGGCCGGCCCAGTAGCCAAGCCCGTGCAGGAAGCCGTACGAGACCTGGTTGCGCAGGCGCTTCCACGCGGTCTGCGGCGTCGCACGGTAGACCGAGAACGTGCCGAAGCGGATGCGCTTCCCGCTCGGCTTTCGCATGTCGACCCAGACGCCGCGCTGGAGCAGCGAGTCCTCGGGAGGCTGCTCGAGGAGCGCCGTGGTCTCGTCGATGAAGGCGTCGAGATTCCGGTAGCGGCGAAGGTGGTTGTGGAGGATCGTTCCGTACTTGTCGACGGGCGTGATTCGCACCGTCAGCTTCGTGATCACGCCCCACTTGCCGAGCCCGCCGAGGACGCGGCGCATTTCGAGGATCCGCTCGCTGCGTTCGACGACGCGGACCTCGCCCTCCCACGTGACGTATTCCATCGACTCGACGTTGTCGATGAACATGCCGTGGCGGTGCGAGGCCGGACTGATGCCGCCTACCGACGAGAAGCCGCCGACGGTGATGTCCTTGTGGTCGCCCACGATCGGCAGGCCGTAGCCGAGCTTCGCCAGGTGGTCGTCGATCGACGCGCCGATCGCGCCCCCCTCGACGGTCGCCGTCAGGCGCTCCGTGTCGACGTCGAGGATCCGATTCATCATCTGCATCAGCAGGATGCTGCCGCGGTCGCTCAAGACGAGGTCGTTGCTCGAGTGGCCCTTGCTCCGGACCGTGAGCGTCTCGCCGAGCCGCCGCGCGTCGCGAATCACCTGCGCGACCTCTTCGGTCGTCTCCGGCAGGTAGATCTTCAGCGGCCGCACGGGGTGCGCGTCGGGCTCGCCGATTCGGCTCCAGTCGTACCCGAGGTGGTCGAGGCTGTCGTGCGAGAACGTCTCGTGGGCTTCGATCCTCGAGCGCCACGAGTCGCTGAACGTCGCCTGCTGCCTTGGTGCTCTTCGCTTCACTCTCGACCTCCCCCCGAGGGCAGTCGCTCGAAGCTAACTCCGGACCCCCTGGGTGTCAACGCGCGCGAGCGCCTCAGGCCGTTCGCCGGAGCTGCTCGTCGAGCGGCACGAGGCGGATGTCGCCGAAGACCGCCTGTGCGCCGGGGTCGGAGACGGCGTCGTCGCCGGCCTCGAGCAGGGTCAGCATCGCCGAGTCGATCGGGACCTTGATCGGCAGCCGGTCGGTCAGGCGGGTCTGGGCTTTCATGATCGGCATCGGCACGTGGATGACGGGCCGGCGCGAGCCGACCGCGGCCTTGAGCCGTTCCCAGAACTCGTTCCAGGTGACGAGGTCCGGCCCGCCCAGCTCGAAGACACGTTTCTCGGCCCGCGGCTCGTCGATCGACCGGGCGTAGTACGCGGCGACGTCGTCGACCCAGATCGGCTGGAGCCGCCGCTTGCCGTCGCCGGGGATGACGATCACGGGGCCGCGCGCGATCTTCTTGAAGCCCGGGAGCATGCCGCCGTCGGGGCCGAAGACGAAGCTCGGCTTGAACACCGTCCAGGCGAGACCGGACGACTCGAGCGCCTGCTGGGCTTCCCACTTCGCGCGCGAGTACGCGGTGAGGCCCGCCGTGCGCTCGTCGGTGCCGAGCGAGCTCATCAGCACGAAGCGGCGAACCCCCGCGGCCTCGGCTGCGCCGATCAGGTTCTTCGTCGCCTGCGCCATCGCGCGCTGGAACTCCTCGGGCAGGCCGAGCTTGCCCGCGACGAGATGGACGACGGCGTCGCAGCCGTCCGCCGCGCGGCGCAGGCTGTCCGTGTCGGTCATGTCGCCCGCGGCGGACTCGACGCCCTCCCGGGCGACGTCGCCGCCGCGGACGAGGCAGCGCACGGGCCGGCCCTGCGCGACCAGCGCGCCGACGATCCGGCTGCCGATGAAGCCGGTGCCGCCCGTGACGAGGATCCGTCCGCTCATGGACGTTCGACGCTAGCGCCGCGCCCCCGAGATTTCAACGACCTGCGGCCGCGTCTTCGAGAGCGAAGGCCGTGTTCACGAGCTCGAGATGCGTGAAGGCCTGAGGAAAGTTGCCGAGCAGGCGCCCGGCTTCGGGGTCGTACTCCTCGGCGAGCAGGCCGACATCGTTGCGGAGAGCGAGCAGGCGCTCGAAGAGGTGTGCCGCCTCCTCGTGCCGTCCCTGCAGCGCCTGGACCGAGGCGAGCCAGAACGAGCACGGAAGGAAGACGCCCTCGTCGCCGCTCAGGCCGTCGACGGCGCCGTCGTCGCGCGCGATGTAGCGGAGCACGAAGCCGTCGCGCAGGAGCACTCGCTCGACGGCCGCGACCGTGGCGGCCATGCGCTCGTCCGTGGCCGGCAGAAAGCCCACGATCGGCATCAGCAGGACGCTCGCGTCGAGCTCGTCCGACCCGTACGACTGGGCGAACGCCTGCTGCTCTTCGCTCCAGGCGTGCGCGAGCACCTCCTCCTTGATCTCGTCGCGGATCGCGCGCCAGCGGTCGACAGGCCCGTCGCGGCCGAACGCCTCGACCGCCCGGATGCCGCGGTCGAACGCGACCCACGCCATCACCTTCGAGTGGGTGAAGTGCCGCTCCGGGCCGCGAACCTCCCAGATGCCCGCATCGGTCCGGCGCCAGCCGTCCTCGAGCCACTTGAGCGTCGCGAGGAGCACCGCCCAGGCATGCTCGAGCGCCGGCGCGCCGCCCTCGCGCGCGCTCAGCATCGCGTCGATCACCTCGCCGTAGACGTCGAGCTGCGGCTGCGCGGACGCGGCGTTGCCGATTCGCACCGGCCGCGACCCCTCGTAGCCGGGCAGCCACTCGAGCTCACGCTCGTCGAGCCGTCGCTCGCCGGCGATGCCGTACATGATCTGGACGTCCGCCGGCGAGCCGGCGACGGCGCGCAGCAGCCAGTCGCGCCACGCCTGCGCCTCCTCCGCGTAGCCCGAGCGGAGCATCGCCGCGAGGGTGAGCGCCGCGTCGCGGAGCCAGCAGTAGCGGTAGTCCCAGTTGCGCCTTCCGCCGATCGCCTCGGGCAGTGACGTCGTCGGCGCGGCGACGATGCCGCCGGTCGGTGCGTAGGTGAGCGCCTTCAACACGCGCAGCGACTGCTCGACCGCTTCGCGGTGGCGGCCGTCGTACGTGCAGCGCCCGGACCACTCGCGCCAGTAGGCCTCCGTCTCGCGCAACGCCTCGTCGGCGTCGACGTGTGGGGGAGGGTCGCGCTGCGACGGGTACCACGTGAGCACGAAGGGCACGCGCTCACCCGCCGAGAGCGTGAACTCGGCCACCGTCGTGAAGTCCTCGCCCCGCAGCTCGACCGGCGTGCGCAGGCAGACGGCGTCGGGCCCCGCGATGGCGAGCCACGCGTCAGCCGTCGACCTCACCCACGGGACGATGCGCCCGTAGTCGAAGCGGACGACGAGCTCGCAGCGCATCGTCACGCTTCCCTCGCGGCACTCGACGATGCGTGCGATGTCCGGCACGTCGTTCCTCGGCGGCATGAAGTCGGTCACGCACGCGACACCGTCCGCGGTCTCGAAGACGGTGTCGAGGACGAGCGTCTGCGGCCGGTAGCGCCGCGTGATCTCGCGCACGTCGCCGGCCGGTGCGAGGCTCCAGCGCCCGTTGTCGGCGGTGCCGACGAGGGCCGCGAAGCACGCGCCGGAGTCGAAGCGCGGGAAGCAGCACCAGTCGATCGAGCCCGCGCGGCTGACGAGCGCCGCCGTCTGCAGGTCGCCGAGCAGGGCGTAGTCCTCGATGAGCGCTATCGGGTGCTCCTACGCGCCGCGAGAGCGAGCGCCGTGTTGAGTGCGGAGATTGCGGTGATCGCGATGCCGACACGGCGCGGCACCTTCCCGCTCGCCGCCGCAAGCGCGGCTGCGACGGTGTCGCTCGCATGGACGAAGGGCGCGGCGCGTACGGCTCGTGCGTCATTGCGGAGCAGGTCGCGGCCGATCAGCACCGTGCGCACCCCGAACATGCGGAGCGCGTAGAGGAGCGCGGGGCTCTCGGCCGCATCGGCGCCGAGCCGTTCGGCGAGGCGCGACGGAGCAAGGAGGGCGATCGTGCCGTTGACGATGCGGATCGTCCCGAGGAGAAACCGTGCCGCCGCCATCACCGAGCCCCGGGCTCGAGCTGCGAGCGGTCGAAGGCCGCGTGCAGGCCCGTCTGTGCGACGAGCGGCTTCGTCGAGAGGAGGACGTCCTGCAGCTGGTTCGCCTGCTCGGCGCGGAGCGAGACCGTGCGCACGAGGGACTTCGCGCGCACGCTGTCGAGGCCGTTGAGCTCGAGCCACTTGCGCCCACAGTGGTCGCCCGGGCCGAGCAGGCCGACCGTCTCGGCGGCGCGCACGAGCTCCGCGTCGCCCTCGACGATGACGTGGACGAAGCGGAGGGGCCGGCGGCTCTCGACGATCGACTCGCCGGGCTGGAAGACGTTGTGGCGCACGTCGTAGTCGTCGCGCTCGGAGGGGCCGACCTGGACGATGTCGCGCCCGACGAGCGGCCAGATCAGCCAGTCGGCGGCGATGCGGATCCGGCGGTCCCATGACGGGACGACGCGGCTGATCACCGCGCGCCAGACGATCCAGGGGATCGTGCCCTTCAGGCCGATGCCGCGGATCTCGCCGACGGCGGTGCGGCCGCCGATCGAGATGCCCTGCATGCGCACGGCGCGCCGGTACGGCGCGAGCGGCTCGCCGCGAACGGCGCGCACGACGTTTCGCCCGATGTGCAGGCCGTGCTGCTCGGCGTAGAGCGCGACCGGTGGGCACGTGCCGCCGTCCGGGTGCGGCACGGACGCGCAGTCGCCGACGGCCCAGACGTTCTCGCGTCCACGCACACGGAGGAAGTCGTCGACGACGATCCGCCCGCGTGCGTCGCGTTCGACGTCGAGTGTGTCGAGGAGCGGGTTCGGTTTCGTGCCGACGGTGCTGATGATCGTCCGTGTCGGGACGTGCGCGCCGTTCGACAGGTAGACCTCCGTCGACGTCGCACCCGTCACGCGCGTGCTCAGCATCAGCTCGCAGCCGAGCTTCTCGATGTGCCGCGTCCCGAACTCCACGAGCCGCGGAAACGACTTCGCCTCGCGCTCGAGGTTCCCGGAGCCGTAGAGCTCGGGCAGCAGCGTCGGCCCGGGATGCACGACGACGACGCGAACCTCGTCGCGCGCGATGCCCGAGAACTCGTTCTTCGTCAGGAGGCGCGCATAGTCGGCCAGCTCCCCGGCGACCTCGCTGCCGGAGTAGCCGCCGCCGGCGACGAAGAAGGTGAGCAGCCTTCGGCGCTCGTCACGGTCGGTCTCCGAATCGGCCAGCTCGAACATCTCGATGATGTGGTTGCGCAGGCGAAGGCAGTCCTCGAAGCTCTTCAGCCTGAAGGCGTGCTCGCGGAGCCCCGGATAGGCGTCGATGTTCTCGGAGCTGCCGAGCGCGAGCACGACGTGGTCGTACGTGAGCTCGCGCCGGGCGCCGTCGAGCGCGCGGCTCGTGATCACGCTGCGGCCGTCGAGGTCGATCGACTCGATCTCGCCGACGTGCACGCGTGCCGGCGCGAAGATCCGCCGCGCCGGGCTCGCGACCGCGCCGGGGCTGATGCGGCCGGTGATCATCTCCGCGATCAGGCCGTGCAGGCAGGAGTAGTTGTTGCGCGAGACGACCTCGACGTCGACCTCGCCGCGCTTCATCGCGGACCGCATCGTGCGGCACGCGCCTGCCGTGGCGAAGCCGCCGCCGAGGATCAAGATGCGCGCACCTGCGTCCACAGGGTCAGGGTAGAAGGGTTGCCTCGCGGTTTCCAGGTCATCGGGCACTGTTGCCCTCCGCCGGGCGCGGTGCTTTGATCGACGGACGATGGGACGGTTGAACGAGGGCTTCACCGAGCTCATGCACGTCGTCGACCGGCGGATCGGCTGGCACAAGCTGCCGGTCCCGCTCGGGATCGTGACGCTGCGCCAGATGCGTCAGCGGCTGCGCGAGCGCAACCTCCACGACACGGGCACGCCGCCGACCTTGAGCGCGAGCACGAACGGCCCTCCGCAGGACCTGACCGTCCGCATGCTCGACGGTGCCTGGACCGATCTCGAGAGCCCCGTCATGGGCGCCGCCGGCGCGCGCTTCGGCCGCAACGTGCCGCTCGAGCACACCTGGCCGGACGAGCCGCCGCGTCTGCTGACGCCGAACCCGCGCGAGGTCAGCCTCGAGCTGATGACCCGCGACGAGTTCCGGCCCGCGACGATCCTGAACGTGCTCGCGGCAGCCTGGATCCAGTTCGAGGTGCACGACTGGCTCGGGCATGGCGCGAACGAGACCGAGAATCCGATCGAGATCGAGCTCGCCGCCTCCGACGACTGGCCGGAGCGGCCGATGCGCGTGGAGCGGACGCGCCGCGATCCGACCGCGGAGCCGGGCAAGCCGCAGACCTGGGTCAATCTCGACAGCCACTGGTGGGACGGCTCGCAGCTCTACGGCCGCACGCAGGCGATCGCAGACCGGATCCGCGCGGGCGAGGACGGCAAGCTGCGGGTGACCGAGGACGGGCTGTTGCCGCTCGACCTGCAGGACGGGCTCGATCTGCGCGACGTCTACGGCAACCACTGGATCGGCCTCGAGATGCTCAACACGCTCTTCACGCTCGAGCACAACGCGATCTGCGACCGCCTGAAGTCCGAGTATCCGACGTGGGGCGACGAGCAGCTCTATCAGCGCGCGCGGCTCGTCAACTCCGCGCTGCAGGCGAAGATCCACACCGTCGACTGGACGCCCGCGATCCTGCCGCACCCGACCACCGCCCGCGCGATGCAGACGCAGTGGTGGGGCATGCAGTCCGAGTCGCTCGCGAAGAAGTTCGGCCGGCTCACGAAGAGCGAGCTCCTCTCCGGCATCCCGGGCTCGGCCACGAACCATCACGGCGTCCCGTTCGCGCTGACCGAGGAGTTCGTCGCCGTCTACCGGCTGCACCCGCTGCTGCCGGACGAGTTCACCTTCAGGACGACCCGCGACGACTCGGTCGTCGCCGAGCACGAGTTCCCCGAGCTGAACGCGCTGCACGCGCGCACCCGGCTCGGCGAGGTCGGGCTCGCCGACGCGCTCTACTCGCTCGGCGTCTCGCACCCGGGCGCCGTCACGCTGCACAACTATCCGAAGTTCCTGCAGAACCTCGACCGGCCGGACGGGACGAAGATGGATCTGGCGGCGGTCGACATCCTGCGCATGCGGGAGCGAGGCGTGCCGCGCTACAACGACTTCCGCGAGCTCTTCCACCGCAACCGGGTCAAGTCGTTCGAGGAGCTGACACCCGATCGCGACTGGCAGGAGCAGCTGCGAGGGCTCTACGGGAGTGTCGACGAGGTCGATCTGATGGTCGGCCTCTTCGCGGAGCCGCTGCCGAAGGGCTTCGGCTTCAGCGACACGGCATTCCGGGTGTTCATCCTCATGGCGTCGCGACGATTGAACAGCGACCGCTTCTACACGGCGGACTACCGCCCGGAGGTGTACACGCCGGCCGGGCTGCGCTGGGTGGCCGACAACAACTTCAGGTCGGTGCTGCTGCGGCACTTCCCGGAGCTCGCGCCTTCGCTCGCCGGCGTCTCGAACCCGTTTGCGCCCTGGCGGCGCGTGACGGACGCGCGCAGCGCGCAGCAGTCGCCGTCAGCGGCCGCCACCGCGTCGGCCTGACCGGCACGGCTACCCGCGCCGGGCGAGTGCGGCGGCCTGCCGCGGGTGGACCTGCGCGAACTCCTGCCAGCTGTGGCCGCGCTCGAGGAGCCAGCCCTCGAACTCCGTCCGGGTCGCGAAGGTGCGCTGCGCCCAGCGCAGGCCCTGCCGGGCGATGTCCGCCGGCGTCTGCGTGCGCGCCGAGGACACGGCCGCTCCCGCGCCCTTGCCTGTCCCGGGTGTCGCCGGCTTCGTCGTGGGCGGCTTGAACGGGCTCGTCTTGGCGGGCGGCCGCGCGAGGTACGTCTGGCCCGGGCTCAGCATGATCGTCTTGTTCAGGCTGAAGTCGAAGACCTCGACCGGGTCCTCGACGTCGGTCGTGAGCGTCCCGTCGCAGCGGTCCTCGACGCTCCAGACGGTGCCGCGGATCGTCGCCGCGCTGAACCGCCCCTTCGTCCGGAAGTTGCCCTTCGCCGAGCCCCAGAGCCGCTGGATCGGCTTCGCCGGGGCGGCGAGCGAGCGCGGCGAGGTGCAGGCCGCGAAGTCGCCGCCCGTCAGGGTCAGCTCCGTGACAGCGCCCGGGATGGCGGGCTGCGTGACCTTGAACCCGGCAGCCACATCGCCCGTCGCCCTCGCCTGGGTGAGGCCGGCCACTCTGCGCGCACCGGTGAGCGGTGCGCCCGAGAAGACGCCGAAGCTGCCGTCGGAGGCCGTGAAGGTGATGGAGCCGTCCGTGACGTCGACGGCGTCCCCGGAGCTCAGCTGGAAGATCTGGTCGGCCGGCCGGTCGACACCGTTCACCTTGACCGTGCCGTTGCCGGCGGCGTTGAAGGTGCCGGGCTGCGCGGGCGGCGGGGGCGGCGGGGCCGGAGCGGTCGCCGAGAGAACCGTCACGGTCGCGGACGAGTTGTTGTTGCCGGCGTTCTGGTCAAAGTCGCCTTCGACCGAGGCGGACGCGGTCAGGGCGCCCGGCTGATCCGTTACGAGGACGAGCGTCACCGTTGCGGAGCCGCCGGCGGCAAGCGTGCCGATCGGGCAGGTGACGGTCGGGCCGCCGCTGCAGCCGAGCGAGCCCGTCGACGACGCCGAACGAAGTGTCGCGCCTGCCGGCACCGTCGCATGCAGGGCGACGCCGGTCGAGGTATCGGGGCCGGCGTTCCTGACGGTCGCCGTGAACGTCGCAGCCACGTGCACCCGGGCGCTGCCGGGGGCGGCGACGGAGACCTGGACGTCGGCTCGCGGCGGCGGCGGGGGCGGCGGTGGGGGTGCTGCGGTGGTGGTGGGGGGCTGCGTGGTCGTCGCCTCGGTCGTCGTGGTGGTTTCGGTCGTGGTTGTCGTGCTTGTCGTGGTCGTTTCGGTCGTGGTGGTGGTCGTCGTGGTTGCCGGCGGCGCGCAGTCGAGCCGCAGCACGAGCTCGGTCGGCGGCGGCGGGATCGTCAGCACGGCCGACTCGGTGAACGCCGCGCCGTTCGGCGCCGTGCAGCCGGACTTCTCGGCGCGAACTCTGTAGTAGCCGGAGAGGACGTCCCAGCCGAACTGGCCTTCCGCGTCGGTGCTGTCGGGGTTGCGCCGGTTCCCGGGCGACATGATCGCGCTGTCGTCCGGCACCGCGGTGGTGAACGGGCCGGCCGGGTCGTCGGCACGGAGGAGCGTGACCGTTGCGCCCGCGATCGGAGTGCCCTGTGTCGTGAGCACGACGCCGCGCGGGTCGATGTAGAGGTCGAACGAACGGTTCGCGTCGCACAGAGACAACGTGATCGATGCCATGCCGTAGTGGGGAGACACGGCCGCGAAAACGCCCGCTTGCGTGCCCGCAACGCCCTCGTGGAGGTCGACGGTCTTCGTGTAGCCGTCGCTCACCGTAAGGGTTGCCGTGCCGCCGCTGGCGCAGCCCACGAAGGCCACTGTCAGCTCGTCGTCCCAGTAGACCGTCGGCACACCGTGGCTGACGGTGCCGCGCGACAGGGTCGAGAGCGACGCGCCTTCCGGCAGTGGCCTCGGATTACGGAGGACGATGTCCTGGTTCGCCTGGCCCTCGCCGGCGACGGTGATCGGCCCACGTGTGCCGCTACCCAGCGGGGAGTCGCCGGGCGGGTTGGCGACGAGGTTCCAGTCGTGATCGACGTTGTTGCCGCCGCTCGAGAGGTCGGGCAGGTTGTTGAAGGTGTAGAGCCCGTCGGAGTTCGTCGTCGCGTTGCGACACGGTGCGTTCGGGTCTGCAACGGTCGGACATGCCTGGATGATGGCGCCGACGGCAGGGCTGCCAGTCTCGTTCTGCCAGATGTGCCCCGAGATCGAATGGCCGAGCGCGGCGCCGTTCCGCACCGGGAACACGTAGCGACCAAGGAGCTGGGAGTTGACGCTGTTGTGGATCAGGCCCGTGCTCGCGTTCGAGTCGAGGAGCGCGCCCGCGCTGCCGGAGCCGGGGAGCTCGAAGGCGGTGCTCCCGTTCGAGTAGCCGACGCGAGCCGGCGAGCCGCCGAGACCGTTCGTGCCATCGCTCGCGTCGCCCGTCTCCCACTGCACCTTGTCGTAGTTCATCTCGATGTCGAAGTTGCCCGGCGTCCCGGTGTCGGAGCGATCGATCAGCACGAGCTGGAAGCTGTTGAGCTTGTCGGTGTGGCTGCTGTAGTAGCCGACGTTCACCCAGTTGACGCAGAAAGCCGCATGGCCGCTCACCTCTGTTGTGCCGGTGGTGATCGCGCCGTACTGCACGAGCCCGGAGCCGGCGCCTCGCGTGTCGACGTCCCCCCAGAACGGTGCGATAAGCGGAGTCTCGGCCGACACGATCGGCGACGGCGTAAACGTCCCCAATGGCCCTGTGAAGGTGACGTTGCCGTTGTTGTTCACGTACAGCGAGCTGTAGCTCGTGCCGAAGAAGTCGATGGAGAACGGCAGCGTCACCTGAGACGACGACGAGTCGTCATTCGCCGGCACGTCATGGGCCTGGCAGCCCGCGCTCGTGATGACGGCACCTGGCTCCTGCGCCCCCGCGCCACCGGCGCCAAGCATGGCGAGCGCGAGCACGAGCAGGCAGAGCCCGGCTCCGTACGGCCATTTCGCCGCGAATCGCTTGCGTCTTCCCTGAAGGTCCCCCACAGCCCCGACCTCTCCTCCTTCACCCCAGGCGTTCACCTTGACACGCTTTTGCGCATGCCGCAATGGGCACGAGGCTGGTCCGGCCCGATTCCGGCCGGGGCGCAGACCAGGCCTCGTCGGTGAGAATTCGCAGATGACGGAGCCGTTCTCCGGCCGTACGGCCTGGACGCGCAACCTGCCCGACGACCTCGTCCCGGGGGCAAAGTCGGGCGCTACGCTCCAAGCGCGATGGCGAATCTCGGCTTCCGGATCACGGGTGCGATCCACAACGCCGTCTACCGGCTGAGCGGCGGCAAGGTCGCCGGGCGGATCGGCAAGGCACCGGTGCTCCTGCTGACGTCGACCGGGCGCAAGAGCGGCAAGTCGCGGACGAACCCGCTCCTCTACACGCGCGCCGGCGACGGCTACGCGGTGATCGCGTCGAAGGGCGGCGCGCCCCAGCACCCGCTCTGGTACCTGAACCTCAAGGCGAGCCCGCACGCCGAGGTGACCGTCGGCCGCGAGACACGCCACGTGCACGCCCGCGACGCGGAGGGCGAGGAGCGCGAGCGGCTCTGGCGCGCGCTCGCCGACGCGTACCCGGGCTACGACAAGTACGCGAAGAAGACGAGCCGGCGCATCCCCGTCGTCGTGCTCGAGCCCGCCGAGCACTGAGCCTCGCCAGACTCGGCTCCGGCCGCAAGAATCACCGGGTGACGGATCAGCACGCCGAAGCCGGCCCCTTCGCCGGGCGGACGGCCTGGACCCGCAATCTCGCCGCCCCGGTGCGGGACTTTCTCGCGACCGAGACGGGCGGCGCCGCCGTTCTCCTGGCGGCGACCCTGGCGGCGCTCGCCTGGGCGAACATCGACGCGTCGAGCTACGAGCGCGTCTGGCAGACGCACCTCTCGATCCGGCTCGGCAGCGGCGGCGTGAGGCTCGACGTGCGCGAGTGGGTCAACGCCGGCCTGATGACGTTCTTCTTCTTCGTCGTCGGCCTCGAGGCGCGGCGCGAGTTCGACGTTGGCGAGCTGCGCGAGCGGCGCCGCGTGACGCTGCCGCTGCTCGCCGGGCTCGGCGGGATGGTGGTGCCCGTCGGCATCTATCTCGCGTTCACCGGCGGCAGCCCGGCCGCGCATGGGTGGGGCACGGCGATGTCGACCGACACCGCGTTCGCGCTCGGCATGCTCGCGATCGTCGGGCCGCGGTTTCCCGACCGGCTTCGCTCGTTCATCCTCACCGTGGTCGTCGTCGACGACCTCGTCGCGCTCGTGATCATCGCGACCGTGTACACCGACCACGTAGCGCTGCGCGCGCTTGCGGCCGCCGTCGCGTTGTTCGTGGCAGTGCTCGTGGTGCGGGCCGCGCACGTGCGACGGGGGCTCATCTATGCGGCCCTCGGCACCGCGATGTGGGTCGCGTTTCTCAAGTCGGGCATCGACCCCGTCGTCACGGGGCTCCTGATGGGCCTGCTCGCGTACGCGTATCCAGCGAGCCGCGAAGAGCTCGAGCGTGCCAGCTCGCTCTTCCGTCTCTTCCGCGAGCAGCCGACCGCGGAGCTCGCGCGCTCGGCGCGCGCCGGCGTCGTATCGGCATTGTCCGTGAACGAGCGGCTGCAGCAGATCTATCACCCGTGGAC
Source organism: Actinomycetes bacterium (assembly GCA_031370755.1). GTDB lineage: Bacteria > Actinomycetota > Thermoleophilia > Gaiellales > Gaiellaceae > Palsa-739. The sequence continues at coordinate 25,365 of JANMQZ010000293.1, forward strand.
GAGCTACGCGATCGTGCCGCTCTTCGCACTCGCGAATGTCGGCATCGTCATCAGCGGCGGCTTTCTCTCGCGTGCATTCACGTCGCCGATCACGCTCGGCATCCTCGTGGGCTACGTCGTCGGGAAGCCGGTGGGCATCACCGGCACCGCGTGGCTCGTGAAACGGATCACGCGCGGCAAGCTGCGACCGCCGGTCGGCTGGGCCGCCGTCGCCGGCGGCGGCGCGATTGCGGGCATCGGCTTCACCGTTTCGATCCTGATCGCGACGCTCGCGTTCAACGGCGCGCAGCTCGAGGAGGCGAAGCTCGGCGTGCTGTCGGCTGCCGTGGTCGCGTCCGGCGCGACCTGGCTCGTCTTCCGCCTGACCGATCGCCTGCCCCGGCGGATGCGTCTTCGCGCACTGCTCGGCGGCGACGTGCCGATCGTCGATCTCGCGGTGCCCGTCGATCCGGAGCGCGACCACATCCGAGGGCCGAGCGAAGCACCCGTGACGCTTATCGAATACGGCGACTTCGAGTGTCCGTACTGCGGCCAGGCCGAGCCCGTCGTGCGCGAGCTGCTCGCCGACTTCGGCGACGTGCGGTACGTCTGGCGGCACCTGCCGCTCACCGATGTGCATCCGCACGCGCAGCTCGCTGCCGAGGCGGCGGAGGCGGCCGCCGCACAGAGCGACTTCTGGGGCATGCACGATCTGCTGCTCCTGCACCAGGCAGACCTCGAGCCGCACGACCTCGCTCGGTACGCCGGTGAGCTCGGCCTCGACGTCGAGCGCTTCAACGAGGATTTGCGCACGCAGGAGCAGGCGGGCCGGGTTGCCGAAGACGTCGACAGCGCCGACCTGAGCGGCGTCACCGGCACGCCGACCTTCTTCCTGAACGGCTCCCGGCATCTCGGCGCCTACGACATCGCGAGCCTCTCGGCGGCGGTGCGCGCGGCGCGTGGACGGGCGGCGCTCGAGCCTGTGCGGTAATGTCTTCCGCACGCCGACCCGCTCTCGAGCGAAAGGAGGGTCGTCATGTCAATCAGCACTGACGCAGCAGCCCTCCCGGTCGGCACGGCCTAGCGCGCGCTTCGCGCATCGCTCGTCCTGACCCGAACGCGGGGGCTTTTGCGACCCGTTCAGTTTTCGAGAAAGGACGCATCCGTTGAGAAGAGCACGGCAGGTCGACCGCACCCCCAGGGTGTCGGCGAAGATCAACGACCAGATCGTCGCGCACGAGGTGCGCCTGGTCGGAACCGAAGGCGAGCAGCTCGGAGTGACGAGCGCCGACGACGCGCGCGAGTACGCCTACGCCCGCGACCTCGATCTCGTCGAGGTCGCAGCGGCCGCGGACCCGCCCGTCTGCCGCGTCATGGACTACGGCAAGTGGCGCTACGAAGAGGAGCGAAAGGCGCGCGCGAGCCGGCGCAACCAGGTGCACGTGTCGTTCAAGGAGGTGCGGCTTCGGCCGAGGATCGGTGACCACGACTACGAGTGGAAGCGCGACCGCGCGGCCGAGTTCCTCCGGCAGCGCTCGAAGGTGAAGCTCGTCGTCCTCTTTCGCGGTCGCGAGCGCGAGCACCCGGACCGGGGGCGCGCACTGCTCGAGCGGATGGCCGACGACGTGAAGGACGTCGGGCACGCGGAAGGGGCGGCCGTCTTCGAGGGCCGCAGCATGACGATGGTGCTCGCGCCGAAGGTGCAGCAGCCGTGACACGGCGTGAGCACCTGGACGCCATGTGCGCCGCGCTCGAGGCGACGCTCGACGCGGCTCCCGTCGC
>JANMQZ010000314.1:0-4498 GCA_031370755.1 Actinomycetes bacterium
CGCCCGCGCTGCGGCAGCGCGCGCCGGACGACGAAGTAGGTCGCCCCGGTCGCACCCCCGAGCCCGGCAGTGACGGTGAGCAAGAACAGCGTCGCGGTCGTGAACTGGCCGATCTCGAAACCGTCGTCGGTCGTGACCCCGAGCACCGCGTCACTGGAGGTCAGTCGGAGCCCGAACATCGCGAGCCTGCCGCCGATCCCGCCGACGATTACGCCGACGATGGATCCGGCGCCGGTTGCGGTCAGCAGACGCCACGCAACCGTCCGGGCATCGTGAGAGATCGCTACGGGCACGCGCCGCCGCTCATGGGGACGAGCATCGCAGAGAACGCGATGCCCGGAGCGTCAGTCCTCGCCGTCCCAGTAGTCGAGGTTAGGCCCGGGCCGGCTCAGCAGGATCCGCTCGCCGGCGACGCTGCGGGCGCCGATCTTGCCGCTGTCGAGATACTCGACGACGTCCGGGGCGATCCGCGTCGAGAGCATCAGGACGCGGATCGGCGAATCGGTGCGGTTGCTGACCTGGTGCGCGCCGTCCTTGCCACGCGGGAAGCAGACGACATCGCCCTCCCGCAAGTCCTGCTCGCCTTCGGGCGAGCGCAGCGTCGGCGTGCCGCGGATGACGAGGAGCCACTCCTCGTTCGCGTGATGGATGTGGTACGGCCACAGCCGGTCGCCCGGCTCGAGCTCGTACATGCTGCCGCCGATCAGTTCCGCGCCGACGTGGTGGCCGACCCACGCGTCTTTCGAACGCCAGCCTTCGCGCTCCTCGACCCGATCCCAGTCGTCGGCGTAGAGGTTCACGATCTTCACGGCAGCCAGCCGTCGCGGTACGCGGTCGGCTTGCGCCGCGGGAGCGAGGCGTAGGCGGCGCCGCCGTCGAGCGTGTCCTCCTCGACGCTTGCACCGTGGCGCTTCGCGACGTCGTCGGCGGGGAAGCCGAGGCCGTCGTTGTGGCGCGCGCCGACGGCGATCACGACGCACGGGCCGCTGCCGGCCCCGACGATCACGTGTCTTGTGTTCGCCGGGCAGTGCACGAAGTCCCACGTGCGTAGTGGCCGCTCCTCGCCTTCGACGACGAGAATCGCTTCGCCCGCGACGACGAGGAAGTCCTCCTGATCGGTCTCCCAGTGGTACAGAGCCATCGGCTCGCCCGGCATGAGCACGAACGGATTGACGCCGAGCTGGTCGGCCTGCCGCTCGCCCTCGAAGTCGTCGAGCGCAAGGCAGACAGCGCCGCGTCCGTCGGCGTGACGCCACACGGCGTCGCGCAGACCGAGGACGAACCAACCGTCGCCCTTGGGGGCGAGCCCGTGCTCGGTCTTCTCCAGCTTCGACTCGGGCACCACGAGCTCAACGCTAACCCGAAGGCGCTCGTCGTGCGCCGGTGTGCGGCCTGCGTGTCTGTCGGAGAAACGCCGCCGCGGCGATCGCGGGGGCAACAAGCGAGGCAACGAGAAACGGCGGCCCCGAGTTCCAGGGCGTAGCGGCGAACCATCCTACGAGAGGCGCCGTGCCCAGGAAGACGATCGCGGCTTGCCATCGCGGCCGAGCCGCGGCCGCAAAGAGCGCCGCTCCACCGACAAGCGTGAACATGCCCTCGCCGACGGACACCCGGACCTCATCGTCGTAGACGATGGCGAGGCGAAAGCATGACGCGGCGAAGAAGGCGTAGATCACCCCGGCGGCAACGCACGCCAAACGCCCTTTCCGCCGCATCGATCGAGCCTATAGAACGAGACGAGCGTTCTAGGAGGGCGATAGCGCGCGCTCGAGGGCGGCCCGGTCGGTCGGCTGGCCGTGCGTCGCAAGCACGTGCTCGACCGGCAGCGCGAGCAGCGGGCGCAGCCCCTCGGCGATCTCCTCGCGGGTCACGCCGGGGCGGAGCCACCTCTCGTTGATCTCGAGACCTTGGCCGAAGTCGACGAGCGTGTCGCCTGAGATCACCGCACGATGGCTCTCGATCCAGAGCACCGTGTCGTTCGTCTTATGCCCGGGGAATACGTCGGCACCGAACGGCAGCCGGTCGCCGGCCGAGTACGGCCGTGCCTCGCCTTTCTGCTCGCGAAGGAGCCAGACGACGTCGGGACTGCCGTCGCCGGCCTGCTCGGCCGTGATGCCGTAGGTGTCCATGAGGTACTGCGCGCTGTCGGGTAGCGGGGTGTAGACCGGCACGCCGAGCCGCTCGACCAGACTCTCCGCGTCGCGCTCATGCCACGGCGCGGTGAGCACGATTGCCGTTTCGCGGCCGGCGGCGAGCTCCACCAGTTCGCTCGGCACCGCCAGCGGATCGAAGAGCAGCAGCCGCTCCCCGTCGTCGATCGCGTAGGACGACACGTTCTCGCTCCACGGCTCGGTCGACCGCCACTCCGGGTGCGGTGCCTCCCAGTGCCACAGACCCGGACGCAACTCGTGCACCGCGCAATCCTAACCCGAGGCGTCGCTACGGTTCCGCCGGTGAGCGCGGTCATCGACCACGTCGGTATTCGGGTCAGCGACTTGGGGGCGAGCCGGCGGATGTACGAGGCGGCGCTGGCGGAGCTCGGATTCGTGGTGCTGTCGGAAGGCGAGTTCGAGGGTGACACCTACGTCTTGTTCGGGCGGGGCGACCGGGACGACTTCTGCTTGCACACGGTCGGCCACAAGCCCGGCCGCGACCGCGTGACGACCGGCGCGCACATCGCCTTCCGCGCAGCCGACGCCGCTGCGGTGATGCGCTGGCACGACGCTGCAGTGGGCCAGGGCGCGACAGACATCGGGCCGCCCGGCCTTCGTCCCGAGTACAGCGGCAACTACTACGCCGCGTTCGTCCTCGATCCTGACGGCAACAACGTCGAGGCGGTCTTTCACACGCCGACGGAGGTTGTCGCCGAGTAGATCGCGCGCGACCCGCGAGCGTCGCCTGCCCGAGGGTTCAGGAATGTTCCCTGATGGCTCTACTCGCCTGCGCCAGTGTTTACGAGTATCCCCCGAGCATCGTGGGGATGAGAGCGGATCACAGCCCGGGGTTGTCCCATGGGAAATACGGGTCGTGACGGTCACGTGGATCGCCTTGGCGGCGTCGGGCTGCTCTCAGGATCTCGCGCAACTCGATTGCTTCGGCGAGGGAAGGCGCGACCTTCGGGCGCTTCGCACCGTGCTCATCTGCCTCGAGCACGACGTAGCCGCTGCCGGCACGGAAGATCCCACGCCGACGTGTGCGATGGAGCCGGCCGAGGGGCGCCTGCGGTGCAGGCGGCGCGGCCGCGTGCGCCTCGGCGAGCAATCGCGTCGTGTCGACAAGGCGGTTGCGTAGATCGTCGAGCTCTTCGAGCAGCGGAGTCGCGGCGCCGGCCGGCATGCCGCGCAGCCGCAGCTCGAGCGGTGCGAGTTCGTCCTCAAGGAGCGAGACTTGCTCCGCAACGGCGCGACGTCGTTCTGGCAGCCGGTCGAGCGCGACCAGCTGCGTCGCCAGCTCCGCCGCCGCTTGCGCGACATGCGGTGCGACAGAGGCACGCGCCTGGTAGTCGGCAAGGCGGCGTGCGAGCTCGTCACGGTCGACCGCTGCGAGCGTGCGGTCGGCGTCGGCGACCAGGCGGGCGGCCGCAAGCACTTTGCCGGCGAGCGCCTCGAGCGGTCGCGAAAGTGCCGGCGGCGCGACGGCGCGTAGGCCGTGCACGCGCCACCCGACCTGCATCAGGTCGCGCGGCGTGCGAAGACGATCACGCTTACGTCGCACCGGCGCCTGTGTGCGCAGCGGGCCGAACTCAGAGGCAAGGCCTGGCGCGACGATCTGGTACAGACACTCAGGCCGCTCAAGACCGACGAGCCGATATTCGCCGAGATCGCGCAGCACTACCTCGCCACCGATCAACGCACGCGTTGATTCCGAGACAAGTACCTGACCACCATGCGCAACCTCGCCGATCCGGGCCGCGCGGTGAACGTCGATACCGACGTAGCCCTTGGACACTAAGGCGGGTTCACCCGTGTGCAGCCCGACCCGCACCCGGACTTTGACGCCGTCCGGCCAGCTGTGCGCGGCCAGCGCGCGCTGCGCCGCGACCGCCCCCTCGACGGCCGCGTGCGCTGAACGGAAGGCAGCCAAGAAGCTATCGCCCCGAGTCTCGACCTCCTCACCGCCCGCCTCCGTAAACGCGGCGCGCAGCAGCCTCCGGTGCTCCGTCAACAGCGACTCATACTTCGGGCCAAGCCGGCGAAGCAATCGGGTTGAGCCCTCGATATCCGAGAACAGCAGCGTGACGGTGCCCGACGGCAACGGCGCCATCCTGCGAGTTTGCATCCGACAGCTGCGGGCGTCAAACAAGGAGACTCTCGCGCCCCGAAGCGGAAACGCACTCGCCTGGGCCAGTGTTCGGGTCCCCCGATGCGCTAGGACAGCACTCCGGCGCAGATGTCGGTAGGCGCGGCCGTCGGAAGCTCCGACTCTCAGCGCGATTGATTCGCCCTGGTCAGGGTAGCCACCTCAACAATGGACGACCTCCAAAAGGCACGCCTTGCGC
>JANMQZ010000019.1:0-2374 GCA_031370755.1 Actinomycetes bacterium
GCCGCCTTCGAGCTCGACCGTCGCCGTCATCTGCGCCTGGAAGCCCCAGTCGGCCTCCTCGACGCTGTCGACGTGGAAGCTCCCGCGCACACGCGAGCCGACCGGCACCGGCGCCGGGAACCGGACCTTGTTCAGGCCGTAGTTGACCGCCATGCCGTGGCCCTGACGCGGCACGACCTCGTACGACATCACGGGCAGCAGCGAGAGCGTGAGATAGCCGTGGCCGATCGTCGTGCCGAACGGCCCGGCCGCCGCCTTCTCGGGATCGACGTGGATCCACTGGTGGTCGCCGGTCGCTTCCGCGAACGCGTCGATCGTCCCCTGCGGGATCTCGATCCAGCTCGAGGGCCCGAACTCCGCTCCCGGCTTCAACTCAGTCGCCATCGCCCCACCGTACGACACTCGCCGCCCACGTGTAGCCCGTGCCGGCGGCGAGCAGCAAGACGAGCTCGCCGTCGCGGAGCTCGCCCGCGCGCGCGGCGCGGTCGAGTGCGAGCAGCGGGTCGACGCCGCTCATGTGGCCCGTGTCGTCGAGGTAGGCCGCACGGGACGGGTCGATGCCGAGCTCGGCGAGGAGCGCACGATGCATCGACGGCTTCATGTGGATTCCGCAGAGGTAGCCGACGTCGGCGAGCGTCGCACCGCTTCGCTCGAGGGCGCCCTTCGCCGCTGCAACGAAGTTCGGCAGCGAGACGATGTCGAGCCCTTCCTTCATCGCCACGGGATCCTCCACGTCGAGGAACCGGTAGCCGCCGTTCGGCGACACGCTCCCGCCTGACGGCACCTTCACCTGCAGCGAGAACGAGCCGTCGGTGAGCCCGTAGCAGCCGAGCAGCGCGTTGCGGCCCCCGTTCTTCTGCAGCAAGCCCGCGACGGCGCCGTCGCCGAAGTTGAACATGAAGCGGGCCTTCGCGTTGTCGTAGTCGAGCAGGTACGACTCGCGGCAGGCCGCGACGACGAGCACGCGCTGGAGCTCGTCCTCCGCGACGAGCATGTCGCGCGCGATGCGCAGCGCGACGGGCGTGCCGCACGAGACGTTGTCGTACTCGACGCAGTACGCGTTCTTCGCGCCGAGCCGGTGCGCGATCCACGGCGCCGCCTGCCAGAGCGCGTAGTCCTTCCACATCGAGCCGAAGTACATGACGACGTCGATCGACTCGGGATCGACGCCCGCCTCCTCGAGGAGCGTCTCGGCCGCGCGAACGCAGAGGTCGCTCGCGTGCTCGTCGTCCGCGGCGATGTGCTTGCGGCGAAGGCCGAACTTCTCGACGATCACGGTCTCGGGAATTCCGCTCCGCGCCGCCAGCTCCGCCGCGGTCATCACGTGCTCGGGGAGATATGCCGCCGTCGCCGCGAGCGACACGTGCGTCACTGCGCAGGCTCCAGGACCGCATGGATGATGCGGCCGAGCTCCGCGATGACGTGGGGCGGGACCTCGCCGTCGCCCCAGACGATCCACCGCAGGCCGATCGTCTCGCCGACCGCCATGAGCGCCCACGCGGCGACCTCGGGATCGATCGGGCCGAGCTCGTGGCGATCGACGGCCTCGCGGAGCGCGGCGACGTACCGCTCGCTCACGCGGTCGTAGTGCCACTTGAAGACGTCGGGCGACACGAACGCCGACTGGCGGATGATGCGGTAGAGGCCGGGATGCTCAGCGGCGAATGCGAAGTAGCCCTTGAAGCCGAGCAGCTCCTGCTCGAGGCGGGTCGTCCCCTTCTGCGACTGCTCGCCCATCGCATGCCGGATGCGGCGGTTGAGGTCGCGGACGAGCTCGTCGAAGACGTCCTTCTTCGAAGCGAAGTAGAGATAGAACGTTCCCTGACCGACGCCCGCGGCCTCGGTGATCTTCACGATCGACGCCTCGTGGTAGCCGAGATCGCCAAAGACCTGCTCGGCCGCGTGGAGCAGTTTTTGCCGCGTCTTCTCGCCGCGCGCCGAGAGCGCGCGTCCGTCGGCGCCGACCGTCGTCATCCGACGACCTCCGCGACGAGGCTCTGCTTCTGGATCTTGCCGAGCGAGTTGCGCGGGATCTCGCCGACGAAGCGCACCGACGACGGCACCTTGTAGCGGGCAAGCCGCGCCGCGCACCACTCGATCAGCTCGTCCTCGCCTGTGTTGTCTGCGACGACGAACGCGACGCCGCACTCGCCCCAGCGCTCGTGCGGGACGCCGACCACCGCCGCGTCCGCAACCTGCGGGTGCTCGTGCAGCACCGCCTCGACCTCGGCCGGGTAGACGTTCTCGCCGCCGGAGATGTACATGTCCTTCAGCCGGCCCTTGATCTTGTAGAAGCCCTCGCTGTCGACTTCCGCGACGTCGCCCGTCCGCAGCCAGCCGTCGTCGGTGAACGCGGCGGCCGTTGCCTCGGGAT
>JANMQZ010000106.1:0-2045 GCA_031370755.1 Actinomycetes bacterium
GGCGAGGTCGAGCGCGGGTTGACCGTCGTCTTCGATGAACTTCTGGAAGTACGAGATCTCGGGGCCGGTCAGGTTGAACTCTGCCCACCATTTGGCGACGATCCCGTGATGCCAGGTCTGCGGCTTGTCGCCGGCGGTCATCTCGCGGCGAGCGTAGTCGACGCGCACAAAAGTTTTCGAGCAAGTTTTGCTTCCGACGCGGGTCTGCCTCAACGGAGCCCTGCGCGCTTCGACTGTGGTGGCCGGCTCACCGCCGGCTGGAGCCGGCACGCGGCTGCTGCTCGACCACGAGTCCGTCCTTGGACAGGTCGGCGGTCGGGCGGTTCAACACCTCGACCTTGAAGCCTGCGTCTCGCAGGATCTGGACGGCAGCGGCCTGGTCCTGGCCGACGACATTCGGCACTGGCGAGAGGCCATCGCGCTCTGTTGCCCCTGGCGACGATTTTGAATCCGGGCTCCGACCGGCACACTTCAGGGGTGCTCGCCGTCGCGCCGCCTCCGCTCATCTGCCTGGACCCGGGTCATGGAACGCTTGCCGCCGTCGGCCGCCAGACCGAGCCGATCGGTCCCGGCTCTGCACAGCTCAAGAACAAGGACGGCGGCGGCACGGCGGGCGAGGCGCCTGTCGCCCTCGCAATCGCCTTGAAGACGCGCGCACTGCTCAAGCGCGACGGTTACCGAGTCGCGATGACACGCACCGGCCCGACGTATGCCGGCGGGAACATCGAGCGCGCGCGCTTCTGCAACGTGCGCCACGCGGCACTGATGATCCGGATTCACGCCGACGGAGCCACGGACTCATCACTCAACGGGATCAAGACGCTCGTGCCTGCCCTCCACCGCGGCTGGACCGAGGACATCTACGCGTCCAGCGTGCGCGCCGCCCGCAAGGTGCAGGCGGCGGTCGTCCGGCAGACCGGCGCGCGCAACCTCGGGCTCGTGCAGCGCTCCGACCTCACGGGGTTCAACTGGGCGACCGTGCCGGCGATCCTCGTCGAGTGCGGATTCATGACGAATCCCGCCGAAAGACGGCTCCTGCAGTCCGCGTCGTACCAGCTGAAGATCGCCCGCGGCTTCGTTGCAGGCGCTGAGGCGTTCGCGCCGCTTCGTTAAGCGGCGCAGTCGGCGCAGGCGCCGGTGAGCACGACTTCGTGCTCCTCGACCGAATAGCCCAGGCCGCCGGCGACCTTGTCGATCGCGCGCTCGAGCCGCGAGTCGCTGAAGGCCTCGACCTTCCCGCAGTCGCGACAGACGAGGTGATGGTGGTGGTCGCCGTCAGGCCGCGCCGGCTCGTACCGCGCGATTCCGTCTCCGGCATCGACGCGCTTGACGAGACGTAGGTCGACGAGAGCGTCGAGAGCCCGATAGACCGACGCGATCCCGACCGGCCTGCGCGCTCTACGTAGATGGTCGTGGATCTCCTGGGCGCCCAGGCAGCAGTTCTGGCGTCCGAGCAGCTCCACCACCACCCTGCGCGCGCCGCCGCGACGGTAGCCGGCTACGGACAGAGCGTTCAGGGCGTCTCTCGTCCAGGCGGTCTGCATCGTGGCCACGAACCTAGTGTATCGTCCGGCGCGTGATTGTGAGAATCGTTCTCGTTTTTGCCGCGGCGACGATCCTGACAGGATGCGGTGGCGGAACCGGCGGCAAGCGCACGATCGTCGCCGCCTTCTACCCGCTCGCCTATGCGGCCGAGAGAATCGGCGGCCCGATATTCGCCGTCGAAAACCTGACTCCGCCCGGCGCGGAACCTCACGACCTGGAGCTGACGCCTCGCGAGGTCGCGCGGATCGAGAAGGCGGACGTCGTTCTCTACCTCAGCCACGGCTTTCAGCCGGCGGTGAGCAAGGCCGTGGAGCACGCCCAGGGAACCCGCGTCGACGTCCTCGCCGGGCTCCCGCTCCACGACAACGATCCGCACGTGTGGCTCGACCCGGTCCTGTTCGCGCGCATCGGCGGAAGGATCGGCACGAACCTGCATCGCCCTGCGGGAGGACTGGTCGCCGATCTGCGACAGCTCGACCGCGACTACCGTGACGGCTTGC
>JANMQZ010000127.1:0-12685 GCA_031370755.1 Actinomycetes bacterium
GGCGGCGACGTGTTCCAGGAGATCACGTCGCTCCTCGAGGGCGAGAAGTTCGCGTCGTCGCTGAACCCCGGCCACCTGATCCACTACGAGGAGTGGCTCGACTCGCCGATCCGCGCCGGGTCGAGCGACCCGATCGCGAGCGGCATGGTGTTCCAGAGCGACATCATCCCGACCGGCATCGCGCCCGGCTGGACCGCTAACTGCGAGGACACCGTTGCGGTCGGCGACGCCAAGCTCCGCGCCGAGATCGAGTCGCGGCATCCGGAGCTCTGGGGGCGCATCACCGCACGCAGGGCGTTGCTGCGCGACCGGCTCGGCGTCAAGGTCCGGGACGAAGTGCTGCCGCTCTCGCCCACGCCCTGCTACTTCCCACCGTTCTGGCTCGACCTCGACAAGGCACTCGTCTTCGCATGAGCATGCTCGCCGGCAAGTCCGTTCTCGTCACGGGGGCGGCGCGCGGGATCGGCGCGGGCATCGCGGAGGCGGTCGTCGAGGCCGGAGGCGCCGTCGCGCTGCTCGACGTCGATCCGGCGGGCGCCGACACCGCTGCAGGTCTCGCAGATCGTGGCACCGCGCGGTTCTTCACCTGTGACGTGCGCTCGCTGGCGGAGGTCGAGCGGGTCGTCGCCGAAGCGGAGGAGGCGCTCGGTGGGCTCGACGGCCTCGTCAACAACGCCGGGATCAACGCGTACTTCGACGCGGTGGCGATGACCGAGGACGAGTGGGACTCCGTTTTCGCAGTCGACCTCAAGGCCGCGTGGATGCTCGCGAAGGCGGCGCTGCCCGGGCTGATCGCGCGCCGCGGCGCGATCGTCAACATCAGCTCGATCCAGGCACGGCTGACGCTGCACGGCTTCTTTCCCTATGCGGCCGCGAAGTCCGGGCTCGAAGGGCTCACCCGTTCACTCGCGCTCGACTACGCACCGGCGGGCGTGCGCGTCAACGCAGTCGCGCCCGGGTACACCGACACGCGTCTCGTGCAGGAGTGGCTCGGCCTCCAGGACGATCCGGACGCGACGCTGCAGAGCGTGCTCGCGAACATCCCCCTCGGACGCATGGCGGCACCGCGCGAGATCGGCAATGCCGTCGTGTTTCTCCTGAGCGAGCAGGCGTCCGCGATCACCGGCGAGACGCTCGCTGTCGACTGCGGCACCGGCGCAAGGTTTGCGACGTGACCGTGAGCCCCGACGACCTGCGCGCGCGGTTCGGCGCCGTATACACCGCAGCGCTGACCGACGTGATGGACGATCTCGGCCGCCACCACCAGACGTTGCCGCACGAGATCGTCCCGCTCGAGCCGGGCGCGCGCGTCGTGGGGCCCGCGTTCGCGGTCGAGGGCCGGACGAATCACTCGATCGATCCGGAAGTCTCGATCCGCCGGATCCTCGAGATGCTCGGCGCGGTGCCCGCGGGCCACGTCGCCGTCTACGAGGCGGGCGACACGACGTGCGCGCACTTCGGCGAGCTCTCCGCGGTCTCGCTCGTCGCCCACGGGGTTGCCGGCGTCGTGATCAACGGCGGCTGCCGCGACGTCGACCTGATCCGCCCGACGGGTCTACCGGTCTTCGCGCGCTACCGGACGCCGCAAGACGCGGTCTCGCGCTGGGAAGTGCTCGAGTGGGGCCACACGATCGAGATCGAAGGCGTCACCGTCGCGACCGGCGACTACGTCGTCGGCGACGCAGACGGCGTCGCGATCGTCCCGCGCGACCTGATCGTGCCGGTGCTCGAAGAGGCGGAGGCGCTCGTCGGGACGGAGAACCTCATTCGCGATGCGGTGCGCGACGGAATGAAGCCGCTTGCCGCGTACGAGCAGTTCGGGAAGTTCTGACGACGCATCGAGGGATGCCGAAGGTCGGCCTTCTCTGGCGCGCCGAATGGGATCCGCCTCAGCCGGGCTCGTCAGTTGCCGAGTCCTGCAGGCTGAACGGCGTCTTCGGCGCATTCGACGCGCTCGGCGTCCCCGCTGAACCTGTCATCTACGCCGACGACCGGGTCGACGCGGTTCGAGAGCAACTGCTCCGCCTGGACGGCGTGCTCGTCTGGGTGAATCCGATCGAGCAGGGCCTCGACCGCTCGAGACTCGACCCACTTCTCCGGGAAGTCGCCGGCGCAGGCGTCTGGGTGAGCGCGCATCCCGATGTCATCCAGCGGATGGCGACGAAGCGGGTGCTCTTCGACACGCGCGAGCTGAGCTGTGGCACGGACACGCGGCTCTACCTTTCCGCCGCCGAACTGCGGGAAGGGCTGCCGTCCCGCCTTGCCGACGGCACCGCGCGCGTCCTCAAGCAGCAGCGAGGGATGGGCGGCCAGGGAGTGTGGAAGGTCGAGCCCGACTCGTTCGGTGACGACGCGTGGCTGCGCGTGCAGCACGCCACCCGCAACGCACCGGCGGAGCGGCTACGCCTGAGCGAATTCGTCGTGCGGTGCGAGCCGTACTTCGAGGCAGGCGGGTTGATGGTCGAGCAGCCGTTTCAGGAGCGGATCGCCGAGGGGATGATCCGCGTCTATCTGACGCATGACGAGGTCGTCGGGTTCGCGCACCAGTACCCAGCGGGCCTGCGGCCCGAGAGCGCGGGCGAGCCGCCGCCCGGCAAGAGGTTCGAGCCGGCAAACGCGAGCGGCTACCAGGATCTCCGCGACCTGATGGAGTCCGAATGGGTGCCGCAGATGCAGCAGCTCCTCGACCTCGACGCCCACGCCCTGCCGGTGATCTGGGACGCGGATTTTCTCTACGGGCCGGGCGAGGACACCTACGTCCTCTGTGAGATCAACGCCAGCTCGACCTTCGCGTTCCCCGAGCACGCGATGCCGACGGTCGCCGAAGCGGCACTCGAGCAGCTCGCTGCCCGCACCTAGCCCTCCTGCCCACGGATGTTTAGACAATGGCCGGACATGGGTAAGAACGGTCTGTCTTACAAGACAGAGCTGTCTACCCCCGCGAGGACGCGCAAGAAGCGCCTCCTGCCAGGGGAAATCACGCCGGGCGCAGAGAATCGCCCCGCACGTCATCCGCCCTGAGCCACACGGGCACCAACGGCCTCTCCCGACCGGCCACCGGTCGCGGGATGTCCGAGCCCCGGGGAGAACGATGGCGAAACGCACCACTGACGAGTCCGGCGAACACGAGCTGCTGCGGGAAGTCGCCCGTGGCGACACCCGCGCGCTCGGGGATCTCTACGACCGCTTCGCGGCCCCCGCGTACGGGCTCGCCCTGCATGTCCTTCGCGATCGCGAGCTCGCCGAAGACGCCGTCCACGAGGCATTCCTCTCGGTTTGGCGCTCCGCGCCGAGTTTCGAGAGCCGGCGCGGATCCGTCCGCGCCTGGGTGCTGATGCTCGTCCACCGGCAAGCCGTCGACCTCGTCCAACGGCGCCCGGCATGACCGTTCTCGACCCACAGCTCGGTCTGATCGCCACGAGCGGCGTCGCGTTCATGATGATCCGACTCGGGCTCGATCGCGGGTTTCTGCAACAGCGCCGGGAGCGGCGACGCTGCGGATCGTGCGGCTGCTTCATCGACGGTCGCGTCTGCAGAACCTGCACGAAGAAGAATCGATGACCGCGACCGATCGCCTTCGCGTCCTCGTCGCGAACGAGCATCTCGATCGCTTCGGGCTCATCGTCGCGGCCGTCGAGAGCCTCGGGCACGAGATCGTCGCGCGGACGGTCTCGGTCCCCGAGGTCGCGGCGACGACCGCCCGCGAGCGCCCCGACGTCGCGATCGTCGGTCTCGGCGCCAACTCCGACCATGCGCTCGGGCTCGTGTCGGAGATCGTCCGCGAGGCGTATTGCCCGGTGATCGTGCTGCTCGCCGACTACGACGGCGACTGGTTGGACGAAGCCGCGAAGCGCGGAATCTTCGCTTACATCATCGAGGCGAACGCGGCGGAACTTCAGAGCGCACTTGACATCACACTTCGTCGCTTTGCAGAGGTGAAGAGCTTGCGCGAGTCGCTCGAACGCCGCAACGCCGAGGTCGAACGCGAGCGAGCAGCTACGAATGCGCGGCGACGCCAGGCACTCGAGCTCCACGACGGCGTCGTCCAGGGTCTTGCCGTCGCCGCGCTGGCACACGACCTCGGCCGTCATACAGAGTCGCGCGAGGCGCTGGCAGAAGCACTCGAGCGCGCGCAGGCGATCGTGTCGCGCTCCCTCGAAGAATTGGCGCTCGACGGCCAGAGCGTCCGGGAGCTGATCGAGACCGCCGCGTCGGGACGAGCGGATGGGTGAGCGCGCTGCCGACGACCGGCACGCTTCGATCGGGGTCCTCATCTGCGACGACGCGGAAGCACTCCGCGCGCTGCTCGTTGTCGTCGTCGATCTCCACGAGGGCATGCATGTCATCGGCGAGGCCGAGAACGGCGAGCGGGCAATCGCCGAGGCGGAGCGCCTCCAGCCCGATGTGATCCTGCTGGACATGTCGATGCCCGTTCTAACCGGTCTCGACGCCCTCCCGGAGATCAAGAGCGTCGCCCCGGGCGCCAAGGTGATCGTCCTGTCCGGTTTCGCGTCGTCGGCCGTGCGGGCCGACGCTCTCGCGCAGGGCGCCGACCGCTATCTCGAGAAGGGCGAGCCCCCCTCCTCGATCGCCACGGCGATCGAGGAGGTCGCGTCGGCCACCCCACGTAGCCTCAGCCGGCGTTGACCTTCTTCGCCACGGAACGCTTCTCGCAGAGCGGTGGCGCCGCACTCGAGCTATCGCGAATGGCAATCGGTCCGTCCTAGACGATCACGCGGTACACCTGGAACACCTCGGCATACTCGCGGTTCACGTTGATGCCGTGGGTGCGCGCCACGTTCCAGACGTACTCGGGATTCGCGTAGCGGCGGTGCTGCTGCGACGCGTACTTCTCGAGCGCGGCGACCTTGCGCTCGAGATGCGTCTTCTCGAGCGAGACGAACCACTGGTACGCGAAGTCGAAGTTGTTCCACGGGATCTCGTAACCGAGGATCGTCGTGCGCTTGAACGCGCGCAGGCCCTCCTCTGCGACCGTCTTGTGATCCTGGTGCACGTCGTGGAGCGACGGCATGAAGACGGCCTCCGGCTTCCACTCCTCCCACAACCCGACGAGCAGCTCGAGGATGTCCTGCCGGTGCTCGGGGAACGTGCGAACGTCGAAGTCGTGCACCGTCAGCTGCTCCGGCGGGATGCCGAGCTCTGCCGTCGCCTCGCGCACCTCGCGCGCGAGCGTGTCCGGCGCGAAGCCGTCCGGCAGCGACCGCGTGGCGATCGAGAACGCGACGTAGCGCACCTCGCAGCCCGCGTCGACGAGCCGCGCCATCGTGCCGCCGCAGCCGAACTCGCCGTCGTCGGTGTGCGGCGCCAGCACGAGCGCCCGTTTCCAGGTCTCGATCAGACCGGCACCGCCTCCTTCGCCGCGACCGGCGCGCGCTGCTCGGCCGCCGGCACGCGCTCGGGCAGCGCGAGCACCGCAAGCCCGAAGAGGGCCCAGGTCATCGGATCCTCGAAGAAGGCGTTGTAGAAGAGCGAATGGCAGAGGACGGCGAGGATTCCGAGCCCCGCAACGAGCGGCAGCGACCGCTGCCGGCGCCGGAACGCCTCGAGCAGGAGCGCGCCGACGGCGAGCACGTAGAGCGCGAGCCCCACGAGCCCGGTCTCGGCCGCGACCGTCACCGGCGTCGTGTGCGACGCGGCCTTCTTCGGATCCTTGCCCTTGAAGTCCACCCGTTCAGCGTACGCGCGCTTGAACCCGCCCACACCGACACCCGTCAGCGGATGGTGCACGGCGATGCGGATCCCGTTCGCTACGAGGCTCGAGCGCCCGCTCGTCGCGTCGTTCAGGCCGTGCGACGTGTGGTGCTGCAGCGACCGCCGAACCTGCGGCTGCGCGACCGAGATCCCGGCGAGCACGGCGACCGCGAGCACGACCGCGACGAGCGCGCGCCAGCGCCACGCGACGAACGCAGCGCCGATCACGACGACGAGCAGCGCGGCGAAGCTCGACTGCGAATAGGAGATCAAGAGACCGAGCCACGTCACCACGAGCACGCCGGCAGCGATGAGGGACCAGCGCAGCGACCGGCCGCGGACGATGAGCACGATCGACGGGATCATCGCGAGCACGAGGAAGCGCCCGTACACCGACGGATCCCAGAACACGGAGTTGACGCGGAAGAAGGGCGCGTACGCGTTGGCATTGATCACCTTCGGGTTCTGGAAGATGTCGCGCGTCTCGTACTGGTAGAAGCCGACGACCGCGAACGCGAGCGCCATCGCGGTGAGCACGGCGTACAGCGCCCGCAGGCCGATTCGGCTCCACGGCAGCCGCGCGAACGTGAGCGCGAGCAGAGCGAACGGGATGTAGAACGCGAGCAGCTGAATCGCGCCCTCGTTCACGTCCTTGCTCCACGCGAGTGAGAGGCCGGTCCAGCCGATGAACGCGGCGAGCGGCCACGACGCGAGCCGGAGCTCGCGCACGCGGTTGTCGCCCTCGACGAGTTGCCACGCGAAGAGGATCGTCGCGCCGAGGATGACGACATAGAGCGGCACGAGGAGCTTCGAGCTCGCACCGCCGACATGCACGCCGATCCGCAGCGGCACGCACACGAGCGCCAGCAACGGATAGAGCCAGGGCACCGCACGGAAGAGACCCGAGAGCCCGACCCCGAGGCCGAGCGCCGCAAACGCTCCGCCGAGCACGAGGATCGGCCGATCCGGTGCGACCGCGATCCCGACGAGCACTGTGCCGAGCGCGGCAAAGCCGAGACCGGCGATGCGATCGGCGCGGTTCCGTCCCACGAAAAGGATCGCGAGCCCGATGCACGCGACCGGTCCGCCGAGCTGCGCGAGCCCGCTCACTTGACGATCACCGCTGCGCGATCGACGTGTCCGTGCTCGGTGACCGTGAGCGTGTAGCGCCCGCGCACGGTCGAAGCCTTCAAGCGCAGCACCGGCCCGGTGGCGAACGACTTCCGCCGGCCGAGCTTCCACGTGTAGCGCGTCGCGTCGGTCGAGACTCCGATCGAGAACCGCTCGCCGGCCGGAACGACGATGCGCTTGCTCGCGAGTTCGATGAAGCGGATCCGCACGTGGAAGCGCTGCCGCTCGGCGACCGGCGTGCTGTTGCCGGCGGCGTCGACGGCCCCGAGCTCGAGCGTGTACGCGCCCGGCGCGAGCACCTTCCCGTTCGCCGTCCCGAACCAGGAGAAGCTGCCCTTCGCCGGGTGGCGGTACGTCCGCAGGATGCGCTTGCCGTCGAGGTAGAGGTTCACGTGCGCGCTCTTGCTGAGCTCGTAGCGAATCCGGACGAAGTCGGCCTGATGGTCGCCGTCGGGGGAAAAGCTGTCGCGATTTACGGTCACCGTCTTGACGACGGGAGCCGTCGTGTCGAGCTGGATCGGGTTCGGAAGGACGATCGTCTGATGCTGGCCGGAGAGATGGATCTCGGCGCTGTAGCGGCCGTCCTTCGCGATCACGTTGCCGTCGGTGCGGCCGTCCCACTTGAACACGTTGACTCCGCGTGACGCCTGCACGCCGTCGACGATGACGCGCACGGTGGTCTTGCGCGAGTCGAGGATGCGCACGGAGACCGCGTCAGGACGGCGGAGCTTGATGCGGATCGTCGCGCGGCCGCGGGCGCAGCCGCACTTCGGCGAGAAGCCGTTCTTCGGGTAGACGACCGTCCCGAAGATCGGGCTCTTCGTGAGCTTCAGCCGCTCGGTGACGGCAAAGGCGGCCGCCGTCGCAACGAGCAGGCCGACGAGAGTCGCCGTCGTAAGGAGCCGCTGCAAAGCCTGACGATTCTACGTTCGGTCGCTAAGAAGCCGGTTATAGAGCGCGTCGTCGATGTTCCTGCCTGTGACGATCAGCACGGTCGGCCGCGGCAGGCTCTCGCGGAGCGCGAGCGCGAGCGGCGCCGCGGCCGCGCCCTCGGCGCGGATCCCGGCGTCGGCATATGCCCGGACGCCGCCCTCGAGCTCCGCCTCGTCGAGAAGCTCGAACCGCTGGACGAGCGGGTTCAGCTCGGCCACGGCGAGCGGGATCGCGACGCGGGCAGCGAGCCCGTCCGCGAAGGTCGACGCGCGGTCGGAGTCGACCGGCGCACCGGCGCGCCAGCTCTCCCACATCGCCGGGGCCTCCGCGGCGGCGACGGCGACGCGCAGCGCATTCGGCGCGCGCAGCGCAACCGCGCGGAAGACGCCGATCGCGAGCGCGCCGTTCCCGACCGGGACGACGACGGCGCCCGGCTCCGGCAGCTCGTCGAGCAGCTCGTCGCCGATCGCCTCGTACCCCTCGAACTGCGCCGGCTCGTTGCCGTCCTCGAAGAAGTACAGGCCGTTGACGTCGGCGTACTCGCGGGCCGCCGCCTTCGCCTCGTCCATGTCGTCGCCGACGCGGTAGAGCTCGGCGCCCTGCGCCTGGATCAGCGCCACCTTCGCCGCGCTTGCTTCGCGCGGCACGAAGACGATCGCCCGGATGCCCGCCTGCTTTGCCGCCCACGCCGTCGCGGCGCCGTGGTTGCCCGTCGACGCGGTCACGACAGAGTCGGGGCGAAGCGAGTCCAGCACCGCGCTCGCGCCGCGCCATTTGAAGGCGCCGAGCTCGTGCTCGTCCTCGCGCTTCAGCCAGATGCCGTCCGCGAACGGCGTCACGTTTCAGGCGCAACGCGCAACAGGCGCGCCACACGCTGCGGGAAGATCCAGTTCCAGCGGCCGAGGAGCTGCATCGTCGCGGGCACAAGCAGCGCGCGAATCACCGTCGCGTCGAAGATGACGCCGGCGGCGAGGCCGATCGCAAACTGCTTGATGTCGGGGCCTGGCCCCGTCGAGAGCGAGAAGAACGCCAGCATCAGGACCGCAGCCGCGCTCGTGACGAGCTTGCCCGTGCGCGCGAGGCCATGCGCGACCGCCGACGACGTGTCGCCGGTCTCGTCGTACTCCTCGCGAATGCGCGTGAGCATGAACACCTCGTAGTCCATCGAGATGCCGTACAAGAACGCGAAGATCATCAACGGGATCCACGAGATGATCGAGCCCGTCGCCGGCACGCCCCAGATCGCGTCGCTTCCGTGGCCTTGCTGGAAGATGAAGACGACGATGCCGTACGCCGCGCCGAGCGAGACGAGGTTCAGGAGCACCGCCTTCAGCGGCAACACGATCGACCGGAATGCACGCATCAGCAGCAGGTAGGTGAGGATCAGGACGAAGAGCACGACGAACGGGAACTTCCCGTACACCGCGTGAATGAAGTCGCGCCCTTCGGGACCGACGCCGGCGAGCGTCAGGCTCGCGCCGTTGGCGGCCGAGCTCTCGAGCTTGGGCAGGACGTCGTGTTGCAACCGCGAGATCGTCTTCTTCGCGTCGCGCGAGTTCGCATCCTCCGTGCCGAACGCCTCGACGAGGCCGGTGTCTCCGGTGCGCCACGCTTTCGGCGCCGTCGCCGCGGCGATGTCCTTGTCCGCAGCGATCTTCGCCGCGACGGTCTGGAGCACCTGCGGCGTCGCACCGTGCTCGACGAGGATCTCGTACGGAAGCAGAACGCCCTGCGGCAGGCCCGCGGCGTCGATCGCGTCGCGGCCGGCGAGCGCATCGCCCTTCGCCGGCTCGTTCTTCAGCACCGCGTCGCTCGGGTTGATCTGGAACGCGGGAATGAGCAGCAGCGCGACGATCGCGACGCCTGCGGCGAACACGAGCCCCGCTCGCCGCATCACGAGGCGGCTCCACCGCCACCAGAGGCCGAACTCGGCCGGATGCGGCTCGACGAACTTTCGCGGCATGACGCGCAGCCGGTTGATCCGCGGGCCGAGGATCGCGAGCATCGCGGGCAGCAGCGTGATCGACGAGAGCACGGACACCGCAGGAATGAGCATCCCGCCCAGGCCGATCGAGCGGATGAACGGCAGCGGGATGACGAGCATGCTCAGCAGACCGATCGCGACCGTCGAGCCGGAGACGATCACCGAGCGCCCCGCGTGCGTCATCGTCTCGACGAGCGCTTCCTCAGTCGTGTCGTGCAGCGTCAGCTCTTCCCGGAAGCGGAAGACGACGAGGAGCGCGTAGTCGATCGCGACGCCGAGGCCGACGAGCGCGACGAGGAACTGGACGATGATCGACACGTTCGTGATGTAGGTGAGGCCGAAGACGCAGAGGAACGTCGTGAGGATCGACGTGATCGCGACGACGATCGGCATCGCGACCGCGGCGAGCGTGCCGAAGACGAGGATCAGCACGATGAGCGCGCCGGCACCGCCGAGGAGGGTCTCGGTGAGGACGCCGGGGCCCTGGTCGGCACCCTGGGACTTGAAGATTGCATCGCGACCCGTGAGGTGCACCTCGACGCTCGGCGGGGCAGCGCGCTTCAGGGCGGCGCGGACCTCGTCGACCGGTGGCTGGGTCGTGAACGTCGCGTTCCCGGGCGGGTACAGCGTCGCGAACATCGTGTGCCGGTCTTTCGAGACGTAGGCGTCGCTGTGGCTGTCGAACCAGGAGCCGACGCGGCCCGGGCCCTTGATCTGCGCCCTGCCCGCGTCGATCGCCGCGCGGATCCCTGAGACGGTCGTCACGTCGCGTCCGGGCGTCGTGAACACCGCCACGAGCGGCGGCTGCTCACCGGAGCCGAACGCCTTCAGCGTGCGCTGGTTCGCCTCGTACGCGGAGTAGCCGGGAATCGAGAACGACTGGAACCAGCGGTCGCCGAGCCGGCCCGCGGCCGCCCCGCCGAGCACGGTGAGCACGAGCCAGACTCCGACGATCGCCCAGCGGCGGCGAACGGCGAAACGCGCGAGGGCGGCGAGCACGCCCCGACTCTATCCAGAGGCGGTCTGGATGAGTCGCGGTCGCCGCAGCCAGCAATACAGGCCGTATGCGGCGAGCCCGAGGCCGAGCGCGATCAGGCCGCCGAGCAGGATCCACTGCGCCTCGGGGACGTTCAGCAGCTTCAGCCCGCTCAGGAAGAGGATCGTGCCGAGGGCGATCCGCAGCACGACGTCGGGCAGCTTCACGGTGAAGCGGCTCGAGATCAGCACGCCCGGAATCGAGCCCGTGAGGAGCCACGCGGTCGCGTGGTAGTCGACGTTACCGCCGATCATGTGCCCGATGCCCGCAACCCAGAGGAGCGCGGCGGCGTGGAAGATGTCGGTGCCGACGATCTTCGGCATCGTCAGCGGGTAAACGAGCACCATCACGAGGCCGAAGAAGGTGCCGCTGCCGACCGAGGTCAGGCCAACGACGAAGCCGAAGACCGCGCCGATGATCACCGCGAGCACCTTGTCGCGGCGGCTGAGGATGAACGGGCGGTCGTTCGCCTTGATGCCGCGCGTGATGAACGACTTCGCGAGGAAGCCGAGGCCGCCCGCGACGAGTGCGCCGCCGACCGCGTAGCTCTCGATCGTCTGCGCGCTGTCGCCGTAGTGGTGCTTGATCAGGGTCGCGACGCCGACGCCGGCGAGCGAGAGCGGCCCCGAGCCGAGGAACATCCAGAGCGTCAGCCGTGCGTGCACCGTGCCGAGCCGGCGATGGCGGATCGCGCCGAACGACTTGAAGATCGCGCCGTGCAGGATGTCGGTGCCGACGGCGTACGTCGGCTTGAAGCCGAAGAGGATGACGAGGATCGGCGTCATCAGGGAGCCGCCGCCCATCCCGGTGAGACCGACGATCGAGCCGATCAGCAGGCCCGTGAGCGTGAACTGCCAGGTCATCGCGCGGTCAGAATCATCCCGGCGCCGACGGTGTCGTTCGTCGACTCGTCGATGAGGATGAACGCGCCGGTCTCGCGGTTCTCGGCGTACGGGTCGACCGCGAGCGGCTCGGAGAGGCGCAGCCGTACGACGCCGATGTCGTTCAGGCTGAGCCGTTCGGGCGCTGCGACCTCCTCGAGCGTCTCGATGTCGGTGAGCGAGACGAGCTCGTCGACGATCGCGCGCACCGAGCGGGTCGTGTGCTTGACGCCGATCTTCGCGCGCGGCTCAAGCGGGTTCTCGCTCATCCAGCAGACGCGCGCGTCGACTTCGCGCGCGACGATGGGCGCGTGCTCCGGGTCGGCGAGCATGTTCCCGCGGGAGACGTCGATGTCGTCGGCGAGACGGATCGTCACCGACTGCGGGGGCACAGCGGCCTCGAGCGGCCCTTCCGCGCTCTCGACCGCCTCGACGCGGGAGCGCAGGCCCGCCGGGAGAACGACGACCTCGTCGCCCGCCTGCCAGACGCCGCCCGCGACCGTGCCCGCGTAGCCGCGGTAGTCGTGGTGCTCGTCGGACATCGGGCGGATCACCCACTGCACCGGGAAGCGGCGCGCGTCGAGGTTGCGGTCGAACGCGAGCTCGATCGTCTCGAGATGCTCGAGCAGCGGCTGGCCGTCGTACCACGGCATGTTCTCCGACGCGTCGACGACGTTATCGCCCTGGAGCGCCGACATCGGGATCACGTGCAGGTCGGAGAGGCCGAGCGTCTCGAGGTCGCGGACGATCTCGTCGTAGCGCTCTTGCGACCAGTCGACGAGATCCATCTTGTTCACCGCGACCGTGATGTGCGGCACGCGGAGGATCGTCGTGATGTACGCGTGGCGGCGAGTTTGCTCGACGACGCCGTTGCGCGCGTCGACGAGGATGATCGCGAGGTCGGCCGTGGATGCGCCCGTGACCATGTTGCGCGTGTACTGCACGTGGCCCGGCGCGTCGGCGAGCTGAAAGCGGCGGCGCGGCGTCACGAACGAGCGGTACGCGACG
>JANMQZ010000153.1:0-40839 GCA_031370755.1 Actinomycetes bacterium
GTCAACCGCACCGTCGCGGGCACATGCGCGCGATCGAGCTCGGCCTTGAACGCGGCGATGCGCCCGCGTGACGAGCCGTCGTACATGCCGGTCGGGTTGTACGGGATGAGGTTCACCTTGAACCCGCCGTCCGAGCCGAGCAGCCGTGCGAGCTCGCGCGCCTGCTCCGGCGAGTCGTTCACGCCGTCAAGCATCACGTACTCGACGAAGACGCGGCGGTTCGTCGCGACATAGTGGCGCCTGCACTCGGCGAGCACGTCGCGCACCGGATATTTCTCGTTCACCGGCATGATCTTCGAGCGAAGCTCGTCGTTCGCCGCGTGCAGCGACAGCGCGAGCCGGATCGGGACATCGACCTCGTCGACGAACCGCGTCAGCCCCGGGAGCCAGCCCACGGTGGAGATCGTCGTGCGCCGGTGCGTGATGCCGACGTCGGGCAGCCGCCGCGCGGCGCCGAGCACCTCGTCGAGGTTCAGCATCGGCTCGCCCATGCCCATGAACACCGCATGGTCGACGGGCTCGATCCGCCGGAAGTGCAGCGCCTGGTCGAGGATCTCCGACGCCGTCAGGTTGCGCCCGAACGCCATCTGCCCGGTCGCGCAGAACGTGCACGTCAGCGGACAGCCGGACTGCGACGACAGGCAGAGCGTGCGGCGCCCGTCGCGGTACCGCATCAGCACGGCCTCGACCGGATGGCCGTCCGCCGTGCGGAAGAGCGTCTTCACCGTTCCGTCGCGTGACTCCTGCTGCGTCTCGACCGCGAGCGTCGAGAACGGCACCTTCGTCTCGAGCTCGTCGCGGAGCTCCCGCGGCAGATTCGTCATCGCGGCATAGCTCTCGGCGCCGCGCGCGGCCCACTCCCACACCTGGCCGGCGCGGTAGGCGGGCTCGTCGCGCTCGCGCAGCGTCGTCTCGAGAAGCGACAGGTCCATGACGGTCACGGTAGCCGCTCATGCGAGAATCGACGCCATGGCCGCGATCGACCTCCGCTCCGACACGCTCAGCAAGCCCACGCCCGCGATGCTCGCGGCGATGGCCGCCGCCGAGGTCGGCGACGAGCAGTACCTCGAGGATCCGTCGGTCAACGAGCTGCAGCGCCGGATGGCGGAGATCCTCGGCCACGAGGCATCGCTCTTCCTGCCGACCGCGACGATGGCGAACCAGGTCGCGCTCCGCACCCAGACCCGTCCCGGCGCCATGCTCCTCGCGGAGGAGCGGACGCACGTCATGGTCTACGAGTGGGGCGGCCCAGCGATCCACTCGGGCCTCGTCATGCGCAGCATCGCCGCGCCGGCCGGTCGCGTTACGCCCGCGCACATCTACGCGGAGGAGGATCTCGGCCCCGGCGGGATCGTCGTCCTCGAGAACACGCACCGCAGCTCCGGCGGGCGCATCTGGCCGCTCGACGAGTTTCGCGCCTCCGTCGACGCGGCCCACGAGCGCGGCGCGAAGGTGCACCTCGACGGCGCGCGGCTCTTCAACGCCTCGGTCGGCGCCGGCATCGCGCCCGCGGAATGGGCGCGTCACGCCGACTCGGTGCAGATCTGCTTCTCGAAGGGGCTCGGCTGCCCGCTCGGCGCCGTCGTCGCAGGCTCCGCCGATTTCATCGAGCGCGCGTGGGAGAGCAAGTATCTCTTCGGCGGCGCCATGCGCCAGGCGGGCGTGATCGCTGCCGCCGCGCTCTACGCCCTCGACCACCACGTCGACCGCCTCGCCGACGACCACGCACGCGCGCGCCGGCTCGCCGAGGGCATCGGCCAGGACGCAAGCAACGTGGACACGAACTTCGTCGAGCTCGAAGATCCCGGCGACGGCATCGCGCGGCTGCAACACCACGGCGTGCTCGTCAGCGATCTCCGGCCCGGCTACATGCGCGCGATCACGCACCTGGGGGTCACAGACGACGACATCGAGCGCGCGATCGAGCTCATCCCGCGCGCGCTCGCAGCCGATCGTGTCCACGCCTGACGCCCTCACCGCCGAGCTCGAGCGGCTCGTCCGCCGCGAGCAGCACGACAAGCGCCTGCCGAGCATCACCGCAGCGGTCCTGCGCGACGGCGATCAGATCTGGGAGACGGCCGTCGGCGCGGCCGACGTCAAGGCGAAGCAGGAGGCGACGCCCGACACGCAGTACCGCCTCGGCTCTATTACGAAGACGTTCACCGCCGCCGCGATCATGCAGCTGCGCGACGAGGGCAAGCTCGATCTCGAGGACACCCTCGACAAGCACGTCGACGGCGTCGCACACACACCGACGCTGCGCCGCCTCCTGTCGCACACCTCGGGCATGCAGCGCGAGACGCACGACGACGCGTGGCTCCACGCGCGCTTCGCCGCGGTCCCGGAGCTGCTCGACACACTCGATCGCGCCGAGCAGGTACTCCCCGCGAGCGCACGCTTCCACTACTCGAACCTCGCGTTCGCGCTTCTCGGCATCGTCGTCGAACGCGTCTCCGGCAGGCCGTACCCGGACGTCGTGCAGGAGCGCTTCCTCGCGCCGCTCGGGCTCGGCCGCACGACGTTCGATCCGCTTGCGCCCGCGGCGACTGGGTACCTCGTGCAGCCGTACGTCGAGGGCGTCTGGGACGAGGCGCCGATCGAGACCGGCGCGTGGATCGCAGCCGGCCAGATGTGGGGGACGGTCGGCGACCTCGCGCGCTGGGCGGCGTTCATCGCCGAGCCCGACGAGACGATCCTGAAGAAGACGACGGTCGAGGAGATGCGCACGGTGCAGACGATCGCCGACCACATCCGCTGGACCGCCGGCTACGGGCTCGGACTCCAACTGCTCCGTGACGGCGAGCGCATCCTCGCCGGGCACGGCGGCTCGATGCCCGGCTTCATCGCCGGCGTCTACGTCGCGCCGGCCGACAAGGTCGGCGTCGCGCTCCTCACGAACTCGAGCACTGCGCGGCTCGGCCTGCTCGCGAAGGCGCTCGTCGCTGCGACGGTCGACGGCTGGCCGGTGCCGCCCGAGCCGTGGCGCGTCGGCGAGCCGCCGCCCGACGACGTCGCGCCGCTCCTCGGCATCTGGTTCATGGAGGGCGACCAGGTCGTCTTCCGCTGGCGCGACGGCAAGCTCGAGGCGCAGTTCGCCGACGCCGCCGACTGGGAGGAGCCCGCCGTCTTCGCGCGCGAGTCCGCCGACCGCTGGCGCGTCGTCTCCGGCTGGGAGCACGGCGAGCTGCTCCGCATCGAGCAGAACCGCATGGTGCTGGCGGGCTACCCCGTCACGCGCACACCCGGCGTCTGGGTCTGAGCCTCTTCCTTATTCGTACTGCAGCGCTTCGAGCACGTTCAGCCGCCCGGCGCGCCGCGCGGGGAAGATCGCTGCGACGAGCCCCGCGATGATGGCCGCGACGATGAAGACGATGAGCGTCGTCCACGGGATCGTGAACGCCGGATAGTCGATCGCCTTGCCGACCATGAGCGCAAGCACGATGCCGACGGGGATGCCGAGTGCGGCTCCCAGGAGGGCCGTGATGATCGCCTCGTGCCGGATCATGTTGCGCACCTGGCGCCGCGTCATCCCGACCGCACGCAGCATGCCGATCTCGCGCGTGCGCTCGAACACCGTCAGGACGAGCGTGTTCACGATCCCGAAGAGGCTGATGATGATCGAGAGCGAGAGCAGCACGTAGAGGAGCCTCAGCAGCAGGTTGATGCCGCGCTCCTGCGTCTTGATGAACTCCGACCGCGTCTGAATCTTCGCGTCGGGGAAGCGCGCGAGTGCGCGCTTCAACTGCGCTGTCGTCGCGTCGGTGACGCCTGAGCTCGTCTTGATGAAGGCAAAGAGGTTCTGCGGATTCGCGTATTCGCGATCGAATCTCGCCGCAGACATGGTCACGTCGCCGAACGGCGAGCCGCCCTTCGGTGGGTCGAAGATGCCGCGCAACGTCAGGTGGAGCGTCGCGCCGGTGGGTGTCGCCAGGTCGATCGGAGAGCCGGCCTGAAGGTTGTGGTCATCGGCGTACGCCTTCGCGACGAATGCGCCGTCTTGGCCCAGCTGCGCGGGTGTCTGCACGCTGCCGGCGATCCACTTGAGGTCGATCACCGTCGTGACGTCCGGCTCGACCGCCGTGACGCCGATCCGCTTGCCGAAGGCTTCGCCTTCGCCCGCGCGCACGCCGCTCACGACCTCGACGCCCGGGAGCCCACGGAGCGCGCGCTCCGACGCCACGGATGTCGGCGTGAACCCGTTCTCCGAGGTGAGCGCATAGTCGGCGCTGAAGAGCTTGTTGACCGAGTCTTCGAACGTCGTCTTTAGCCCGGCGGCGAGAACGGACACGAGCGTCACGAGCGTCAGTCCGATCATCAGCGCCGACGCCGTCGACGCCGTGCGCGACGGGTTGCGGATCGAGTTGCCGCGGGCCAGCATCCCGGCTGCTCCGCCGAGCCGCGCCGCGGGCCAGCCGAGGACGCGCGCGACCGGCGGCACGAGCGTCGGCGCGAGCATCGCGACGCCGATGAACACGCCGAGCGCGCCGATGCCGAGCGCGAGCAATCTGAGCTTCGTCGAGACGCTGCCGACGAAGAGACCGACCAGCATCAGGCCGATCGCGGCCGCGATCACGCCGACCGCAATGTACGGGCCGAACCGTGCGAAGCGCGACGGTGGCAAGAGCGCTCCTTCACGCACTGCTGCGATCGGCTCGACGCGCGTCGCGCGGATCGCAGGCCGGATCGCCGCGATCAAGGTCACGAAGACTCCCACGGCGAGCGCGACGATGACCGTGCGGGTTGCGAAGACGGCTCCGACCTGCGGTAGGTCGATGCCGAACGCGATGAAGAGCGCGTTCAGGAGCTTCGCAAGCCCGAGACCGAGGAAGAGGCCGATGATCGACGCGATGACGCCGATCACGAACGCTTCGAGCACGACCGACCAGTAGACCTGGCGCCGCGTTGCGCCGAGCGTCCGCAGCGTTGCGAGCTCACGCATGCGTTGCGCGATCGTGATGCCGAGGGTGTTCGCGATCACGAAGGCGCCGACGAAGAGCGCGACGAAACCGAACGCGAGCAGGAAGTACTCGAGGATCGTCAGGAAGCCATTCGTGTCCTTGGCCGCCTGCTTTGCCTCCTGTTCGCCCGTGCGGACCTGAGCGGTTGCCGGCAGGAGCGGCTGCACCTGCGAGACGAGCTCCGCCGGGCTCACGCCGGAGCGCGAGGCGATCCCGATCGAGTCGAGCTTCCCCTCCTTGTGGAAGATGCGCTGCGCCGTGGGGAGGTCGAAGATCGCAAGCGTCGCGCCGCCGAGCGAGGAGAGGCCGCCGAACTTGTCGAGACCGACGATGCGGAATCGCTCGACCGGGCCGCGGGTCAGCACACCGATCGTGTCGCCGATCGCGAAGTGCTTCTCCTTCGCGGTCTTCGTGTCGATCGCGATCTCTCCCGGGCCGCTCGGCCAGCGGCCCGCCGTCTTCACGAGCGGGTTGAAGCGCTGATCACCCTTCGCGTCGACGCTGAAGGCGAGATTCGGAGCGCCGCCGTTCGAGATCACCTTGTTGTTGCGGTCGACGAGCTTCGCCTCGTCGGCGATGCCGCCCTCTGCCACCGCGACACCCGGCAGGTTGCGCACGCGCCCGAGCAGCGACTCGGGCAGCGACGGTGGCGTGACGCCGTCGTTCACGTTGCCGCCGATCGCGCTCTTGCCGGTGATGACGGCGTCGGTGTTCTTGTAGACCTGCGTGAAGACGGTGTTGAACGCCGCCTTGATCGTGTCCGTCAGCACGTACGTGCCGCTGATCATCGCCACGCCGAGCACGATCGACACGGCCGTGAGCAGCGCGCGCAGCTTGCGGCCGGCAAGCCCTCTGAGCGCGACCCCGATCACGAGCCGAGCGAGCTCATAACCTCGAGCACCTGCGCAGCGTTCGCGTCCGTCAGCTCCTTGACGATCAACCCGTCGGCGAGGAAGAGAATGCGATCGGCGATCGCTGCGGCGCGAGCCTCGTGCGTCACCATCACGGTCGTCTGCCCGTACGTCGTCACCGAGTGCCGGAGCAGGTCGAGGATCTCACCGCCCGTCTTCGAGTCGAGGTTGCCCGTCGGCTCGTCGGCGAAGAGGATCGTCGGACGCGAGATGAGCGCGCGTGCGAGCGCGACACGCTGCTGCTGGCCGCCGGAGAGCTCGGACGGGCGGTGCTTCCGCCGGTCTGCGAGCCCGGTGCTCTCGAGGAGCTCCTCGAGCCACTGCGGCTCGGGCTTCTCGCCCGCGATCGAGAGTGGCAGGACGACGTTCTCCTCCGCGGTGAGCATGGGC
This sequence comes from Actinomycetes bacterium, assembly GCA_031370755.1. Taxonomy (GTDB): domain Bacteria; phylum Actinomycetota; class Thermoleophilia; order Gaiellales; family Gaiellaceae; genus Palsa-739. The sequence goes on from JANMQZ010000153.1 coordinate 6,260, forward strand.
AGCAGGTTGAAGAACTGGAAGACGAAGCCGATGTGCCGGCGGCGGAGCCGCGTCAGCTTCGCGTCCGCGAGCGTCGTGATCTCCTCGCCCGCGATCGTGACGCTGCCGCTCGTCGGCTTGTCGAGGCCCGCGAGGATGTGCATGAGCGTCGACTTGCCCGAGCCCGACGGGCCCATGACCGCGACCAGCTGACCCGACTCGACGTCGAGCGAGATCCCACGTAGGGCGTCGACCGCGGTTGCGCCCTCGCCGTAGCGGCGCGTGATGTCCGTCGCCTGAACGACGACGCCCTGCTGGGCGGGCGCGGGAGCGCCCTCTTCGATGACGGCCATGCCCGTAGGCTAGCGATCGCCCGCGACGAGGAAGCCGACAACCACAGCCGCGTACGCGAGCAGCAGCAGAGCGCCCTCGCGCCGCCGCGAGTGGCCGTCGCGCACCATCAGGATCGTCACCACGACGGCGCCGCCCATCGCAGCCGCCTCTTCCCAGCGGAAGGTCAGCGGCAGCTGCTGCGTGAAGAAGAGCGAGAGCAGCATCACCGCCGGCGTCACGAGCAGGGCGACCTGCGCGCTCGAGGAGATCGCAATCTCGCTCGCGAGCTTCATCTTGCCCGCGTGGGCGATGACGATCGCGCCGCCGTGCTCGGCGGCATTGCCGACGATCGCGACGATCACCGCTGCGATGAAGAACTCGCTCGCGCCCACCGCGTGTGCGAAGGCATCGAGCGAGTGCACGAGGATCTCGCTGACGATCGCCGTCAGTGCGGTCGCGACCGCGAGCGCACCGAGCGAGCGCTTGAGCGACCACGCGCCCACCGCCGCGTCGTCGCGCTCTGCAGCGCGATGCTGTCGCAGGTTCCGGAACGTGACGGTCAGATAGAGGGCGAGGAGCACGACGGCGAGTGGGATCGAGACGAGCACGGCGACGTGCCGCTCTGGGTTACCGGTGTAGCCGAGGACGATCACCGGCAGCAGGACGACGATCGCGACTGCGCAGAGCCCGAGCTGCGTGAGCAGCGAGCGCCGGTCGATGCGCACGCCGTTCGGGCCGACGACCTGCGCCACGCCGAAGACGAGCAGCAAGTTCGAGATGACCGACCCTGCGAGCGAGCCGCGGACGACCTGCGGCAGCCCGCTGTTCACGGCGAGCAGGGCGATGATCAGCTCCGGCGCGTTGCCGAAGCTCGCGTTCAGGAAGCCGCCGATGCCTGGCCCGGTGTGCTCCGCGGCATGCTCCGTCGCCTCGCCGATCAGCCACGCGAGCGGGATGAGCGCCGCGCACGCCAGGACGAACATCAGCGTCTTGTCGGGGTGCGCGAGATAGTTGACGCCGATCGTGACCGGGGCGAGGGCGAGGAGCGCCCAGAGGATCCGTCGGGTCAAAGCGCGGGTAGCGTACCCGCGGTGCTCGACGCGGTCCTGTTCGACTGGGGCGACACGCTCATGCAGTGGGCGCCTGAACCGGACCTGCTCGAAGCCGGGCACGCAGCCGGTTTCGCCGCGCTTGGACCGCGAGCCCGCCGCGGGCGTCACCGACCGCTTTCGCGACGTCTACATCGCGAGCTTCTTCGAGCCCGGGATCGTCGAGGAGATCGAGTACCCAGAGGAGGTTCGGCGCCTACTCGGCGACTTCGACATCGAGGTCGACGACGACGAGCTCGGCCGCTTCCTCGAGGCCGAGCATGCCGCCTGGCGGCCCGCATGCCAACTCGCGTCGACGACGCACGCCCTCCTCGAGTCGCTGCGCGCGCGCGGGCTGAAGCTCGGGCTCGTGTCGAACGCGTTCGACCCGCCCGGCCTCCTCCACCGCGACCTTGTCGAGATGGGCGTCGCCGAGCGCCTCGACGTCGCCGTCTTCTCCTCCGAGGTGGGGAGGCGAAAGCCGGATCCGCTGATCTTCCAGCGTGCGCTCGAACGGCTCGGTGCCGTGCCCGAGCGGACGCTCTTCGTCGGGGACACGCTCGCAACGGACATCACAGGCGCCGCCGCGCTCGGGATGCACACCTGCCTGGCGCGCTGGTTTCGCGCTGACGAGAACCCACAGGCGCCCGAGCCCGACTTCGAGGCGTTCACGCAGATGGACGTGCTCACCGTGGCGGGCCGCCTCTCGGGGTGAGTCGCGACTCCCCTGCCGCAAGCACCAAACCGGCGGTCTGTCAAGACTTGCGGGGGCCTCGGAAACGCCTCCACAATGTGGATCGATGAGTGAGCTTGCGGTCCAGCTCCCGCTCCGGCCCCAGGACGAGGTCGAATGCCGGCGCTGCGCGGTGCACTGCGAGAAGGTCGTGTATCCGTCGGCGTGTCTCCAGCGTTCGTGCCCGTTCGCCTACGCGTACGAGGAGCACGGGCACACCTTCATGGGCTGCATGCAGAAGGTGTTCGAAGCGGAGATCGACGTCGACATGCTTCGCGCGGCGGAACGCAAGCGCGAGGGCTTCGGTGCCGTGCGCGCGACGTCGCGGCCGCTGCCGATGTGCCACTCGGAAGTCGATCCGTGCTTCTCGCATCGCGCGGGCGAGCTCGGCTGCGTCAACCCGGAGTTCAACGAGCTGCCGGCGGCAGCACCGACGTTCCGGGTGATAGCGCACCTCTCCGACTAGTTTCCGGCACAGCGCCGAGCGCGATCACGCCGATCACCGGGCCGACGGCTGCGAGTGCGAACGCGAGCCGCCACGAGCCTGTCGCGATCGCTGCGAACGCCGGTGGTGCGCCGGCGACGATCAGGCCGAGGAGCGTCTGCTGGAAGCCGATCGCGGTCGCGACACGGCCGGCGCTCGCGGTCTCCGCGGCGGCAGCGATCGCCAGGCCGTTCCACGCCATCGACAGTCCTCCTGCGACGACGAGCGCGGGGATGAGCAGTGCGAGCGGCGCATCGGTCGACGCGGCGACGATCCCGGTCGCGACTGCGAGTGCGACGCCGATCAGCCGCATCGGCCGGAGCCGCGTGCGCACGCTGTCGGACCAGCGGCCCGACAGGATGCGCGCGAGGATCCCCAGCAGGTTGATCGCTGCGAGGAGCGCGGCCGCGGAACGCGCCGAGACGCCGCGATGCTCGTGCAGGAACAGCACGATGAAGCCCGTGATCGCGATCTGCGCCGTGAGGTAGAAGCCCGAGCCAAGGCCGAGCAGCCACATGCGCGGGTCGCGCATCGGGGCCGTCACGTTCCCGAGATCCGCACCCGGTGCCGGCGTGCCGCGGATGAAGCACGCGGCGACGACCGCACCGCCGATGCACGAGCAGCCGAGCGCGATGAACGCAAGCCGCGTGCCGCCCGAGTCGGCGAGCCACGGCAGACCGGCGGCTGCGGCCGCGCCGCCGATCGGAATCGCCGTCTGACGCACGCCGAGCGCGAGCCCGCGCTGGTCGGCAGGAAACCAGCCCATGACTGCGCGACCGCTCGCCGCGTTGACGCTCGCACCGAACGCGCCTGCCGCGAAGAGCGTCACGACGAGCCAGAGGTAGGAACTCGTCCGCCCGGCCACGATCAGCGCGCAGCCCGAGAGCGTGAGACCGATCGCGATCACGACCTGCTCGCTCAGCCGGTCGGCGAGAAGGCCCCACGGCAGCAGCGTAAAGAGCATGCCGATGCCGACGGCACCGAGCACGACGCCTGTCTCGCCGAGCGTGAGCCGGTAGTGCGCGCGCAACGCGGGCGCGAGCGCCGGCAACCCGACGGAGAGCGCGGAGAAGCTCGCCTGGGCGAGCGTGCCCGCGCCGAGGATCACCCACCGATAGCGCGTGCCCGAATCTCCTTTGCCTTGCGGACCTCGTTGGCGTCCGGGCCGTGCTAGTCCGGGCCGTCGGTCTCGAGCATGGCGGGCAGTCCCTGGAGCCGCGGCCTCGAGAGAAAGACGCCGAGCTCCTCGCCGAGCAGGCCCTCCCCGATGTTCGCGTGACGGTCGCGGTTCGACCCGAGCGGCGTGGCGGAGTCGTTGACGTGCAGCGCGCGCAGCCGGTCGAGCCCGATCGAGCCGTCGACGTCGTCGAGCAGCGCGTCGAGCACGGCCGCGTCGGTCACGTCGACGCCGGAGGCGTACAGGTGGCACGAGTCGAGGCAGAGGCCGAGCCGCGGGTGCCGGTCGAGCCGCTCGTGCAGCATCGCGAGCTCCTCGATCGAGCGGCCGATCGTGCCGCCGGTGCCGGCGGAGTTCTCCATCAGCAGCCACGTCGTTTCGTTCGTGAGCTCGAGCACCTGCTCCATCGCGGGCAGCACGCGCGCCATGCCCGCCTCCAGGCCGGCGCCGAGATGCGAGCCGACGTGCAGAACGACGCCGTCGGCGCCGATCGAACATGCGACCTCCATGGTGTTGCGGAGCGCGGCGACCGACTTCTCGTAGACGTCGTCCCGCGTCGCCGCGAAGTTGCAGAGGTAGAGCGCGTGGCAAAAGACGCCGTGTAGGCCGACCTCCTCGCGGCGCTCGCGGAAGCGGTCGAACGTGGCGGGGTCGTGGTTCGTCGGCCGCCACGCGCGCGGGCTCTGCGTGAACACCTGCAGCGACTCGGCGCCGACGGCCTCGGCGCGGTCGACCGCGGTGTGGATGCCGCCCGCCGACGACAGGTGCGCGCCGATGTTCACGGCTTGAGGCTATCCGCGTGGCGTCATACGATCGAGCGCATGGCGAGTGCCGGGGAGGCAGCGCGGCAGATCTTCACCGCGACGTCCGCGAAGGACCGTGCGGCGCTCACGCCGCTGCTGCATCCCAACGTGGTCGAGGACTACCTACCGGTCGGGCGTTTCGAGGGCCGTGACGCAGTGCTCGACTTCCTCGAGACGATCTGGGCCGCATCGCCGGGCGCCGAGCTCGTCGTCGAGCAGATCGCAGAGGCGGGGAATCTCGCGTTCGTCGGCTGGCTCTGGGAAGGAACGTTCGACGGAGAGCCGTTCCAAGGCATTCGCCCAAACGGGAAGCGGATCAAGATCCTCGGCGTCGACCGGATGGAGATGGAGGACGGTCTCCTTCGGCACAACACGGTGTACTACGACGGGCTCTCCTATGCGCGACAGCTCGGCATGCTCCCGGCGCACGCCTCTGTCGCCGACCGCGCCATGCTGCACGCGTTCAACGCGAAGACGCGGCTGATCCGATCCAGGCGCTGAGCGCGGCCGCCTCGTCCTCGACCGCGCGGCGCGCGGCGCGCGGGAGCGGCGCGAACGGCTCGATCGTCACTTTGCCCTTCTTGTCGGCGCTCCAGCTGCCGGCGACTATGCCGTCGACCAGGAACGTCTGCGTGACGTCGCCGTTCTTCGCGATCACCGTCTTGCGCAGCTCCTCGGGCAGCACGCGACGGCGGTCGGCGTGCGCGAGCAGGGTGTTGTCCCACTTCGGCAGGAAGCGCACGGGGGCGGGTGTGTCCGCAGCCGGGAGTGGGGCGCGCTGGACGTCGAGCAGCTCGCGGCCGTTCTCGTCCCGGAAGCGGCGAAGCGGCTCGAGCGCGTCGAGGGCGGCGGCGAAGTCCGTCACGCGCAGCCCCGACCAGTCGGCGATGTCGGCCCGCGTCGCCGGGCCGAACGCGGCGAGGTAGCGGCGTACGAGCTCCGTCCGCGCTGCGAGGACGTCCATCGGGGCAGGCTCGGGATAGGCGTGGAAGACGCCGAGCGGCCGGCCCGACCAGAGCGCCGACTCGGGCGCATGCAGGAGGTGCGCGTGCCTTCGCACCGCATGGAAGATGCGGCGGCGCTCGAGGTCGTCGGCGTGCCCGTGCTCCCGCTCGAGGTAGGCGAGCCCGTCCTTGTGGGCGAGCGGCGCCTGCTCGGCGAGCCGGCGCGCGCCCACGAGTGCTTTGAGCGCATGCGCGAGATGCGTGTCGTCGTACCACGTCGGCATGTCGCGTAGCGCCCACCAGAACATCGGATAGTCGCGCGCAGTGACGAGATGGAGCGTCCCACGCATCACCGTCGCCTTGACGACCTCGCCGCTGCGCACGGCGCGCTCGAGGCTCTCGCGTTTGAACGAGGTCACGCGCGACCACAGCCCGACGTACGGCGACGGCGGCCACTGCGCCTGCATCCCGGCGATGCGCTCGATCGCCGGCAGAACGCCGACCTGCTTGCGCGCGAGGAGGAGCTGCCGCGCGAGCGTCGCGCGGTTCAGCTCCTTCAGCGTGAGGACGCGCTCTGCCACGCTAGGCGCCGGAACTCGACCGAGCCGCCGGTGACGATCGCGAACTCAGCCACGCTCACGGGCTTGGGGTCGTCGTCGAAGCGGTCGTACGCGAAGCCGACCGAGCCGGGATTGACGTAGAGCGCGCCGTCGATCGTTCTCGTCCACTGGAGATGGGTGTGGCCGCCCGCGAGCAGGTCGACGCCCGAGCCGCCCCAGTGCTGCTCCGCGAGCGCATCGGGCGTCTCCGGAAGGAGCACGTCGTCGTAGGAGTGCGGCGAGCCGTGGAAGGCGCGGAGCGTGAGGCCGCCGTCGAGCTCGATGTCGAGCGTCGGCACGAACGAGCGGATCTGCTCGAGGTGCCGCGGCTCGAGCTGCGAGAGCGTCCATTCGCGGCGCTCGAGCTGCGCCTCGGTGACCGGTTCCGGCGAGTCAGCCGGCACCTCGAGCAGGAAGTGGTCGGCGTTGCCGAGGATGACGGGCCAGCCGAGCCCGGCCAGGCGGTCGAGCACCTCCCCCGGCTGGTCGCCTCGCTGGACGGCATCGCCGAGGCAGACGACCCGCTCGACCTCCAGGCGCTCGAGCTCGGCGACGACCGCCGCGAGCGCGATGTCGTTGCCGTGGATGTCCGAGACGAGTGCGAGCGGCACGGCTCTACCATAGGCAGACGATGAGTGTCCGCGTTCGCATGGCACCGAGCCCGACGGGGGCGCTCCACATCGGGGGCGTGCGCACCGCGCTCTTCAACTGGCTCTACGCCCGCAACAAGGGCGGCGAGTTCCTCGTGCGGATCGAGAACACCGACACGAGCCGCGAGGTGGAGGGCGCCGTCCAGCACGCGCTCGACTCGCTCGCCTGGCTCGGCCTCGACTGGGACAAGCCGCCGACGTTCCAGCTCGACCGGCTCGACGACTGCCGCCGCGTCGCCGAGCAGCTCGTCGCCGACGGCGTCGCGTACGAGGACGAGGGCGCCATCCGGTTCCGCATGCCCGACGAGGGGACGACGTCGTGGGTCGATGCAGTGCGCGGCGAGATCTCCTTCCCGAACGAGTCGCTCGAGGATCTCGTGCTCGTTCGTGCCGACGGCAGACCGACATACAACTTCGCTTCGCCGATGGAGGACGTCTGGGACGGCATCACCCACGTGATCCGCGGTGAGGATCACGTGTCGAACACGCCGAAGCAGATCAACATCATCCGTGCCGTCGGTGCGGAGCTCCCCGTCTATGCGCACGTGCCGAACGTGATGGGCTCCGACGGCAAGAAGCTCTCCAAGCGCCACGGCGCGACCGGCGTCGACTAGCTGCGCGCGCAGGGCTACTACGCGCCCGCGTTGCTCAACTTCCTCGCGCTCCTCGGCTGGGCGCCCGACGGCGAGACGACGATCATGAGCCGCGACGTGTTGATCGAGCGCTTCAGTCTCGAGCACGTCAGCCCGAGCCCGTCGCAGTTCGACTACGACAAGCTCGACTGGATGAACGGCGTCTACCTGCGAGCGCTCCCCGTCGACGAGTACGCCGACGCGCTCGTCGCGTGTCTCCGCGAGCAGGGCTACGACTGGGACGAGCAGCTGATTCGGGCGGCAGCGCCGCTCGTCCAGGAGAAGATCGCGAAGCTCGGCGAGTTTCCCGAGTTCGCGGGCTTCTTCTTCCACGACATCGAAGCGCATGTCGACGGCGACGGCGCAGTCGCCGCGGCTGCGCGCGACGTGCTCGCGGAGCTCGAGCCGTTCACGGCCGAGTCGATCGAGACAGCGCTGCGTGCAATGCTCGAAGAGCTCGGGCTGAAGCCGCGGCAGGGCTTCCAGCCGATTCGCATCGCCGTCACCGGCTCGAAGATCTCGCCTGGGCTCTTCGAGTCGATCGAACTGCTCGGGCGTGAGGCGACACTCGCCCGGCTCAGCGCGGTCGCGTCCTAGGCAGCCGCTTGGGCGGTGCCAATGGATCGAGCGCCCGCTGGAATTCCAGCCACGACTTGCGCCGGAACTTCATCGACGGTGCCGGCAGGTTGTCATCGGTTCGCTTCGTGCCCCCCCGGCTCACGAGCGCCCTCATTTGGCTCGTGTCCTTTTTTGCCATTTCAAGGGGTAAACGGCTGCGAGCAGGGCCAAGGTACGGGGCCTCCGGAAAGGCCCGGTTTTCGTTGACTAGACTGCCGCCCGGTGTCGACGGGGAAGACGAAACACGTGGTGCTGGTCGTCGACGACGAACCGGCGATTCGGCTCCTCTGCAAGGTCAATCTCGAGCTCGGCGGCTACGAGGTGCGGGAGGCCGGCACGCTCGAGGCCGCGCGCGCGCACCTGACCGACGACGTCGACGTCGTTCTGCTCGACATGCACGTCGGCAACGAGCGCGGCGAGGCCCTGCTCGAAGAGCTGCGTCAGCGGCAGATCCCGGTCGCGGTTGTCACAGGCTCCGCCGATCTCGAGTCGGTTTCGGGCATCGCGGACGCCGTCCTCGGCAAGCCGTTCACGATCGACGAGCTCGAGGCGACGGTTGCAAGGCTCGCAGGGCGAGACAGGTAGGCTCCGGCTCATGTCTACAACAACGGTTCGCGATGCAGCCGAGTACGAGTCCCGGCTCCAGCAGTACTACTTCGAGCGTGCCGAGGAGGCGCGCGCGGTACGGGTGGGCGAGAAGGAGGTCTCGGAACAGGCGGCGATCGTCGCGCGCTATCGCGACCTCTTCACGCGCGAACAGCTCGACGCGCTGCACGAGGCCGAGGCGGCCGGCGGCGACGAGCGCGAGCGCTTGTACCGGCTGCGCAAGACCTGCGAAGCCGGGGTGATCTCCGCCGAGATCGCAGAGCAGGAGGATGCGCTCGAGAATGCGCTTCTCGGCGCGCGCGTGACGTTTCGCGGCGAGGAGATGCCGCTGCGTGCAGCGCAGGCGCGACTTGCGGTGCTCGACTTGTACGCTGACCGTGAGGAGCTCGGCGAGCTCGAGCGGACGGAGTCGGCGAGGCTGAACCCGGATCGGCGGACGCTGTTGGAAGCGCGCGAGCTGCTCGAGGCCGACGTGTCGGGCGACGCCGACCCGATCGCCCGCAATGAAGAGGAGAAGGGCATCTCGCTGGCGGAGCTCGAGCGCGCGCTCGTCGGCGCGGCTGACGCGTCGACCGACGCGTGGGGACGGCTGCGCGAGAAGTGGTTCGACCGCTTGCTCGGCGCGGAGCGCGACACGGTGCCGTCGAACGCGCACGTGCACTACCTGCGTCGGCTCTCGCCGCTCGAGTCGACGTATACGAAGGACGGCGCGGTCGACATCTGCCTGGCGACGACGCTTGCGCTCGGCTTCGACATGAATGCGATTCCGAACATCCGGCTCGACGTCGAGGACCGGCCGCAGAAGAACCCGCGGGCGTGCGTCATCCCGTCGAATCCGCCGGATGTCGTGCATCTGATCACGCGGGCGCAGGGCGGCCTGTCGGATTACCAGGCGTTCATGCACGAGGCCGGGCATGCGCTGCACTACGCCGGCGTCGATCCGCGGCTGCCGTTCACGTTCAGGAGCATCTCGCGCGATCACGCGCTGACCGAGATCTACTCGTACATCTTCGAGGCCGTCACCCGCGAGCCGGCGTGGCACGCGCTGCACTTCGGCCTTTCCGATGCTCAGGCCGAGGAGAACGCACAGGCCACGCTCTTCCTCGAGGCGTTGCTCTACCGCCGCTACACCGCGAAGCTGCGCTACGAGCTCGGCTTCTGGTCGGCGTTCGGCGAGGAGCGCGGCACGTCCGAGCGCAACTACTCGACGCTTCTGACCGAGGCGACGGGAGTCCGCTACGACCCGCGCAACTACCTCGCCGACATGGATGCAGGCTTCTACTCCGCGGACTACCTCCGCGCGTGGATCCGCGCCGCGCAGCTGCGCACGTTCCTGCTGAAAGAGGTCGGCGACGACTGGTGGCGGAGCGAAAAGACGGGCGACATCCTGCGCGATCTCTTCCTCGAGGGAACGCGCCCGACGAGCGAAGAAGTCGCCGGGCGCCTCGGCTACGAACCGCTCGACACCGGGCCGCTCGTCGAGGATCTCTCGGCGGCGTAGGGCGCTCTTCGCTCTTTTGGCTTTCAGCAACCTGCTTTCACGCAGGTTGCGGTCGTTGAATCGCGCTACTGCTGCTTCGTCAGCAGTGCGTGGATCTCGCGCGTCAGCTTCGCAACCTCGTCGGTGAGATCCTTGTCCTGCCGCGTCAGCGACGTGTTCGACTCGAGCAGGCCGACGAGCTTGTCGGTCTGGGCCTTCGCTGCTTCCTCGAGCCTCGAGTGCTTCTTGTCGATCATCTCGCCGTGCATCTTGTCGCGGTCCGCCTGGCGGGTTTGCGCGAGGAGGATCAGCGGCGCAGCGTACGCGGCTTGGGTCGAGAAGATCAGATTCAAGAGGATGAACGGGCGGGGGTCGAAGTGGTGGATGAGCGCCACCGAGTTGAAGACGATCCAGGCGATGACGACAATCGTCTGCCCGATGATGTAGCGCGGCGTTCCGAAGAAGCGCGCCGTCTTCTCTGCGAAGCGACCGAAAGGATCGTCGCCGAACGCACTATGAAGGTCGGCCATCGATCGAGGCTAGAGCACGCTCCGGACGATTCGATCAGCGCGCGGCATCACGCCAGGCGGCGCGCAACCGGTCGCGGTATCCGACCCAGAGAATCGCCGCGACGACGAGCAGCACGACCTCGTCGAACGGGCCGGGACTCGGCGCGACGCCGACCGCGGCGAGACCGCGCAACCACCGCGGCAGCCCGCCGTCGCGAAGAAGCAGGCGCACCGCTCGTGCCGTTCGCTTCATGAACGCCATACGGAAGCCTTGCAAATCGCGGGAGAGTCCGGAGTACGCTCGGTCCATGAGGCGGTGTCTGCTGCTCGTGATCTGTGCCGGCGCCCTCGCCGCCGCCGGCAGTGCAGCCGCGACGACGCCGCTTCCCGGCATCCGCTCGCCGACGGGGAACATCTCGTGCTTCCTCGTGTTCGGTGGCCCGGATCTGCTGCTCTGCTCGATCCAGCACTCGACCTATGCGGCCGCGCTCCAGGCGAGGTGTATGCGCCCCGACGGCTCGGGCGTCGACTGGCACGGCTTCGCGCTCCGGCCGGCGAAAGGCGGCGAGTTCAACTGCACGGGCGGCATCCTCTACGACAACGGGAAGTACCGCCCGCAATACGTGACGCTGCCATACGGGCAGTCCTGGCACCGCGCCAAGTTCACCTGCGACTCGCGACGCACGGGCATCACGTGCACGAACGGGGCCGGGCACGGGATCTTCGTCTCGCGCGAGACGTACCGCACCTGGTGACTCAAACGCTGTAGGCGCCGAGCGCAACGACGGCAGCCGCAATCAGTGCAAACGTCGCCCATGAGAGGACGGTCGCGGCGCGCCCGATCGCGAGCGAGCCCATCGTCTCGCGGTCACGGCAGAGATGGATGATCATCGCGAGGAGCGGCAGCAGCATCACCGCGTTCAGCGCCTGCGTCAGGAACAGGATCCGGACCAGCGGCGCGCCGGGAATCATGACGAGACCGGCAGCGGTAGCGGTGACGCCGACGAATGTCCCGTAGAAGATCGGCTCGGTCTTGAGCTTGCCGTCGAGCTTGCCCGCGTGGCCGAACGACTCGGCGACGGAGTAGGCGGTCGAGAGCGGCAGGATTGCGGCGGCGAGCAGCCCGGCTCCGACGAGGCCGATCGCAAAGAGCGTCGACGCGAGATGGCCGGCGAGCGGCGCGAGCGCGACAGCGGCGTCCTTCGCGTCTTTGATGTGACGGTGATTCTGGTAGAGCGTCTCGGTGGTGGCGATGACGACGAACAGGCCGATGACGCCGGTGAGGAGTGCACCGGTGACGATGTCGATGCGCGACAGCTTCCAGTCCTTCGGCGTCAGCTGCTTGTCAGCCGTGTAGGACTGGATGAACGCGAGCCCCCACGGCGCGAGCGTCGTCCCGAGGGTCGCGGTGGCGACGAGGACTGCGTGACGGTCGGAGGGGAGGTTCGGGACGACGAGCCCCTTGCCGACCTTGCCCCAACTCGGGTGTGAGAGCAGACCGGAGGCGATGTACGTCACGAAGATCGCCGAGACTGCGAGCAGCACATGCTCGACGCGATGGAAACTACCGGCGATCACGAGGACGCTGACCGTCACGGCAGCGATCGGGACGCTGACGTGGAGCGGGACACCGGCGATCTGGAGACCGGCCGCGATGCCGGCGAGCTCGGCGGCGGTCGTGCCGAGATTGGCGACGATCAGGAACGCGGCCGAGAGCCAACCGGGACGGCGGCCGTAACGGTCGCGAATGACGGCGACGAGCCCTTTGCCGGTAGCGATCCCCATTCGCATCGATAGGCCGTGGAAGAGGATCAGCGCGCCCGTCGAGAGCAGCAGGACCCACAGGAGCGTGTAGCCGAAGTCCGCGCCGAGGATCGAGTAGGTCGTGATCCCGGCGGGATCGTCGTCGGAGACCCCTGCAAGGAGACCAGGACCGACGATCGCCATGAGCGCGAGCAGCGCGCCGCGTTCGCGCGTGAGGAACCTGCTCGTGCGCATGTGGTGCCGCATGCGGGGAACGTAGTGCGCAGCCTGGCTGGAGCCTGGTAGAGCCCTTTCGTACTTATCGGCACAAGGATCGGGGTTTTTCCGGATACGCGCGCCGTCGCTGCAGACCCTTCGACTGAGAGAAGGCCCCCGCTCCCGCAGGGGCCTTCGTCAAACCGCCTCGTGTGAAGGCAGGCTCAGTGCCGGAAGAGGATCCTCGCCGTAACGAGCGTGACGACGGCCATGCAGGCGAGGGTGAAGAGGACGGCCGCAGCGGAATAGTGGAACATGAGGAACCTCCGCTGATAATGGTGCTGGCTCTGTAAAACGTACCCAGGCAACGAGTTCCCTGCATCGCCCGTTCGAGGCAATGTGCAGGCTCAGCAGATTCGCGTGAGAAGGCCCGTCGTCAGGTCGTAGACGAATCCTCCGACCTGCAGAGTCTCGAGGCGCGGGAACGAGCGGACGCGGTGAACGTCGGCGCGGACGCTTGCCGTCTGGTCGGCGGACGTGGAGAACGTGAGCTCGGATGTCTCCGGGCCGCCGGACTCGCTGATCGCACGACGGAGCTCGTCGTCGCTCGCAGCGACCATCCGGCAATCCGTGTGCGCGATCACCATCAAGCGTCTGACGTCGAGCAGGTAGGTCGCGACGATGAGCGTGGTCAGGACGTCGTCGGTGACGCGCGCGCCGGGATTGCGGACGATCTTCGCGTCGCCGGGCTCGAGCCCCAGCATCGCGAGCGGGTCGATCCGCGAGTCGATGCAGGTCAGCACCGCGAGCCCGCGCGCCGCGCGCCCGTCGAGGCCGGCCGGAGAGAAGCTGCGCGCGTATGCCGCGTTCGCGCTCAGCACGTCCGCGAACGGGTCGTCCTCGGTCACGCCACCATCGTGCCGAACCGCGGCAAGCCATGCCGGCCCTAGAAAAAGCCCCTGCTCAGCAGGGGCTTCGGTGAAGAGGCATACGGCATTCGCGCCCGTGTCGCAATCGTTCACTTGGTATAGGGCTGCGTGTGTGCCGTGCCACGGGATCGGATGGGGTGACGCGGTCCGGGTGTCGGCGCGCGCCGCGCGCAGCCGCGGCGGAGGAGGGAGCGAGCGACTACGCGGCCGCTATTCGCTCGTTGACCTTCTTGAGCTCCTGCTCCGAACGTTCAATCATCGTTACGAGATCCTCAAGCAGTTGCTTGTCGATCGAGTTGTCAGCCGCTTCGAAAGCGTTCTGGCGGTCGAGCAGGCGGCGATCAGAATGATCAACATGCTCCGCTGCTGAATGAGTTCCGTCATGATCTCCTCTGGTTCGCTTGGGTCGGTGCATTTGACGCTTCGGGGAGACCGGGTGCGATCATGGGTCTCAGTCGGATTCGCCGTCACGAGGGTCCGTAAACTCCGCGATGATCCCGGCAGCTCCGTCTTTCCGCACCACCGAGTAGGTGGTCTGCCTGTCGATGACGAGCTCGATCTCGTCGTACTCGTGGCCGGGTATAACGACAAACGTTGACCCCTCGCGTCGGATGCCTTCGTATTGCTCGAGCGTGAGTGAAATGCGCTCAAAGCACCCGCTCGAGGCGCACTCGCAGACGAACTGGTAGGCGTTGAGTCCCCCGAACCGCATTGCTTGCTGCTGGATCGACTCGTTAACGGATCGAAAAATCACCTCGTTTTGAGCGAGACGTTCGTCGCGGGCGTCACCTTGGGGTTCCCTGCTGATCAGGGCCGATCACAGTATCCGGGGTCGAGGCAGATGGCGGGACACCGAGTGCTTCGTGTTTCCCTGTGAGAAGAAGCAGCAAGGGGAAAAGCCCCCGCTACGCAGGGGCTTCGGTGAAGAGGCGCATACGGGATTCGAACCCGTGCCGCCACCGTGCGACGAGGTGGCGCGCATCGCCCGTTCGAGGGGTCGCCTGCGACTAGCAGAGTGGGTTTTTCGGAGCCCCGCGACACGGCTTCGGCATCGTCGGTTGCGGCGGGGGCGCCGGCTGCCCGCGCTGCTTGCGGGCAGCTGACTGCGTCATCATCTTCAGAACCGCGGTCAATACCTGCCCGGCCGCGGCTGCGTCCGGGTTCGGGGTCGTCGCGTTTGCGCAGCTCCAGAGGCCGAGATCGGCTGGAAGCGAGGTCTTGTAGACGTTGCCCGTGAAGCAGTTGTTCACCGACTGCTTCGTGCCGAACAGGCCGCCCGCCATGCCGATGTCGGCGACCCGGCCGCCGCTGACCCGATTCGCATCGAACCGGTTGCCTTGGAGCTGGAAGTAGATGGTGTCCGCGGTCGGCGGGAAGGGGACGGGGTTCTCGACGGCCAGGATGCCGAAGTTGCGGTTCCCGGAGATCGTGTTGCCCAGGAAGAGGTCGCCGTACGTGCCGAACGCGAACAACCCGACACCCCAGCCTTCTGTGAGGGTGAACGGGCTCGCCGGAACGGTCAGGTTGTTGTTGTTCGTGATCGTGTTGTGGCGGAAGATCGTGCACCGCCGCAGCTGCGTCGTCGTCAACAGCGGTGTCGCGCTCGTGTTCTGCGCCGAGTCGCACGTTCCGAGTTGAGGCGGCGGTGGGTCGTTCGGAAGCGAGTTCGGGCCAACGCCGATCGCGTTGTTGCGGAAGACCGAGTCCTGGACGACCAGGTGGCCGCCGGCGTTCGTGCCAGAGAAGCCGAGCTGATTCCGCTCGACCAGGGCGTGTGAGACCGTCGCGTTGCAGTCCGGACAGGCGCCGACGTAGAGGCCGGAGTCGCTGAAGCCCGACGCATACACGTGGTTCCACTCGCCGCCGACGGAGTTCGAGGCGAAGAGCCCGTAACTGCCCTGCAGGCCGGTGTCGTATGCCGTCAAGTAGTTGCCGTACCAGCCGTGGAGCCCGACCTGGCCCGACTCGTCGCCACCGTTCCACCAGATTTCGTTTCCGTCTTCGTCGCCCTTCTTGTCGAAGTTCCGGACCGTCAGGTTCTCGATCCAGACACCGTCTGCCTTCACGACCTCGATTCCGTTGACGCCCTTGCGGTGCCTCCCGTCGACGATGACACGGTTGCGATCGAGCCCTCGCAGATGCAGCCGCGGCGTCGTGATCGTGACCGATCCGGGATAGGTTCCCGGCGCAATCAGGATCCACTCGCACGGTCGAGCGGCGTTCACCGCGGACTGAATCGTGGTGTAGTGCGGATACGCGACCGTGCGCTTCGTCACCACCAGCGCGCGGCATGCAGACTTGTTGCCGGTGCTGCCGGCCGCGGATGCGCCGACGACGGCGACGATCGCGGCCGCGGCGGTCAGAGAGGTCAGAGCTCGCTTCACGGAAGATCGCATCTTCGATGCCGGAAGGCGCCTCGCGCAAGTGAACGACCCGCTCAACCATGCGCTTTCGGCTTGGTTGAGCGGGTCTCGAAGGCGCATACGGGATTCGAACCCGTGCCGCCGCCGTGAGAGGGCGGTGTCCTAGGCCACTAGACGAATGCGCCCTGGAACGCGGGTCAGTGTAGCGGGGTGGCCCTCAGCGGCGCGAGAGCACGGCGGCGACGGCGACGACGAGCACGGCGGCCACCGAGCCGACGAGTGTCCACACGAGGCCGTTGCCGGCGGGCGCGGCGGCGAGCGAGACGACGAGCGCCGCCGCGGCGAGGCCGGCGAGGGCGAGGACGGCGACCGCTCCCGCGCGCGCCGCGAGGAGACCGCGCGCGCCCGCGATCGACCAGCGCTCGTCGAGCGACCACGTCGCGAGCTCGCCGCACACGAGCAGCCCGGCGCCGATCAGCGGCGCGGCCGCGTCGACGTGCGTGCCGTGCACGACGAGCGCGACCGCGTACGTAATGCCGCCGAGGGCGAGCGCCCAGCCGAGCAGGTCGTCGTGCCCGCGCACGAGCACGAACGCGAGCAGGAAGGCGCCGAAGATCCCGATCGTCGAGATCACCGGCGCAAGCGTCGGCTCGCGCGACGCCGCATACGCGACAACCCCCACGTACGAGAGCCCCGACAGGAGCGCGAGCGTCACACGCGTACGGGCCTTGCGTAGCGCCTGTATGCCGTCACCTCCTCCAGCACGACCTCGAGCGACTCGCCGTCCTCCCACTCGACGACCGGCACGCCCGCCTGCTCGTAGCGCAGGCGCAGCGACTCGCGCGAGAGCCGCCACAGCCGGTACGCGAGCTGCGACAGCTCGTCGTTCCCCGGCTGCACGAACGGGACGGGGGAGACCTCGATGACAACGAGGTCGAAGCCGCGCGCGCGCAGGTCGAGCAGCGCCGCCGCCGAGCGCGCATCGAGGAGCGGCGTGATCGCGAGCACGAGCGCCTTCGCCGGCAGAGTGCGCGGCGGCAGCACGTCGATCCCCTTCGTCGCGAAGCTCAGGACGACGTCCATCTGGAGCAGCGAATCGACGATCCGGTAAAGCTGCTGCGTGCCCGACGCCGGCAGCAGCCACGAGAGATAGCCGCCGAAACTCACGACGCCGACGCGATCCTTCCGCTGCAGATAGAGGTGCGCGAGCGACGTCGCGGCGCGCACCGTCGCGTCGAGCGTCCCGCGCGCGCTCGTCTTCACGTCGGTGAACGTGTCGAGGAACAGCACAACGTCGGTATTGCGCTCCGGATGCTGCTGGTTGACCCAGAGCACGTTGCGGCGCGCGCTCGCACGCCAGTTGATGCTCTTGACGCGGTCGCCCGGCGCCCACTCGCGCAGGTCTGCGAACTCGATGCCGTCGCCGCGCGCCCGCGAGACCTGGTTGCCGATGAACACCTGCGTCTCGAGCGGCGCGAGCATCGTCCGCACCGACTCCGCGCTCGGATACACGCGCAGCGGCTGTCCAACGCCGACGGGCGCTTCCCACGAGTGGAAGCCGAGCCGGTCGCGCGCACGGACGAGCGCCGGGCCTAGCCGGAACGCTCCCCAGCGCACGCAGTGCAGGCTGAGCTCGAGCGCGTGCTCCTCGCCCGCCTCGAGCCGCACTGCGCGCGGGTTGCCGGCAGACACGCGCAGCTCGTTCTGGAGCGGGAGGTAGACGTCGACGCGGTCGGCGCCGACGGGCGACGAGAGCGTGATCGTCGCAGGCACGTCCTCGCCCTCGAGCGCGCGCTCGCGCTCGAGGGCGAGCGTGGCGGTTATCTCCGGATGACGCGCGAGCGCCGCGCCGGCGACGCAGGCGAGCGCGAACGGCGCCGCGACCGCGACGAGCTCGACGCGGCCGAGCACGAGCCCCGCGAGCAGCCCGACCGCAGCGAGCCCGCCGTACTGGACGAGCCGCGGCGAGTCGAACCGCGTCATCCTGCGGCGCGGAGGGAGTCCTCGGCGGGCGGCGTCGGGACCGTCTCGAGTGCCTCGGCGACGACGTCCTCACCGCGCACGCGCTGCACCCACAGCTCCGGGCGCAGCGTCAGCCGGTGCGCGAGCGCGGGGATCGCGATCGCTTTCACGTCCTCCGGCACGACGAAGTCACGGCCGTCGAGCGCCGCCTTCGCCCGCGAGAGCTTCAACAGGGCGAGGCTGCCGCGCGGGCTCGCGCCGACCGCCAGTCGCTTCGACGTGCGCGTCGCCGTGACGAGATCGACGATGTAGCCCTCGATCGCAGCGGAGACGTGCACCTGCTCGAGCGCCTGCTGCATCGCGAGCAGCGTCGACGTGTCGACGACGGGACGAAGCTCGACCTCGTCCTCGCCGCGCTCGAGCCGCCGCGAGAGCATCTCGATCTCGTCGTCGCGGCTCGGGTAGCCGATGCCGATGCGCACGAGGAACCGGTCGAGCTGCGCCTCCGGCAGCGGATACGTGCCTTCGTACTCGATCGGGTTCTGGGTCGCCATGACGAGGAACGGCGCCTCGAGCACGCGCGTCTCGCCTTCCGTCGTCACCTGCCGCTCCTGCATCGCCTCGAGCAGCGCGGCCTGCGTCTTCGGCGGGGCGCGGTTGATCTCGTCGGCGAGGAGAAGGTTCGTGAAGATCGGCCCCGGCAGGAACGTGAACTCGGTGCGCTGCTGGTCGAACACCGAGGAGCCCGTCACGTCGGAGGGCATCAGGTCGGGGGTGAACTGGATGCGCGAGAAGCGAAGCGAGCTCGACTGCGCGAACGAGCGCGCGATCAGCGTCTTCGCGAGGCCTGGATAATCCTCGAGGAGAACGTGCCCGTCGCAGAGCAGCGCGGCGAGGATCAGCTCGAGCGCGTCGCGCTTGCCGACGATGGAGCGCTCGATCTCGTCGAGAATCGCCGACGCGCGCTCGCGGACCTCGGTGAGCTCCATCAGAGCCGCTCCAGCGTGGTCACGATCGAGCGGACGCGGCGGATCGAGATCGACGGGGCGTTGCGGTCGGCCGGCTCAGGACGGTCGGGGCGCAAGAGCTCCCAGGCGTCGTCACCGACCTGCTCCCGCGTCAGGCGAGGCCCGAGGCGCGCGCTCGCGGCCTCGCGCAGGAGCGGCAGCAGCCGCGTGTGCAGGTGCCCGGCACTCGTCGTGCCGAGCGTGATCTCGCGCTCGATCCGCACAAGCTCCGGCGGTCGCGTGGGCTGCTCCGGCCTGCGCGTGAGCGCGTGCTCGAAGAGCGACTGCGGCTGGTACTCGCCGCGCTTGCCGAGCTGCCGGACGAGCGAGACGATGGCAATCGCCGCGAGCGCGAGCACGTACCCCGCTGCGATGTGCTCGAACGAGACGGGGCGGATGCCGAGCATGACGACGAGCACGAGCGTCGTGCCGCCGACGAGCGTCGCGACGCGCGCTCGCTCGCTTCTCATCTGAGCCACCGGTTCGAAAGCGGTGCCAGACACCGCTTCGCGGAGTCAGGCACCCTCATGCCGCCACCGGGTCGGACGCGGGCCGGCGGAGCTCGTCGCGGACCGCGATGAGCGCCTCGATCGCCTCGTCCCTCATGTGCGGCTCCGGCTCATGGTGGCTGAACTTTGCCCACTCGAAGAGCGTCGTGAGGCGCTCCGCCGCTTCGGCGCTCGTTTCGAGGCTCGCGAGCGCGCGGCCGATGTACTCGAAGGGCGCCTCCGACGGGCGCCGGCCGAGGCCGATGCTCTCGAGCGCGCGCTCCATCCGCGCATACGCCGCGACGATCGCCCGGCGCAGGTCGGGATCGGCGCGGAGATCGTCGAGCGACTCGTCGAGTGCGAGCGAGACCGCCTCGCCTCTGCGCCCGAAGAGCCACGGGCGCGGCGGGCGCTTCGTGCGGCGGCTTGCAAGCAGCACGACGGCGGTGCCGCTGAGGAGCACGACGACGACCGCGATCTCGTCCCAGCGGATCCGCGCGTTGCGCACATTCTTCCCGGCCGGCTGCCCCGCCTGCGCCTGACCGCTCTGCTGGCGCTTCGCGAACGCGTCCGCCGCCTTGCGAAGCCGCTGCTCGAAGCCCGTGTGCAGGAGGAGCGACGCGATCACCGCCGCGCCGGCGAGGGTGACGAAGTAGCTGAGCAGGTTCCAATTGCTCCGCCGCACCGGAGTCCCCTTTGTCCGCTCCGAGAAGAGCGCCCAGATGACGACGCCGAGCATGATCGCGCAGAAGATCCCGAGCGTCGTCGCGACGTAGTCGAAGAACGTCGCGGTCGGGCCGGCGCCGCCTCCGCCGGACAGTGGCCGGCCGTGGCTTGCGAGGCCGGCAACCACGAGGAGTGCCGTCACGCCCGCGCCGACTGCGAAGAGGCGCCGCGGGCTCACGTGTGCTCGGCTTCGAGCTCGCGCGCGACCGCGTCGAGCACATCGTCGGGCGAGCCGTCACGCTCCTGGACCTCGCCCCAGCGCCACTGCTCGAGGTACGCGTCGCTGCCGACGAGCCCCTGCGTCATCGCACGGTTGTCGATCTCCTGCTGGAACCAGTCGGGCAGCTGCCGCTTGCGCTCGCTGCCGTCGTCGGCGAACGCCTTCACGACCGAGGGCACGTCCTGCCAGTAGAGCACCTGGTAGCGCGCCACTAGGTCCTGTTCTGGACGAACTGGAAGCCGAAGCGGCCCTTGACGCAGAGATTGCCGCGCGTCACGTCGTGGTCGTCGGGCGAGGTCACCTTCACGATCGCGTCGTTCTGCACGTGGAGCGTCAGGTTGCAGCCGACGCCGCAGTACGGGCAGACGGTGTCGACCTGCGACTGCTCCGCCTCGTTCCAGTTGCCTTCCTGCCGCAGCTCGTATTCGCTCGTGAACATGAGCGCGCCGGTCGGGCAGACCGCAATGCAGTTGCCGCAGTACACGCACGCCGACTCAGGCAGCTTGACGTCGAACTCGGTCGAGATGTGCGCCTCGAAGCCGCGGCCGGCGGCGGTGATCGCGAACGTGTTCTGGTGGTCGACGCCGCACGCCTCGACGCACTTGTAACAGAGGATGCACTTCGAGTAGTCGCGGACGTAGAGGTCGTTGTCGACCTTCACCGGCTGCGCAACGCTCGCGCTTTCGCCGAATCGCCCCGGCTGCGCGCCGTACTCACCGAGGTATCGCTGCGCGTCGGGAGCGGTGGAGAGGTCGACCGACGAGCCGAGAAGCTCGAGCACGAGGCGTCGGCTCGTGCGCACGCGCGGCGAGTCCGTGTGGACGACCATCCCCGCCTCGACCTTGCGCGAGCACGACGGCACGAGCACGCGCGCGCCCTCGACCTCGACGACGCAGACGCGGCAGACGTTCACGGGCGTAAGCGTGTCGGAATAACAGAGTGTCGGTGTCTCGATGCCGAGCCGGCGGCAGGCGTCGAGGATCGTCGAGCCCTCGGTCACGCTGACGGCCTGCCCGTCGACCGTGATCTCGAGGAGGCGCCTCGGCGCAGCGACGGAAACAGCTGTCATTCGGCGAGCACTCCGAGGTTGATCATGGCCGATGCGACAGCGCTCGCGGCCGTCTGGCCCAGGCCGCAGATAGAAGCATCTCGCATAACCTCGGCGAGATCGGCGAGCACCTCTCGCTCGTTCCCGTTCGCGGCGCCCGCCGCGAGCCGCTTCAGCGCCTCCTCCTGGCGGATCGTGCCGACGCGGCAGGGCACGCACTGCCCGCAGGACTCGTCGCGGAAGAACTCGGCGATGCGGATGACGGCGTCGACGAGGTCGGCCGACTCGTCGTAGACGATCACGACGCCGGAGCCGAGCGTCGTTCCCGCAGCCCGCGCGTCCTCGAAGGTGAGCAGCAGGTCGAGCTGGTCGGGCCGCAGGAACGAGCCGGCCGCACCGCCGAGCAGGACAGCCTTCGGCGGAGCGGCGCCCGCGAGGTCGAGCAGGTCGCGGAGCGAGAAGCCGAACGGCACCTCGTAGAGGCCCGGACGCTCGACGTGACCGGAGAGGCAGAAGAGCCGGGTACCCGTCGAGTCGGGCGTCCCGATCGCGGCGAACGCGGCGCCGCTCTCGTTCACGACGTCGAGCACGTTGAAGAGCGTCTCGACGTTGTTCACGACCGTCGGCTTTCCGAAGAGGCCGACCTCGACGGGGAACGGCGGCTTGTTCCGCGGCTCGCCGCGGTAGCCCTCGATCGACTGGAAGAGCGCGGTCTCCTCACCGCAGACGTACGCGCCTGCGCCGATGCGCAGCTCGATGTCGAACGCGAAGCCTGCGCCCATGACGTCGTTGCCGAGCAGGCCGTTCTCCCGCGCCTGCGCGAACGCGTTCTCGAGCCGCGCGTGGGCGAGCGGATACTCCGCGCGCACGTAGACGAACCCGCGCTCGCAGCCGGTCGCGTAGGCGGCGATCGTCATCGCCTCGACGAGCGCGAACGGATCGCCTTCCATCAGGACGCGGTCCTTGAACGTTCCCGGCTCCGATTCGTCCGCGTTGCACACGAGGTAGTGCGGCTGCGCCTCCTGCTTCGCGACGGCTTCCCACTTGGCGCCCGTCGGGAACGCGGCACCGCCGCGGCCGAGCAGGTGCGACTCGGAGACCTCGCGCACGACACCGGTCGGGCCGAGCTCGAGTGCGCGCCGCAGTGCGTCGTAGCCGCCGTGCGCGCGGTACGCGTCGAGCGACTCAGGATCGACGCCCGCGCCGATGCGGCGCAGAAGCCGCAGGCCAGGCTCGCCCGCCTGCGGCAGCGGCGGGCCTGTCTCCGGCAGCTGGAGCTCGCGCGGCTCCGGGCCTGCGACGGTGCGCAGCGACGCCGGCGCGCGCTCGCACAGGCCGAGGCACGGCGACGGGTGCGCGCCTTCCGGCACCTCGACCGAGCCCTTGAGGCGGCACGCGAGGTCGGTGCAGACGTGCAGCACGTCGGTGGGACGCTCCTCGAGCGCGATGAGCGCGTAGAACGTCGCGACGCCGTATGCGTCGGCGGGCGGGACGTCGAGCCGCCGCGACGTGTACCCGAGCGCACCCTCGCTCACCCAGCCGACGCGCCGCTGTGCCGCACGCAACGCAGGGAGGAGCAGGTGCCTGCGCTCACGGTCGGCGCGCGCGACGCGGTTTCCGTTCGCAGCGGCTGCACCGACGACGGCGTCGATCGCCTCGCGCTCGGCGTCGGTCGGCTCCGCGAGCGGGAGGCGAAGGTCCATCGCTAGACCGACTCCAGGCGGATGGCGGTCGCCTTGAACTCTGCAGTGCCCGACTTCGGGTCGGTCGCGTCGATCGTGAGCACGTTCGTCGCGACGAGATCCGGGAAGTGGAGATTCATGAACGCGAGGCCCGGCCGCAGCAGCGGGTCGTAGCGCACCGGCGCCTCGACCGAGCCGCGCCGCGAGACGATGCGCGCCCGCGAGCCGTCGGCGATGCCATAGCGCTCGCCGTCCGCGGGTGCGAGCAGGATCGCCTCGCCGCCGACGTGAAGCGGCGACTCGTAGCCGCTGCTCTGCACGCCGGTGTTGTACGACTCGAGCCGCCGCCCGGTCGTGAGTCGCAGCGGGAAGTCGTCGTCGAGCAGGTCGACGGGCGGCGAGTGCTCCACGACCTGGAACGGCGCGCGCTCTTCGACCACGTCGTCCCACAGCCGGCCGTGGATGAAGAGCTGGCCCGGGTCGTTCTCGTCGCGGCACGGCCACTGGATGCCGCCGAGCTCCGCGAGCCGCGCGTAGCTCATGCCCGCGTGCACGGGGGAGAGCGAGCGCAGCTCGTTCCAGACGTCCTCCGCGGCGTTGCTGCCGAGGTCGTGCCCCATCGTGCGCGCGAGCTCGTAGACGATCGCGACGTCGTCGCGGGCCTCGCCCGGTGGGTCGAGCGCCTTGCGGACGCGCTGCACGCGCCGCTCGCTCGACGTGACGGTGCCTTCCGCTTCGCCGAGCGTCGACGCGGCGGGAAGGACGACGTCGGCGAGCTGCGCGGTCGCGGTCAGGAAGAGGTCCTGCACGACGAGGTGGTCGAGGCCCGTGAGCAGCCGAACGGCCCGCGTCTGGTCGGCCTCGCCCTGCGCCGGGTTCTCGCCGATCACGTAGACGGCGCGCAGCGTGCCGTGCTCCATCGCCTCGAACATCTCGGTCAGGTGCTTGCCGTTTCGCGGCGGCAAGTCGAACCCCCACGCGGCTTCGAAGCGCGAGCGCACGGCGTCGTTCTCGAGCAACTGGAACCCCGGCAGCCGGTTCGGGAGCGCGCCCATGTCACCGCCGCCCTGCACGTTGTTCTGCCCGCGCAGCGGCTGGAGGCCCGACCCGTAACGGCCGACGTGCCCGGTGAGGAGCGAGAGGTTGATGAGCGCGAAGACGTTGTCGACGGCGTTGTGGTGCTCGGTGATCCCGAGCGTCCAGCAGAGCTGCGCGCGGCCCGCGTTCCCGTATGCATGCGCGAGCTCGCGGATCGCGTCGGCCGGCACTCCCGTGACGCGCTCCGCCTCCTCGAGCGTCCACGGCTCCACGCATTCGCGATACGCCTCGAACCCGGTCGTCGCACGCTCGATGAACTCCGTGTTCGCAAGGCCCGAGTGGATGATCTCCCGCGCCACCGCGTTCGCAAGGGGAATGTCCGTGCCGACGTCGAGCCCGAGCCAGAGGTCGGCCCACTGCGCCGACGGCGTGCGGCGTGGGTCGACGACCATCAGCTTCGCGCCCTTGTGCACGGCCTTCAGCACGTGGTGGAAGAAGATCGGGTGCGCCTCGCGCGCGTTCGAGCCCCACAGGAGGATCAGGTCCGCGTTTCGAGTCTCCTCGTAGGAGCTCGTACCGCCGCCTGCACCGAACACCGTCGCCAGACCGACGACGCTGGGCGCGTGTCAGGTTCGGTTACAGCTGTCGATGTTGTTGGAGTGCAGGACGACGCGGGAGAACTTCTGCGCGGCGTAGTTGAGCTCGTTCGTCGCCTTCGAGCAGCTGAAGACGCCCGTTTCCGAGCCCTCGTCGAGTGCTTTCCGGAAGCCGGCCGCGGCGCGGTCGAGCGCCTCGTCCCAGCTCGCTTCCCTAAGCTCTCCGCCGTCACGCACAAGCGGCCGTGTCAGCCTGGCATAGCGCGGTGACATGGCTGAGACTCTAGTCCTGTGTCCGGTTCGCAGTGGAGGCGTGGGCGTCATACGATCCCGATCCGATGCCGACCGACAGCGTGGGGGACGCCGACCGGGGGCAGAGCCTGGCCGTGCCGATCATCTGCCTCTTCCTCGCCGTCGCTTCGACGAGGATCGCCGGCGCGTTCGACGATCCGAATCCGAGCCTCCGGTGCGGCAGCTCGCCCGGCCTCCGGGCGCTTCGGTCGCGGGCGGGCTGACGGATGCTCACGATTCGCGGCAAAGAGTGGACAGGCCGCGAGCTGCTGCAGACGGCGCTCGGCTGGCTCCTCGCCATCGCGATCGTCGGTGGCATCCTCGTCGGCGGCGCTGCGATCATCGTGCACGGATCGGGTGAGGTCGGCGGAGCGTACGACGACCCGAATACGGCGATCCACTGCACGGCGCAGCGCACCGCGAACTGCGTGAGCATCGAGCGCGGCCGCGTGGAGAAGGGGGACTACGACCACGACGTCTATGTCGTGACCGAGAACCGGGTGGAGCCGATCGCGCTGGTCAAGGACGCCTTCCCCGAAGTAGGAACGATCGTCGAGCTGGAGCGCCGCGACGGCTCGATCGTCTCGCTCCACGATCCGGTCAGCGGCCGCCGCTACCACACGGAGAACTGGCCGAGGCACGGCCGCGACGTCGGCTATGGAGTTTTCATCATCCTGATCGGCGTCGCGTTCGTGGGAGCCGTTGTCGTCCCGCTCACCGCCTGGGGAGTGCAGGGACTCCGGCGAGCCAGGCGGTCGTCCGCCGCCGCATGACGTCGTCATCGGAGATCGCCCACTCGCGCGTGCGCGCGTAGAGCTCCTGTGCGCGCAGGTCGGGCCGCCCCGGCACGAGCGGCTCGAGCAGCGACGGATCGTCCGCCGCCGGGGCGAGCACCTGGGGCGCGAGCGAGCCGTACAGGTGCAGCAAATGGTTTCGGGTCGCGCGGTCGACCTCGACGGGCCAGACGATCCGGTCGAGGCCTGCCGCACCCGGGAGCGGCCGCGGCTTCTTCGAGAGGCCACGCACGCCGAGATGATCGAGAGCATCGAGCGCGATGCGGCGATACGTCGTCAGCTTGCCGCCCGCGACGCTGACCACGCCGCTCGGCCCCGTGGAGAACACCGTCTCGCGCTTCGCGTTCGCGGTGGCACCGTCGCCGCCCGGCAGCACGCGCAGGCCGCAGTACGACGCGCGCGGCTCGCCGAGGCCGTCGACCGCGACCGACGCTTCGCGCAGCACCTGACGCACGTCGTCGTCGGTGACCGCGACCGTCTCCGGCTCGCCGTCGTGCTCGGTGTCCGTCGTGCCGAGGAGGAGCATGCCCTCCCACGGGACGGCAAAGCTCACGCGCACCTTGTCGTGGGGGATCGTCAACGCCGCGTTCCAGTCGCCGCCGCCGTCGACGACGACGTGCACGCCCTTGCTCAAGCGCATCGACGCGCGCGCCTTCGGATCCTCGAGCCGCCGCACGCGGTCGACCCACGGCCCCGCGGCGTTGACGACCGCCTTCGCGCGCACGGTGACCACGCGCCCGTCGGCTGCGACCTCGACGGGGCGGAGCCCGACGACCTCCGCGTAGTTCAGCACGGTCGCACCGCGATCCGCCGCCGCGCGGATGTTCGCGAGCGTCAACCTCCCGTCGTTCGTCCACGCATCCTCGTAGAGCGCGCACGACTGCAACGAGCCGGCGTGGAGCTGCGGCACGAGCTTGTGCGCGCGCTCGAGCTTCACGAGCCCGTTGAGCTTCGCGCGCGCGAGCGTCGAGTAGACGAGGATCCCGCTCTGCACGAACCACGGCCGGTACGGGCCGTTCTCGTACAACGGGAAAAGGAATGGCAGCCGGCGCACGAGGTGCGGCGCGACGACGTTCATCAGCACTCTCCGCTCGTAGTGCGCCTCGCGGACGAGCCCGACGTCGCCGAGCCGCAGGTAGCGCAGGCCGCCGTGGATCAGCTTCGACGACGCGCTCGACGTCGCGCTTGCGAAGTCGCCCTTGTCGACGAGGGCCACCGAGAGCCCGTGCGCCGACGCGGCCTCGGCGATGCCGGCGCCGACGATCCCGCCGCCGATCACGAGCAGGTCGAATTCGCGCGACGCGAGCTGTTCGAGCGCGGCTACGCGGTCGTCCACAGCGGGTTCGTCCAGGCCTTTCGCCCCTGGGGATCGCAGACCTCGATGCGTCCGAACGGCGCGAGCGGCGGCTTCTCGAGCCTGCACGCCGTGATCAGGCCGGCCGAGTCGCGCTCGAGGATGGTCGACGCGTTCGGGTAGCCGAGCCGTCCCGCGTTCGCGCGCGCGCCGCGATGGCGGCTCGAGATGAGCGTCACGCTCTGCGCAGGCGAGCAGCGGACGACGACAGCGCTGTCGTCGTGTTCCACATGGTGGATCTCCGGCCCGGTCGAGCCGTAGAAGCGGCCGCTGCGCAATGCGTCGAGCACGGCCGCCTGCGAGCGCTCCGCCGCGCGCACCATCGTCCACGCGAAGCCGCTGTCGTACCCGGGGTGGTGTGAGTCGTCGGTCGCGAGCGCGAAGAGCGCACGCCCGGATTCGAGCGCCTCGTCCCAGTGCACCGACGAGTCGCCGCGGCCGATCTCGAGCTCGCAGCCCGTGTTCCAGACCTCGATGCCGAGGAGGCCCTCGCAGGCCTCCCACTCGGAGGTTCGGAGTCCGCTCCAGTAGGTGTGCGCGAGGTACGGAACGCCGCGATTTTCCAGGATCCAGGCCACGACGTCGGTGAGCGGCGCGAACGCGTCGGGCGGCTCGGGGTCGGACTCGACACCGAGCGCGAGTACGTGCGCATCGTGACCATCGGCCACCGCGTTCAGCTCCGTCGACGGGATCACGAGCAGTTTCCGGGTCGAAGGCTCGACCGTCCTGACCCAGTGATCCGTGATCGCGAGCACGTCGTAGCCTGCCCACTCGTAATGGCGCACGAGCATGTCCGGGGCCAACTCGCCGTCGGAGTTCGTCGTATGTGCATGCAGGGCGCAGCGCAGCCAGACGCCGTCGCCCTCGAACGGAGTCACGAGAGCGACCCTAACGCTCTGGTGAACAGGGGGTGACAGGGCTGCGTATCCCCATTGAAACCGGGGGCCGGACGTGCTGTGATCACCACACGTTCACATTCCCGGACCGGGAGGGTTCGCATGGAAGATTACGAGGCGCAAGAGCAGGAGTTCTGGCGCAAGCTTCAGGAAATGGACATGAGCCGGTCGCAGATGCTGAAGCGCAGCTTCGCAGCGGCCGCCGGCCTGACGGTTCTCTCGAGCCCCGCTGTGGCGCTCGGTGCACGCCGCCTCGGCGAAGCCGCGCCGCCGCTCAAGGGCCGTGGCTTCTCGCTCACGGAGATCGTCAAGCAGGCGAAGAAGGAAGGCAAGCTCAACACGATCGCGCTGCCGCCCGACTGGGCGAACTACGGCGAGATCATGACGACCTTCTCCAAGAAGTACGGCATCCCGATCGACAACCAGAACCCGAACGGAAGCTCTGCGCAGGAGAACGAGGCAGTTCGCTCGCTCAAGGGCGACTCGCGCGCACCGGATGTCGTCGACGTCGGTCCTGCGTTCGCCGTGTCGGGCGCCCGCGAGGGCCTCTACGGCAGGTACTTCCCGTCGACGTTCTCGACGATTCCGCGCTCGATGAAGGACACGCGGGGCTTCTGGTACGGCGACTACTGGGGCGCGATCTCGTTCGGCTACAACCAGAACCTGATCTCGAACCCGCCGAAGACGTGGAAGGACCTGTTGAAACCGGAGTACAAGGGCAAGGTCGCTCTGAACGGCAGCCCGCTCACGTCGAACTCGGCCGTCGCAGGCGTCTTCGCGGCGTCGCTCGGCAACGGCGGCTCGGTGAAGGACATCGGCCC
The DNA here is from genome assembly GCA_031370755.1 of Actinomycetes bacterium. Taxonomy (GTDB): domain Bacteria; phylum Actinomycetota; class Thermoleophilia; order Gaiellales; family Gaiellaceae; genus Palsa-739. The sequence goes on from JANMQZ010000153.1 coordinate 35,069, forward strand.
GGGCATCGACTTCTTCTCGCAGTTGAAGAAGTCGGGCAACTTCATTCCCGTCGGCACGACGCCGCAGACGGTTGCGTCCGGCCAGACGCCGATCTCGATCGACTGGGACTACAACAACCTCGCGTACGTCGCCGAGTTCCCGGCGGCTCGGTGGAAGGTCAACATCCCGAGCGACGGCGTCTACGGCGGCTACTACGCGCAGGCGATCAACGCGTCGGCGCCGCATCCGTGGGCGGCGCGGCTCTGGGAGGAGTTCATCTACTCCGACCAAGGGCAGATCCTCTACCTGAAGGGCTTCGCGCATCCGGCGCGGTTCAACGACCTCGCGAAGCGCAATAAGCTCCCGAAGGCGCTGCTGAACGCGCTGCCGGCTCCGACGCTCTACGCGAGCGCGAAGTTCGCGAGCCTCACCCAGCAGACCGCCGGGAAGGCGAAGATCGCCACCGACTGGCCGTCAAAGGTCGGGTAACCGGCCATTGCGACGGACGTAGCACCCGAGGCACTCCGGCCGGACGCGCTGTCCGGCCGGAGACGCCTCTCTCTCGCGTGGGTCGGCACGCTGCCGTTCTTCGCGTACACGATCCTCTTCCTGTTCCTGCCTGCGGGCGCGGTGCTGGTCGGCGCGTTCCAGAGCAAGGGGAAGGGCTACACGTTCGAGAACCTCCGGGTGCTCTTCAACCACCCGTACATCGACGCGTACAAGACGAGCATCGAGATCAGCCTCGTCACCGCAGTGATCGGCGGCGTTGTCGGCCTCCTCGTCGCCTACGCGGCAATTCGCGACGGGACGCCGCGCTGGATCCGCTCAGGCCTCACGACGTTCTCCGGCGTGGCCGCGAACTTCGGCGGCATCCCGCTCGCCTTTGCATTCATCGCAACCCTGGGCCCGCTCGGGATCATCACCGTGCTCTTCCGCGACCACGGCTTCGACTTCACGGAGCACGGGTTCAGCCTCTTCACGAAGACCGGCGTGGAGCTCGCGTACATGTACTTCCAACTTCCGCTGATGATCCTCGTCATCGCGCCGGCGATCGACGGGCTGCGCAAGGAATGGCGTGAGGCATCCTCAAATCTCGGCGCGTCGCAGCTGCAGTTCTGGCGCTACGTCGGCCTGCCCGTTCTGATGCCGTCGCTGCTCGGCGCGATCATCCTGCTCTTCGGGAACGCGTTCGCTGCCTATGCGACGGCGTACAGCCTCACATCGGGGACCGTGAACCTCGTGCCGATCCTGATTGGCGCGTACTACAGCGGCAACGTGCTCGACAACCCGCATCTGGCGCAGGCGATGGCGTTCGGCATGTTCGTCGTGCTCGCGGTGATGATGCTGCTCTACATCCCGCTCCAGCGCCGCGCGGCCCGGTGGGCGAAATGAAGCCGCGGCGCTTCATCGCGCCGTCGGCGTTGCTCTGGCTGCTGATCGCCGCGGCCTACTTCCTCATTCCGCTGGTCGCGACGTTCCTGTTCAGCCTGAAGAGCAACCAGACGGGGAAGTGCTGCACGATCGACAACTACAGCTGGGTGATCCACAACCACGGCTTCTGGCAGTCGCTAAAGATCTCAGCGCTGCTTGCGCTCGAGACAATCGTGATCAGCCTCGCACTCTTCGTGCCGACGATCTACTGGGTGCACCTGAAGGTGCCGCGGCTGCGGCCGGTGATCGCGTTTCTCGCTCTGATCCCGTTCGTCGTCCCGCCGATCGTGATGGTCGTCGGCTTGCTCCGCTTCTTCAAGGGAACCCCCGACTGGTTCTATGCGAAGCCGTGGGGCTTCCTCGCAGGCGCCTACGTGATCCTCGCGTTCCCGTACATGTTCTTCTCGCTCGACGCGGGCTTCCGGTCGATCGACGTGCACACGCTCACGGAGGCGTCTCAAAGTCTCGGGGCGAAGTGGTCGACGACGCTCTTCAGGGTGATCCTGCCGAACATTCGCGCGGCTGCGCTCGCGGCGTCGTTCCTCACGCTCGCCATCGTCATGGGTGAGTTCACGATCGCGAACCTCGCCGCCTTCAACACCTTCCCGATCTTCATCCAGTACGTGAACGAGTCGCAGGGCTTCCCGGCAGGCGCGCTCACGCTGCTGAGCTTCGGCATAACCTGGGCGGCAATGCTCTCGCTGCTCCTCGTCGGACGTAAACGTGGCGCCCGCAGCGCCGTAATCGCAGGAGGGCGTTAGCACTGATGGCATTCCTCGAGCTGCAGAACCTGCATCGCGACTTCGGCACCGTGAAGGCGCTCGACGGCATCGAGATCCAGCTCGGCGAGGGCGAGTTCCTTTCGCTGCTCGGGCCGTCGGGATGCGGCAAGACGACGGCGCTGCGTCTCGTCGCAGGCTTTGACCGGCCGGACGAGGGCCGGATCGTGGTCGACGGCAAAGACGTCACGAATGTCGCGCCGAACAAGCGCGACATGGGCATGGTCTTCCAGGCGTACTCGCTCTTCCCGAACATGACGGCGCGGCAGAACGTCGAGTACGGCCTGAAGATCCGCGGGCGCGACAAGGCCGACAGGCGCTCGCGCGTGAGCGAGCTGCTCGAGCTCGTCGGCCTCGGCCATGCCGGCGACCGTTACCCGCATCAGCTCTCCGGCGGCATGCAGCAGCGTGTTGCGCTCGCGCGCGCGCTTGCGATCGAGCCGCGCGTGCTGCTCCTCGACGAGCCGCTCTCGGCGCTCGATGCAAAGGTGCGTGTGCAGCTGCGCGAGGAGATCAGGCGCATCCAGCTCGAGCTCGGCATCACGACGTTGTACGTCACGCACGACCAGGAAGAGGCGCTGTCGGTGTCCGACCACGTCGCGGTCATGTACGGCGGCCGCATCGAGCAGATGGGCTCGCCCGCGGAGATGTACAGCGCTCCCGCGACGCCGTTCGTTGCCGAGTTCATCGGCACGATGAACCGGCTCGAAGGCACCGTCGTCGACGGCGGCGTCGACCACGGTGGGAAGATGCTCCGTATCGAGGCCGCGAGCGGGCGGCCGAAGGGTCAGCGCGTTCTCGTGCTCGTCCGGCCGGAGACGGTCGGCGTCACGCCCGCGAACGGCGCCGCCTCGACAGGGAACACGCTCGTCGGCGACGTCGTCACGCAGACATTCCTCGGGCCGGTGACGCGCCTCAAGATCCTGGGCACCGGCGTCGACGTGATCGCCGACGTGCCGACGCAGACCGCGCTCGGGCTCCCGGTCGGGACGCGCGTGGCCGCCGCGCTGCCGACGGAGGGCGTGCGGATCCTCGAGCTCAACGAGGATCTGCCCGAAATAGACGAAGAGCCGTAGCCGGCACGTCGGTGAAGATGCCGGCGGCTCCGGCGTCGGCGAGGTCGCGCATCCGCTGCTCGTCGTTCACGGTGTAGACGAGCGGGACGAGGCCGAGCGCCTGCGCGGCGTGGATCCCACGGCGCGTGACGCGCGGGTCGTAGAAGCCGGCGGCCCAGGCGTCGCGCGCGCCGCGAATCGAGACGGCGAAGCCGACGTGCTGCACCGTGCGGAGGCCGGGGCGGAGCGCGCGCGCCTCCTCGAGCGCAGCGCGCTGGAAGCAGACGAGCGCGTCGTCCGGGCCGAGCAGCTCGACCGTGCGCGCGACGACGCGGTGCCTGCGGTAGCGGCTCGGAGTCTTCAGCTCGACCATGACCCCGATGCGCCCGCGCATCAGGTCGAGCGCCGCCTCGAGGGTCGGGTAGTCCCGTCCGGTGCGTGGCGGCTCGTGGGTGACGACGAGCCGGCCGTCCCTGTCGGCGTGCACGTCGAGCTCGACGTAGTCGGCGCCGACCTCGATCGCGCGCTCGAACGCTGGGAGCGTGTTCTCGGGGAGCTCGGAGGAGACGCCGCGGTGCGCTATGACAAGCATCGGCGCATGACATCGAGGTCGATGCGGTCGATCAGCTCGTCGGCTTCGCGCAGCCGGCTCGGGTCGAGCGTGCCCGTCATCGCGAGGATGCGGCCGATGCCGGCGGCACGCGCCGACGCGATTCCCGCCTCGGTGTCCTCGAAGACGGTGACGTCCGCCGCGTCGACGTCGAGGAGCTCGAGCGCCTTCAGGTAGCCCTCGGGGTCGGGCTTCCCCTCGACGACGTCGTCGGAGCTGACGATGCCGCGCAGGAGCGGCGCGAGGCCCGACGCCTCGACGACCGGCTCGATCTCCGTCCGCGCGGCGCCGGAGCAGATCGCGAGCGGGACGCGCTCGGCGGCGTAGCGGACGGCCTCGCGCGTGTGCTCGTGCACCGAGGAGCCGCCGGCGACGGCCGCGCGGTAGCGCTCGACGCGCTCGGCGATCACCGCGTCGACGTCGGGGTGGTCACGCCCGAGCCAGGTGCGGACGATCTCGGGATCGGAGAGGCCCGCGAGCTCGTCGAAGTACTCCTGCGCCGACAACGGCTTGCCGTGCTCGGCGAAGAGGCGGATGAAGATCTCGCAGAGGATCGGCTCGTCGTCGGAGAGCGTGCCGTTGAAGTCGAAGATCAGCGCGCGGGTCGCCATCGGGTGAGCATCGTAGTGTTGGCGGATGCCGACGTCGGCCCTGCTGCTAGCGCTCACGGCCGCGTTCGTGCACGCGCTCTGGAACGTGCTGCTCGCCCGCGCGCGCGACCCGCAGGCGGCGACGGCGGTCGCTCTCCTCACGGCGGAGGCCGTCTTCGCCATCCCCGCCTGGCTGACCTTCCGCATGGACCGGTCGGTCTGGCCGTACCTCGTCGCGAGCGGCGTGCTTCAGCTCGTCTACTTCGCGCTGCTCGTCACGGCCTACCGCGTGGCGGCGCTGTCGGTCGTCTATCCGATCTCCCGCGGTGTCGCGCCGGTGCTCGTGCTCGTGCTCGGCATCGTGGTGCTGGGTCACGGCACGTCCGCGGGCCAGGTCGTCGGCGTGCTGCTCGTCGGCGCCGGCGTCCTGCTCGTCCGGGGGCTGCGCCCGAGCGTGGGGCGCGGTGTCGCGCTCGGCCTCGTGATCGCGTGCGTGATCGCGACGTACACGCTTGTCGACAAGCGCGGCGTCAGCTACGCCGGTGCGCTGCCGTACCTCGAGATCTCGATGATCGGGCCGGCAGTCGCGTACGCGTCGTTCGTCGCTCTCGCGAAGGGCCGCCACGCATTGCGTAGCGAGCTGCGCCTGTCGACGTTCGTCGCCGGCGTGGCGACATTCGGCGCGTATTGCCTCGTTCTGCTCGCGCTTCAGCGCGCGGCCGCAGCGCCGGTCGCCGCCGTGCGTGAGACGAGCGTCGTCGTGACTGCGCTTCTCGCAGGGCGCTTTCTCGCCGAGCCGGTCGGCCGTGCGCGGGTTGCGGGCGCCGCCGTTGTGGCCGGAGGCATCGCGCTGCTTTCGCTCACGTAGGGATCGAGGGCATTGACACGAACTGGGCAGCCGTGAGTCAATCCGGGGTCACAACGACCGAGGAGGGCTACCGATGGAAGGAATGTCCCGCGATGAGCAGGACCTTGCGAGGTTCGGCTACAAGCAGGAGCTGAAGCGCAGTCTCGGCGTCTTCAGCTCGTTCGCCGTCGCGTTCGCCTACATCTCGCCGTCGACCGGCATCTTCGCGCTCTTCTTCCTCGGCCTGACCACCGTCGGCGGTGTCTTCATCTGGAGCTGGCCGATCGTCGCGATCGGGCAGCTCTTCGTCGCGCTCGGCTTTGCGGAGCTCTCGAGCCACTATCCGGTTGCCGGCTCGGTGTTCCAGTGGACGAAGTACGTGGCGGGGAGAACGTACTCGTGGTTCGCGGGCTGGATCTACCTCTTCGCCGGCGTGCTCACCGTTGCGTCCGTGTGCGTGACGCTGCCGCTGGCCCTGA